>CAXDNN010000021.1:0-21382 GCA_963990675.1 uncultured Synechococcus sp.
GGGCTCGGAGATGTGTATAAGAGACAGGGCCTGTACGGCCCCGTTACCAGCGCTGCCGCCAACAGCGATGAAGTACGAACGGGGCCGCTGTCTGGTGGTGGCGGGCAGTGATCGCTACCCCGGCGCAGCACATCTCGCGCTGCGGGGGGCCATGGCCAGTGGCTGCGGCTGCGTTCAGGCCGTTGTGCCGCCCTGTCTTCAATCGAATTTGTGGCAGGTGTTGCCGGAGGTGATGCAACTGGAGGAGGGGGTGATTCCAGACCGGCTGGATGCGGTGTTGGTCGGTCCCGGGCTTGGCAACCCGTCTCGGTGGTGGAACCAGTGGTCGGAGCAACTGCGCACCGTCGCTGGTTTGCTGGTGCTGGATGCAGATGGGATCAATGCCCTGGCGTCCAGTCCGGAGGGGTGGCGCTGGCTGTTGCAGCGTCAGGGTCCAACCTGGCTGACACCCCATGCCGCTGAGTTCGCGCGTTTGTTTCCTGATTGTGGCGAGGGTGATGCGCTGGAGAGGGTGATCGCAGCAGCACGCTGCAGCCGTTGTTGCATTTTGCTGAAGGGAGCGCATTCCGTGCTGGCGGATCCATCGGGTGCGGCGGTGGTGCTGACAGGTACGACCCCTCGGGTAGCCCGCACCGGCCTTGGTGACCTCCTGGCCGGTTTTGCCACCGGTTGGGGTGCCCAGGCGGTTGCAGCACAGCAGCAGCCTGGGCTCGAAAGCTTCACTGCCGCTGCGGCTTTGCACGGTTTGGCGGCCGTTCGCGCTCGCTCCAGTGATGCTTTTGCGATTGCGGATTGTTTGAAAATCAATACAGCGCGGTGTCAGAAAAAGCAAACAACGATGTTCAACGAAGTCTGAACAAATGATTCGTTTTGATTGCCTCGGCTGGCAGGTCCCAAAAGAGCTTTTCTTGGTTTTTAAATCTTTTGCAAATCTGAAATGTTGCGGTTTGCTGTTCTAAATCTGAAGGGTTGCTGAAAACACATCGACATTCTTTCTGTTCGTAGGAAAGTCATTTCACTTCCGCAGCACCCAAGGTGTCCACAGCTTCCAAGCCGCTGGAGACGCAACGCCGGCGCAGCAGCGACCCCGTCAGTTGGTATCTCGCCACCATCGGCAGAATTCCACTCCTCACCCCAGCTGAAGAAATCGAGCTGGGCAATCAGGTGCAGGCCATGATGGCCCTCACCGAAGACGGTTCCCGTGAGTTCGAGGATGGAGAACTCACCACGGCACAGCGCCGTCTTCTGAGGATCGGTCGCCGCGCCAAAGAGCGGATGATGAAGGCCAACCTTCGTCTTGTGGTCAGCGTTGCCAAGAAATATCAAGGCAAAGGTCTGGAATTGCTCGACCTGATTCAGGAGGGCTCCCTCGGCCTTGAGCGTGCTGTCGAGAAGTTCGATCCCACCCGGGGGTACAAGTTCTCCACCTATGCCTTCTGGTGGATCCGCCAGAGCATGACCCGCGCCATTGCCTGCCAGTCGCGCACGATCCGGCTTCCCGTTCATCTCAGTGAGCGGCTCACCACGATCCGCAAGGTCAGTCTTGATCTGGCCCACAAACTCGGCGCCATGCCCAGCCGTGTGGAGATCGCCGAAGCCATGGACATCCCTTTGGATGAGCTGGATTCGCTGCTGCGCCAGGCGCTCACCACCAGCAGCCTGGATGCTCCTGTCAATGGTGAGGAGGGGCGCAGCTTCCTTGGGGATCTGATCGCTGATTCATCCCTCGATGAACCGCTCGAGATCGTGGAACAGCGGATTCATCACGAGCAGCTGGGCCGCTGGTTGAGTCACCTCAGCGAACAGGAGCAGCACGTGCTGCGCATGCGCTTCGGGCTTGAGGGCAACGAGCGCCACACGCTGGCTGAAATCGGACGCCTGATGGAGGTGTCCCGCGAGCGGGTGCGTCAGGTTGAACTCAAGGCGCTGCGCAAGCTGCGCAACCTCACCCGCCGTCTCCCGAGCGGCATCTGAGCCGCCTCGCGAGACGTTGGTTTCAACGGATCCCGTTCGGTTGAATCAGTCTTCCGCCCAGATGTAACGCGTGAGTTCTGCGGGATCTGGCTCGGGTGCCGAGAGGGCGAAGTCAACGCAGTCCTGAACGATGCCGTCGATGTCCTTTTCGATGGCGCGCAGTTCATCGCTGTTCACCAGACCCGCTTCGGTCAGGTCCCGCTCGAGGGCTTTGAGGGGATCACGCTTGGCCCAGAACTGCTTTTCTTCCTCCGCCCGCAGTTCGTCCGGGTCGGCCAGGGAGTGGCCCCGGAAGCGATAGGTGAGGCACTCCAGCAAGGTCGGACCTTCACCCGCCCTGGCCCGTTCCACGGCGCGTTGGGCCGCTGCCCGCACCGCCAGAACGTCCATGCCGTCCACTTCTTCTCCGGCCATGCCGAAGGAGCTGGCCTTGCGCCAGATCTCCGGGTCACTGGTGGCCCGGTCGTGGGCCATGCCAATGGCCCACTTGTTGTTTTCGACCACGAAAATGATCGGCAGCTTCCACAGCTGCGCCATGTTCATGCACTCGAAGAACTGACCGTTGTTGCAGGTTCCATCGCCGAAGAACGCTGCTGTCACGGCGTTGCTGGAGGCATCACCGAGGGCGTCGCGCTTGTAGCGGCTGGTGAAGGCAGATCCGAGTGCCACGGGAATGCCCTCAGCGATGAAGGCAAAGCCGCCAAGAAGGTGATGCTCCTTGGAGAACAGGTGCATTGAGCCGCCACGACCCTTGCTGCAACCGGTCTCCTTGCCGAAGAGTTCGCTCATCACTTCGCGGGCCGGCACGCCGGCACTCAAGGCATGCACGTGGTCGCGGTAGGTGCTGCAGAACCAGTCGTGCTGACGCTTCATCGCACCGATCACACCGGTGCTGACCGCTTCCTGACCGTTGTAGAGGTGCACGAAGCCAAACATCTTGCCCCGGTAATACATCTCGGCGCATTTGTCCTCAAAGCGCCGACCCAGGGTCATGTCTCGGTACAGGTCCAAGCCCGTGTCGCGATCAACGATCGCGCGTTGAGATGTCACCAGATTGGAGAGACGTTCGGCATGGGCACCGGCGGCGGCGATACCGATGGAAGCGGAGTCCACCGCGAGGTCCTGACCCATGACCAGCTCATTCACACCTAGCAACTGTAAGGGCCAGCGGATGAGGAATAGGCAAAACACCAGACACTGACTAAAGTTCGCGCCTGCGACACATGAAGCTGTTGGATTTGCCCATCGATCATTTCCGACTGCTGGGTGTTAGTCCTTCCGCTGATGCGGCAGCCATCCTTCACCGTCTGCAAACCCGCTGTGATAGCCCGCCTGATCAGGGGTTTACCCATGAAGCGCTGCTTAAGCGCAATGAACTCTTAGGCCGTTCGGCTGATCTCCTGACGGATCGAAATGACCGTGCTGAATACGAATCTGCTCTGATTCGTTTGAGTGCATCGCACCCCAACGAAACCGTCGGACTCGACCTCCCAGCGAGCAGTGAAGTTGCTGGATTGATTCTTCTATGGGAAGCCCATGGAGCCCTCGAGGCGTTCCAAATGGCGAGTCATGGGCTGCAGCCACCCCAGGCACCTGCGCTCGGCAGTGGACGGGAAGCTGATCTCACCCTGTTGGCCGCTTTGGCGTGTCGTGATGCAGCAGTGGAAGAACAGGGGCAGCGCCGATATGAATCGGCGGCGCAGTTGTTGGTAGAGGGAATCCAGTTGCAACAGCGCATGGGCAAGTTGCCCGATCAGCAGCGCATGCTCGAACGCGATCTCGACGCGCTGCTTCCGTTCAGAATCCTGGATCTGATCAGTCGGGATTTGAGTGATCAGGCCTCTCACCAACAGGGATTGACGCTTCTTGATCAGCTTGTCAGTCGCCGAGGCGGGCTGGATGGAACGGATTTTGTGACCTCCGTCGAGGCGGCTGGGTCCATGACCCAAGACGATTTCGAGTCGTTCTTCCAACAAATTCGCCGTTTTCTGACAGTGCAAGAACAGATCGATCTGTTCAGTCGTTGGTCGGAAGAGGGGCAAGCAGAAGCAGGATTTTTGGCTGTGCTTGCCCTCACGGCGGCCGGTTTTTCCCGGCGCAAGCCGGAGTGCCTTGAGCAGGCGCGGGAGCGTTTGCATCGCCTCCCCGACTCAGAACTGGATCCGATGCCCCTTTTGGGATGTCTGGATTTGTTGCTCGGCAATGTGCGTGAAGCTGACCATCACTTCGCCGCGATCCGGGATGCGGACGTGCAGGGCTGGTTTGTGCAGCACCCCGGCGACAGCCTGGCGGCGCAGTGTGAATACTGCAGAGCTTGGCTTGGGCGGGATGTGTTGCCTGGCTATCGCGATGTCGATGCAACGGCGATTGATCTCGACGCCTGGTTTGCCGACCGTGATGTGCAGAACTACGTCGAGCGACTGGATCGCCAAGCGTCTCGTCAGCCGCTCAACGACGCGCTGCCTTTGCCTTGGGAGACCACCGTTGACTCCGGCCTTGGACTTGCGTCAGTGGATTCCATGTCCTCTTCTGAGGAGTCTGCGGAGGGTCTGGGAGAACGCGGCATGCGCCTCCCGTCCTTTTCGCTGCCCCAGCTTCCTCAACTTCCCCAACTCCCACGACCGCTCGTGGTCAAGATTGCTGTTCTGGTGGCAGTTCTCGCGGCCTTTGGTGGTGGCCTCTCGTTGATGCTGCGTCAGCGAAGTGATGGACCACCGCTGTCGCCTGTGGTGAAGGAAGAACCGGCGTTACCGGCACCCGATGATCTCGAGGAGACAACGCTTCCGATGGCCACACTCCAACCGGAGCAGCCTCTGGAGCGTCCAATCGAGCCGTTGACGAGTGATGCGCCTTCGGACAAGCAACTCGAGGATCTCGTTCAGGGCTGGTTGGATTCCAAAGCCAAGGCCCTTGCGGGTCAGACCAACGCGGTGTCTGAAGCGGTTTCGAAAGAGATTTCCACCGTTGCCCGCGATCGGTTGTTGCAACGGGTGCAAGCCGAGCGCACCGCTGATGCCGCGCTGGGCCGCACAAAAACTATCAAGGCTTCTGTGACCAGCGTTGATGTGGTGAGTCGAACACCACGGCGAATCGAGTTGAAGGCTGCGGTGAACTACTCCGATCAGACCCTTGATCGCTCTGGAACCACAGTTGAGCAGACGCCTCCTGGAACGTTGACCGTCACCTACGTGCTCGGGCGGGATGGACAACAGTGGAAATTGCATGAATACATTTCCGGTTCCTGAGCGATTGGCGAGCCGCTTTTTACGATTAGTGCATTGAGCCAGTCATGGTCCCCCAATGTTTGACGAGCTGTCAGCCCGCTTTGAAGATGCTGTCAAAGGGCTGAGAGGCCAGGACAAGATCAGCGAAACCAACGTCGATGGGGCTCTCAAGGAGGTTCGTCGTGCGCTGCTCGAAGCCGATGTCAGCCTTCCGGTGGTCAAGGATTTTGTGTCTGAGGTGCGCGGTAAGGCCGTCGGCGCTGAGGTGGTGCGTGGGGTGAGCCCCGACCAGAAGTTTATCCAGGTGGTCCACGATCAACTGGTGGACGTGATGGGTGGCGACAACGCACCACTCGCCCATGCCTCTGAGGCTCCCACGGTTGTTTTGATGGCCGGCCTTCAGGGGGCCGGTAAAACCACGGCCACGGCCAAGCTGGGCCTGCATCTCAAAGATCAGGGTCGTCGCTCCCTGATGGTGGGTGCCGATGTGTATCGCCCTGCTGCCATCGAGCAGTTGAAAACCCTGGGTGGGCAGATCGGGGTTGATGTGTTCAGCCTGGGAACAGACGCGAAACCTGAAGAGATCGCTGCGGCCGGTTTGGCGAAGGCGAAGGCTGAGGGGTACGACACCCTTCTGGTTGATACCGCTGGCCGCCTTCAGATCGATACCGAAATGATGGGGGAGATGGTGCGAATTCGCTCCGCCGTGCAGCCCGATGAGGTGCTGCTGGTGGTGGATTCGATGATTGGCCAGGAAGCGGCCGAATTAACCCGTGCCTTCCATGAGCAGGTGGGCATTACGGGGGCTGTGCTCACCAAGCTGGATGGCGATTCCCGCGGTGGTGCGGCACTGTCCATCCGCAAAGTGAGCGGTCAGCCGATCAAGTTCATTGGCACCGGTGAAAAGGTTGAGGCGTTGCAGCCGTTTCATCCAGAACGGATGGCGAGCCGCATCCTCGGCATGGGGGATGTGCTCACGCTGGTGGAGAAAGCCCAAAAAGAGGTCGAACTCGCCGACGTTGAAAAAATGCAGAAGAAGCTGCAGGAGGCGTCGTTTGATTTTTCTGATTTCCTCCAGCAGATGCGTCTGATCAAGCGAATGGGATCCCTCGGGGGGCTCATGAAAATGATCCCTGGCATGAACAAGATTGACGACGGCATGTTGAAGCAGGGCGAGGACCAGCTCAAGCGTGTCGAGGCGATGATTGGGTCAATGACAGAGAGCGAGCGATGTCAGCCGGAGTTGCTGGCCTCTCAGCCGAGTCGGCGTCGTCGCATTGCTGCCGGGAGTGGCCACCAGGCCGCAGACGTGGACAAGGTTCTGGCTGATTTCCAGAAAATGCGAGGCTTCATGCAGCAGATGAGCCGCGGAAATATGCCAGGAATGCCCGGGATGGGAGGCATGCCAGGAATGCCCGGGATGGGAGGCATGCCAGGAATGCCCGGAATGGGCGGCATGCCCGCAGGGGCTGGCCGGGGTGCCCCTCCGAAGCGTCAACGTCCAGCCAAGAAAAAGAAGGGCTTCGGTGAACTCTGAAGGTGAACCGGTATGGTGGTTGTTTGGCGGGCTGAATGGCTCAGCCTGAACCTCCAACACTCTTCACACCAGGGCCACGATGATCAAGCTCCGCCTGAAGCGGTTCGGTAAGAAGCGGGAAGCGAGCTTCCGCCTCGTGGCCTGCAACAGCACGTCGCGACGGGATGGTCGCCCGCTGCAGGAGCTTGGCTTCTACAACCCCAGAACCAAGGAAACCCGCTTGGATACGGAGGCCATTCGCGAGCGTTTGGGTCAGGGTGCTCAGCCCACAGACATCGTTCGCACTCTCCTAGAGCGCGGTGGCTTGATCGAAAAAACGGTTCGCTCTTCCGTCACCGTTGGCCAGGCCAAGCAAACTGCGAAGCGTGAAGCGGCTGCAAAACAGGCTGCAAAGGATGCCGCTGAGGCCAAAGCCGCAGCAGCAGCAGAAGCCGAGGCACCCGCTGCCGATGCCGAAGCGTCGGAAGGCTGATCACCTCACTACCCGATAGGGGCGACCGCGGTCGTTTCGTCTTCGACCTTCCTGATCCTGAAGCTGCTCTTGCCATTGCGGGGGAAGCGGAAGTGACCCTGCACCGACTTGAAGCCCTTACTGGGGCTTCTGTCGTCTTGCGGGGTCTTCAACTGGTAATTACCGGGCGAGCGGCGCAGATTGAGAGAGCCGCGTCGGTTGTCGAATTGGTTCGACCCATCTGGCAAGGCGGTCAAGCGGTGTCATCCGTTGACCTTCAATCAGCTCTCGGGGCATTGAATACAGGTCGCGGCGACGACCACTCCGCGATGGCGGAACAAGTGTTGGTGCGGAGTCCGCAGGGCCACACCTTGAGGCCACGCACCCTTCGACAAAAGAGTTATGTGGACGCCATGGAGCGCCACGATCTCACGTTTGCCTTGGGCCCAGCTGGAACAGGGAAAACGTTCTTGGCCGCCGTGTTGGCGGTCCGCATGCTTACCGAACGCAAGGTTGAGCGCCTGATTTTGACGCGACCGGCGGTGGAAGCCGGGGAACGGTTGGGATTTCTTCCCGGAGATCTCCAGCAAAAAGTGGACCCGTATTTGCGGCCGCTTTATGACGCACTGCACTGTCTTCTTGGACCAGAAAAAACTGCTGGTCTCTTAGACAAAGGCGTGATCGAGGTGGCACCCCTGGCTTACATGCGGGGACGCACGCTCAATGATGCGTTTGTGATCCTGGATGAGGCTCAAAACACCACCCCAGCTCAGATGCGGATGGTGCTCACCCGTTTAGGGGAGCGTTCGCGCATGGTGGTGACTGGAGATGTCACCCAAGTGGATCTTCCGCACAATCAACTCAGTGGCCTTGAGGAGGCCTCGGACGTGTTGGATGGCGTGGCCGGCGTTGCTGTTTGTCGATTGACATCGGCGGATGTGGTGCGTCATCCATTGGTGCAACGGGTTGTGGAGGCCTATGCCCGCCTCGATGACCAACGTGTTGAGCAACGAGAGGAACAAGGGCTGGCCAGGCCTTCATCGCGGATTGTGCGTCGATAGGGAGATCCACACCCCAACTTATTGCCACCGCTGTCAAAGTATTGGAAGCAATGTGATCTGGTCGACATGCCAGCTAGCAGCAATTTTCAACAAGCCATTCGTGAGGCGCAGTCCAGTGCCCTCGTTGGTCCCAACGTCGTCAATAAGGCCTTGCCTTATGTGGGCGGTGGCATGGTGCTCACCTCTTTGGGAGTACTGGGCGGTCTCACCCTGATCGCCACACCAATGTTTATGCCCCTCTTTTGGGTGGCGTTAATTGGCAATTTGATTCTCTTTTTTGTTGCCCAAAATGTGGCAATGAAGGGCAATAACGCCACAGCATTGCCCCTCTTGGCCGTCTACAGCTTGATCACTGGTTTCACCCTGAGTGGACTCGTGGCCATGGCTGGTGCCGTGGCTGGTGTCGGTGCCGTTGGTACCGCTGCCTTAGCGACCGGGATCACATTTGTGATCGCCTCGATCGTGGGTCGTCGCATGAGCGACAGTGTCGGACAGGCCCTTTCGGGTGTGGTTGGCCTCGGTTTGATCGGCCTAATTTTGGCAATGGTTGTTCAATTCGTGGGTGGCATGTTTGCCCCTGCGATGTTCCATGGCACCAGCTTTGAGCTGATGATCGCTGGCTTCGGAACTGTGCTGTTCGTTGGTGCGGCTTTCGTTGACTTCTACACCATGCCCCGTGCTTATCGGGACGACCAATATTTGGCCGGTGCACTAAGCATGTACCTCACCTACATCAACCTGTTTATTTTCATTCTTCGGTTGATCATTGTTTTGAACGGTGGCGGGCGCCGCGACTAAGTAATTACGCCTTCCTCGCATCATTAACAGCCCCGACATCGTCGGGGCTTTTTTGTTGATAACTCGCTTTTGGAAGATTAAGCGGCTGCAACGGCATAAATACTGGTGCTAATGGCCCGTTTTTGTTCGTCGTCGTAGCCCCATCGTTCTAAGAAGGAGACGTCAGCACCAGCGTTGTCGATGGTGGCTTCAAGCAGCTGCTCTAAGCGTTCTTTCACGAGAGTCGGCTCCAATAATCGGAGTAACTCTGTGCAGCGGAGAGTGACCCGCTCCGATCCGGCCTGTTGATTGTCATCTCCGCTGCGCTTGTGATGCATTGCCATCGCAGTACTCATCGCCAAATTGCGGACGCTGAGGTCCACCACATCGCGTCCAGCACTGCGGAGCTGCCCCACGACAACATCGGGCATGCGATCCATTAAGGCGCTATCTCCTGCAAGCGTCACCACAAAAAATCCTCGCGCCCCATCGCGGCTCGCCACCATTTCACCGATCCGGTCTGCGAGCACTTCGTCGCTGATCTCTTCGTTGTCCCATTGCTGCAGCCAGGTGGCTGTGATCTCCATCGCCTGCTGAAAGGTGGGCTGTTGATTCGGCATGGCGCACCGTTGCCACTCCGGTCAGGCTATGGGCCTGCCGAGTTGATCTGATGCTTAGTTCCTCGAATCACGATTTTCATTTGAGACGTCCTTCCTGACATTGGCAGGCGTTAACGAACCACTCGTGGGTTCCTTGTTGACGGCCGTGCTGCAGCGCGCGTTTGGAGAGGCCTTGTCAGTGTCTGATTTGCCGGAGCACGGCAATTTTGGGATCGGGACGTTTGACCACCTTGATGGTGAGTGAATTCCCTTTTGGATCTCAAACCCGCGAATTGTTGATGGCTGACCTGAGTGGAGATCCCCCATCCGCATTGGAGCAGGCCGAAACCAAAGCCGGCTGATGAACGCGCAGACTGAGTTGATGGTTCAACCCCCTGTGCCAGGCGACTACCGGTCTGGTTTTATTGCTCTGATCGGCCGTCCCAACGTTGGGAAATCGACCCTGCTGAACAAGTTGGTGGGGGAAAAAGTGGCGATCACTTCGCCGGTGGCTCAGACCACGCGAAACCGCCTGCGCGCCATCCTCACCACTGAGGAGTCTCAGATGGTTCTGGTCGACACCCCTGGAATTCACAAACCCCATCACCTTTTGGGCGAACGGCTCGTTCACAGCGCTCGCAGCGCCATCGGAGAGGTTGATCTTGTGTTGCTTCTTCTCGAGGGGTGTGAACGGCCTGGCCGCGGCGATGCTTTCATCGTTAATTTGCTGAAACAGCAGTCGCTGCCTGTGTTGGTTGCTTTAAATAAATGGGATCTGGTGGCGGCCGACCAACAGGATCAGGCCGCGGCGAGCTACGACGAACTCCTGGCTGAGACCCATTGGCCGGTGCATCGCTGCAGTGCGATCTCGGGTGATGGGTGCCGTGAGCTTTCCGTCGCCATGGCGGAGCAGCTTCCGTTGGGACCGCAGCTGTATCCGCCGGACATGGTGACGGATCAACCGGAACGTGTGCTCTTAGGCGAATTGATTCGTGAGCAGGTGCTCCTCCATACCCGTGAAGAGGTGCCCCATAGCGTTGCGGTCACGATCGATCGCGTCGAAGACATCGCACCTCAGGGCAAAAATCCAGGGCGGACGGCCGTGTTGGCCACGGTGCTGGTGGAACGCAAAAGCCAGAAAGGGATCCTGATCGGCAAGGGAGGCGCCATGCTTAAAACGATTGGTCAAGGAGCAAGGCTCCAGATGCAAACGTTGATCGATGGTTCGGTGTATCTGGAATTGTTTGTGAAGGTGGTTCCTGATTGGCGGAGTAAGCCCCATCGTCTGGCGGAGTTGGGCTACGGCGGGGGCGATTTTTGAGCGGGGATTGCGTCCGATCTACGCTTCAACCATGCTCTCTTTGCTGACACGCACCAAGAGCTTTCGGGATCCTTGGGTTGGTCATCCTGCCCTGAACCGTCGGTTTCAGCTGCACCGTCGACGGGTGGAACTTGCCGAAACCCTTTGCACTTGGCGGCGCTGGTTGAAACCCGGTCGATGTGCCGATCTCGAGCGGGATGGGTTCGTTGTGATCCAAAATTTTCTCCCGCCGAGCCAATTTGCTGCGTTGCGCGATGAGGTGGAATCGCGGGTGAGCGATGTTGCGCATCAGCATCCGATGCCTGTGAACACTCGGGTGGGATTCCAACCCAAGCAACCCTTTCCCGGTGGATTTGATCGGTTTGATGGCGGCACCCTCAACCGCTTTTTGCATATCGATCCACGGATGTTGCCCCAGGCTGCTGCTGCATGTCACGACCCCCGCTTGTCGTCCTGCTCTCGCCAGGTGATTGGGGTGCCGATGGATCACCGCAAGGTGGATTTGTATTTAACGGTTCATGGGGAGGAGAGCGAAACACCAGACCTCCAGAAAGATTTGCATCGCGATACGTTTTTTCGGGCCTTGAAGTTTTGGTTGTTCTTGCGTCCTGTCGAGCGCGACGACGGCCCCTTTGAGTACGTTCCCGGCAGTCATCGGTTGGATCCCGTTCGTTTGCGCTGGGAACAATCCACCGCTGATTCGGCGTTGTTGCATCGCCGCCAGCCGGATGTTTCGGGGTCCTTTCGGATTCGAGATGAGGCCCTGGAAAGCCTGGATCTGCCAAAGCCCGTTGCTGTCACCTGTCCTGCTAACACCCTTGTGCTCGCAGATGTGTTCGGCTTCCACCGTCGAGGTGCCGCTGTGCCCGGGCGCCAGCGTCTGGCTCTGTATGGATGGAATCGGCCGTATCCCTTTTTGCCGATTACCTGGTGAAGCTGGCTGAGAGAATGATCAGATGAGTGAACAACCCTTCCCTCCTGCCGATCCAGCTGCATTTCTTGCCCTTTGTGATGGGCAATGGATGAGTTTGCGCAGTTGTTTCGAGCTGTCGATGGAGGGAGATGACGAATGGCACAGCAGTGAACGTGGGGAGATGACGGTGCGTTGTGAAAGCACCCCAGCGTCTGGCCTGGGTCAGCTGGTTGTGCAAGCCCCCAGTGGAGTCAGCAGCACCCTTTTGTTTTCCGAGGACGGTGGCTTATCTCGCAATGGAGAGCCTGCGGGAACCTGGCGCTTTTGGCCCGACGGCAGCATGGAACTCAATCTTCCGAGCCCCGATGGTGTTGTGGTGCAGGAGCGCATTTGGTTCACGCGCGCGAATTTGCGTTTGCGCAGCACGACGGCAGTGAATGGTGAAGGTGTTCCCCTGCAAGGCAGCTTTTGCACCGATATCCGCAGGGTCTCGAAGCCAGCCGCTTAAGACGAGAACGCAAGGGTCAGCAAGCACCCGATCACCAAGCCTTTGACGAAGCTCAGCCACATGAACTGATATTTGGTGAGGCCCAGACGTTTCCGGAGACGCTTCGTTAGTTTTTTGTGCCAGCCAAGCATCGTTGAATGTTTGTTTTGATACATATTGCTGAGAGACCGTCGGGTTAACAACGCATTAAGCCGCTGCGGTTTTTTGCTCTGATGCGAACAACTCCTCTGGATAAGGAGGACGTAAACAGTTGTTTTATCGTTTGGTTTCGGTTGGTTTTTGAGGGTTGCGAGTTGTTATTGAGCCCAATCCAAGCTTGAAAAAAACCTATCGCCTCGATGTGGTGACCCTGGCTCCCCAGGCATTTGCTCCTTTGTTGGAGCTGGGAGTAATCGGGCGAGCGTTTTCCGCTGGGATTGCGGAGATGCATCTGCACAACCCGCGGGAGTTCGCCACCGATCGTCACCGCAAAGTGGATGACGAGCCCTATGGCGGCGGTGCCGGAATGGTGCTCAAGCCCGAACCGGTGTTTGCCGCTATGGAGTCGGTGCCGCGCTGCCCACGCTCCAGGGTTTTGCTGATGTCTCCCCAGGGACGCCCGTTACAGCAGAGCGATCTTCAACGCTGGTCGCGGGAGTTCGATCAGTTGGTGTTTCTCTGTGGGCATTACGAAGGGTTTGATGAACGCATTCGCGGCCTCGCAGATGAAGAGGTTTCGATCGGAGATTTTGTGCTCACCGGCGGGGAATTGCCCGCGATGACCGTAATCAATGGTGTGGTGCGATTACTCCCCGGGACGGTGGGGGCCCCCGATTCGTTGGTGGAGGAGAGTCACAGCACGGTGTTACTGGAACATCCTCACTACACCCGGCCTGCGGACTTCCGAGGGATGACGGTGCCCGCGGTGCTGCGCAGTGGAGACCATGGAGCGATTGCGAACTGGCGGCAGCAACAGCGTGAGCTGCGAACCCAAGAGCGCCGGCCGGATCTTTGGACGCGGTGGCAAACCGAGAGAATGGAGCTCCCTTGCGACACCGCCATGCAGTTGCGTATCGGCAACGGTTACGACATGCACCGGTTGGTGAGGGGTCGACCTTTAATCCTTGGCGGCGTGACCTTGGACCATCCGGATGGACTCGGTTTGGATGGCCATAGTGATGCCGATGTGTTGGTGCATGCCGTGATGGATGCCCTTCTTGGCGCGTTATCCCTCGGCGATATCGGTAAATACTTCCCGCCGACCGACCCAAAGTGGAAGGGGGCCGACAGTTTGATGCTGCTGGAGCAGGTGGTTCAGCTGGTGGGAGATCAGGGCTGGCAGGTGGTGAATCTGGATGCTGTTGTGATTGCGGAGCGTCCCAAGCTCAAGCCCCACATTGAAGCGATGCGATCCAATCTCGCGATGCGCATTGGCATCGCCAGTGATGCTGTTGGCGTAAAAGCCACCACCAATGAAAAGCTCGGTCCAGAGGGCCGTGAAGAGGGGATCAGCTGCCATGCCGTGGCGCTTTTGCAGCAACCATGATCCGCAAGTTTGTGCTGCTGTTCGCCATCCTTGTGATGTTCGTGGGGCAGGTTTTGGCCAGTGATGCGGTGATTGAACAACTGCGTTTGAAGGTTCCGGAGTCTCAAGTTCAGACTTGGCTTGATGCAGAGCAGCAGACCTGGCAGCCCTGGCTTGAGCAACAGGATGGATTCCTTGGACGCGACATCGCCTGGGATCCGGCGCATGAGGAAGGACAGCTGTTGATTCATTGGGCCACCCGTGATCAATGGAAGGCGATCAGTTCGGATGAAGTTGAGCTGGTGCAGCGCCAATTTGATTCCGTTGTGAATGCTGCATTGGGCCGTTCTGCAACGGCGGAATCCCCGTTCCCCTTGGTGTTGGAGGGTGAGTTGTTGCCGCTCCGCTTGCCGGGCTGATGGTGGATGCCCGGCTCGATCTGCAGCGTCGACGCCGCCTCGGGATGGTGGAGGCCATCTGGGGTGAGCACAAAACTGGGGATCAAATCATTGCGATTTTGAAGCGCTTTGAAGATGCGGGCGAGCTGGGGTTGGTCACTCGGGTGGATGCAACGAAAGCAGATTTCATTTCGGCGGCTCTCCCCCAGGTGAGGATTCATCCCCATGCACGCTGTTTAACGATGGGTGTTTTGCCCACGCCAAAGGACGCTGCCCCAGAGGTGGTGGTGATCAGTGGCGGCAGCAGCGATCGCATGGTTGTGGCGGAGGCCACCCTCGCGTTGCAGTGCCATGGAATCGGCGTCGATACCGTGATGGATGTGGGGGTGGCCGGGTTGCATCGTCTGCTCGACCAACTGCCAAGGCTACAAACCGCACGCGTTTTGATCGCTTGTGCGGGCATGGAAGGAGCTTTGCCCACTGTGCTCACTGGCTTAGTGCCCCAACCGGTGATCGGCGTACCGGTGTCCGTCGGCTATGGCATCAGCCATGGTGGACGCACCGCCCTGGAAGGAATGTTGGCGAGTTGTGCGCCTGGATTATTGGTCACCAATATCGATAACGGATACGGAGCGGCCATGGCAGCTCTGCGAATCCTGCGGGGTGCCGCAGAGGATAGAAGAGAATGAAAAACAGGCAATCAATCCGTCGTGCTTTGGCCTAACCGACCGAGTTCGGCGCTGTTCTGATCACATTCGACGCGCTTCATTGTGTTGATCAAAGCGTCGAGATCGGCAGGGGACAACTCACCATCCTGTTGCCATTTCATTGCTCGAGGATCGGGAGACAAAGGACGGACTGAATGTGTTGGTTTGAAATTTAGGTGTTGGACCTAAGAAAAAATGCCTACTTCACTTAAATCTCCAGAAGAAAATCTGTAGATCGTTCAGAGATGTTGGAGGTTTGGATACGCCGTAACCAAATCTTCAGCGCTCAACACATCACCGCGGCCTTCCGGTTGCCAGATCACTTCAAGGGCAATGAGTTCGGTGGAGGCCGTTGAGCCCAAAATGCGGAGTGTTTGACGCAACTCTTCTCCGGTATCGGAGCCCGGAAGCTTGGCTGAAGCGGTTGAGGCCACCAGCAGTGTCACCACGATGAATTCGTTGGTGTCATCCGCATCACCAGAGCCAACATTCCCGTCAGCACGGCGCTCACCGCCAACATTGCTGGTGAGCTCAGCATCTAACTTGCTGCGTTCATTCATTGACAGCCGATTAAAGGTGGCTTCAGCTGCATTGAAGGGAACACTCCCGCTCTCTGAATTGGCGTAAACCCAGAGATCTGGCTGGCGCAACAGAGACAGAGTTGTTTCCTGGAGCAAGCGTTGCAAGCCGCTCTTGCTGGCTGTGTCGGAGCTGGCGGCAAGTCGGCGTAGGTCGTCCTGCAGGGATTTGGCGCTGGCGAGCAGACCCACTTGCAGCTGGATCATGTTCACGTTGCG
Source organism: uncultured Synechococcus sp. (assembly GCA_963990675.1). Lineage (GTDB taxonomy): Bacteria > Cyanobacteriota > Cyanobacteriia > PCC-6307 > Cyanobiaceae > Parasynechococcus. The sequence continues at coordinate 15,772 of CAXDNN010000021.1, forward strand.
AGGGAGGGCCGGAGCCGCTGGAGAGCCGCCCATGCCGGGGGTACTTCCACCACTGATGCCACCGCGGACGGCGTTCACCAAAACCCCAGCCACGGCCATCAGGATCAACAGCCCAAACAGACCTCCACCCCCGAATCCAAAAATCGGAATCAAGAAGGGGAAGCCCATGCCACCGCCGCGATAGCCCCCGCCGTAGCCGCCGCGGTATCCGCCCCCGCCGTAGCTGCGACCACCGGATCGGGGCATCGATGGAGCGCGGAAGCTCCCACCACCCATTCGGCCGCCTCGAGCTGCATCAGCAGGCTGGACGTGGATCAAGCTGAGCCCCACCAACACCATGGGGAGGAGCAGCGCAGCGAGCAAGCGTCGAGTCCGGAACAATGGTTTAGCTGCCGAAAAGGCGCTGGATCTGTTCACTAACTCTAGGAACCGCCACCAACGATGGTGACAATTTCGAGGTTGTCGCCATCGCTGACCGCGGTGTTCGGCCACTGCGTGCGCGGAACGATGACGCCGTTGTGTTCGGCGACCACGAGTTCAGGGTTGTAAGCAAGTGCTTCGAGCACCATCGCCAATGTTCGTAGCGTTGGTGCTGGATCAAGACGGCGTCGTTCGCCATTCACTTGGAGGTCGAGAGCCATGGAATTCAATCGACAGGGGGCAATAAGGCCTGAAGCAACTGTTCACTAGCGCGCTCAGGGTTCTCCGCAGCCATGATCGCGCTGATCACGGCAACGCGCCTGCAACCCGCATCGAAGAGTGCTGTGATGTTGTCGAGGTCAATGCCTCCAATGGCGAATACAGGGAGATCTGTGAGTGTCTGGGCCTCTCGAAAACGCTCCGGACCGATCGCCGGTTTGTCTGGTTTGACGGCGGTGCTGTGAACGGGTCCGAGTCCCAAGTAATCGCAGGCTTCGGCATCGGCATGGCGCACGTCGTCCAGGGTGTGGGTGCTGCGGCCGAGCAGTCGAGCTTCTCCGATTAACTTCCGCGCGACATCGGTGGGTAGGTCGTCGTAGCCGAGGTGAACGCCATCGGCATCGACCGCGAGGGCTAGATCGATGCGGTCATTGACCACAAAGAGAGCTCCGTGGTTTGTACACAGCATTCGCAATGCCTTGGCTTCTTCAAGTCGCTCACGGTCGTTTCCGCTTTTGCAGCGGTACTGCACCATGGTCACCCCAGCCGTTAGGGACTGCGTCACCCGATCGAGTAGATCGGGGCAGGGGGTGGTGATCAGGCACAGCCGGCAGTTGTTCAGCCTTCGGCGACGCTCGTTGCCCACGCTGGCGTTAAGACAACTGACCTCCAGGTCGTAAAGCCCATAACGGATTGCGGCTGATTCGGATGCCAGAGATGGATCAATGCTGCGTCCGTATTCCTCCAAAACGCGAAGTGCTTCTTGCACACGGCCGCAATTGGCCGCCACCACCGCTTGGGGATTGTGGCGTTCCAGTTGGGCAGGATGGCTGAGACCAGCCCCAGGGTCAGTGGCCGTTGATCGCGCTTGCTTGTAGGTGCTTCGGTGGAGTCGCCCCAGGCGTTGCCGCCAATCCTTCAGTCGTACAACAAGATCGTCGCGCTCCAGGCCAAACCGGCACCAGTCCTCCACCACGCGCAGGCCTTCCCTGGCTCGATCGAGATTGGCATCGATCAGTCGTGCCACCCGTGAATCAACCAATCCCAATGGCCCCTCACCCATCGGTTCCATGGCACGCTGAAGGAAGAATATTGCGGATCAACATGGAGAACGGTGGTTCCGACAGCTCCATGAGCGTGTTGATTTGGGGCATTGTGCTCCTCGGCAGCATCGGGGTGTTCATCGTGTGGGGCTTGGTGAATGCTTACCCAGGGATGGCTTAGCCAGGATTCCTGAGGAGTTGTCTGGCCGCTTCGGCATCGCGCCCGATTTGTGCACTGAGTTCATTGAGGCCGCCGAATTTTTGCTGGCCGCGAAGGCGATGAACGGGCTCAACGACCAATTGTCGATTCTCCAATTCCAGGTTGCGATCGAGTAAGTGGACTTCCACCGCTGAGGGTGAATTGGGATCCACCGTTGGTTGCGGCCCCAGGTTCATCACGGCGGGCATGACGTCTCCCATTCCATCCAGTTGAACCCAGGCGGCGTAGACCCCTAGACCAGGCAAAAACTTGCGGCCATCCACCTGCAAATTGGCCGTCGGCCAACCGATCTCCCGTCCCAGTCCACGGCCGCGGACAACTGTGCCTTGGAAGCGGTAGGGCCGACCCAGGAGGGCTTCTGCCTGCGCTAACGCACCGTGCTCGAGAGCGGAACGAATCCGGCTGCTGCTCATGCGCCCGTCCGCGTCCTCAACGATGTCAACAATCCTCACGTCCACGCCCCGACGACGAGCCAGGCGTTGCAAGAGCTCTGCATCGCCGGCACGTCGGTGACCAAAGCGGAAGTTGGTGCCCACAGCAATCCGTTTGGCCTGCAGGGTCTCCAATAGAACGGAATCTGCGAACTCTTCAGCGCTGAGTTGGGCCAGCTCCTTGGTGAAGGGCACGAGCACCAGCTGTTCGATACCTAACGGTCCGAGCAGGGACAGCTTTTCCTGGGGGAGGTCAAGGCGCAACCGTGTTTCCCCAAACAGCACTTCGCGGGGGTGCGGCCAGAAGCTCACAACGCTGGGAACGGCACCGATTTCTGGATCCAGTCCATCGAGGGCCGCGGCAATCACGGCGCGGTGACCAGCATGGATTCCATCGAAGCTTCCAAGGGCCAGGGCGGTGGGCCGGCGGACATCCTTTGGCGAGCAGAGCGGGATCAAAGAGGTGCGGGCCGGACGCTTTGATGGCAAGTTTGAACGACTGACCGACCGGACATGGCAGATCGCCTTGATTTCCAGCAGTTGTCCTTTGGGCTAAAGCGCATGGGCTGGATCCGTTTTTGGATTCAGGTGGTGCTCGGAGTGGTGGTGGTGGGGGTGTTGATTTTCAACAACATTGGCGGAAGTTTGGCCCGTAACGCAGAACGGGCGGTGGGTCTGGGGCCGGGGTTATCGCTCACCACCCTGTCCTTTTTGGTGTTGTTGTACAGCCTCTGGCAAGGCTGGTTGATTGTTCGAATTGGCCGGGCCGTGGACAGTGCGGCGCGACCCACCCGTGGTGAAACGGCACGGCTGATTAAGCGGGGTTTGCTCGCTGATCTTGTGGGCCTCACCTTTGCGGCGATTGGCTATCAAGCCTTGGCCGGAAGTTTGTTCGTTCAAGCCTCGATGCAGACCCCCGGCATCGCCATTGGTGGTGGTGGCTCTGCAGACAATTTGGCGATTACATCGCTCGAGATGCTTTCGGTGTTGAGCAACACCCAAGTTTTATTTGGACATTTGATTGGTTTGATTCTTTCGCTGTGGCTCCTGCAACGCGTTTATCGCACCCAGTGAAACTCGGGCGCTGATTTGTGCTCTGGCCGGAGTCGTTTCAGTGGACAGATTCAGTGGACCGACTGATCGTTCAGCTTCAGCTGGGGGAGATCCCCAAGGGGGCCTCTCCAGAACAAATCCGGCTGAATCGGGGTGAGTGATGGGCAGTTCTTGTGGATTTGTGCCACGTCGCTTGGCCAGTCTTTGGGCCCTTCACCAGCTGATTCCAAATCGTTCACCACTTCACCGGCGAGCCAGTAGTAGGCACGGCCACGCGGATCCTTGCGGGAGCTGAATTGCTCGTCGTATCTCCGGATCGACAGTCGGGTCCAACGCAGGGGGCCCATCGCCTCCTTGGCACAGGGCGGAATATTCAAATTGAGCAGCATGTTCTCGGGCCAATGGCCATGAATGGCTTGTTCGCTCACATCCATCGCCAGATCAGCGGCGGCTTGAAATTGGCGCCATTGGAAGCAGGCACTGCTCACCGCGAGTGAACGAATCCCTTCGAGCGTTCCCTCCATGGCAGCAGCCACGGTGCCGGAACAAAACACATCGGTGCCGAGATTGGGTCCGTGGTTGATGCCGGATAAAACCAGATCAGGTTTGTGCTTCACCAGCTCAAACAAGGCCAGCTTCATGCAGTCGGCTGGGGTGCCACTGCAGGCCCATGCCGTAACGCCTGGGGCAAACAGCTCATCGGCTCGTTCAGCTCGGATGGGGGATTGAAGAGTGAGGCCGTGGCCGGTGGCCGAACGCTCCTGGTCAGGACAGACAACGGTCACCTCATGGCCCCGGGCTGCAGCAGCGGCGGCGAGGGTCCGAATCCCGTCAGCAAATACGCCATCGTCGTTGCTGATCAGAATCCGAAGCGGTGCCATAGGAACAAACCTCTTTGCTCGGAACCTAAACGTCCCGACTGCTTACAGTCTGGTCTTCTTCACGACAGCCCAGTGAGCGCCACGGTCACCCTGCAGCAGCTCACCGATCAGTTGGATGCCCTTGAGCTGGAAGCTGCCGCTGAAATTGCCGAGGCTGTCAACGCCCAATCCCTCGAGCAGCTGCGAGTCGGTTTGTTGGGCAAAAAGGGCCGTATTTCCGCAGTGCTCGGGGCCATGGGCAAATTGCCTGGCGAGGAGCGGCCTGTGGTGGGGCAGCGGGCCAATGTTTTAAAAAATCAAGTGCAGACGTTGTTGGCTGAGCGCCTGCAGGCGGTGAAGCAAGCAGCGATGGCAGAACGCATCGCGGGTGAAACCCTCGACGTCACGGCTCCTGCGTCTGGAACGCCAATGGGTCACCGCCATCCATTGATTTCAACAACGGAAGAGATCGTCGACCTCTTTTTGGGTTTGGGGTACAGCGTGGCGGAGGGCCCTGAGGTGGAGCAGGACCACTACAACTTCACAGCCCTGAACATCCCGGAAGACCATCCGGCTCGGGATATGCAAGACACGTTTTATTTAAAAGGTGATCTTCTGCTGAGAACCCACACCTCTCCAGTGCAGATTCGCCACCTGCAAGACAACCCCCCACCGGTTCGCATCGTGGCCCCAGGGCGGGTGTATCGCCGTGATGCGGTGGACGCTACCCATTCGCCGGTGTTCCATCAAGTAGAGGTCTTGGCGATCGATGAAGGCTTGGATTTCAGCCACCTCAGGGGAACCGTGATGGCTTTTTTGAAAGCCTTTTTTGGCGATCTTCCGGTGCGTTTTCGCGCAAGTTACTTTCCGTTTACGGAGCCTTCGGCCGAGGTGGATGTGCAGTGGCGAGGCCGCTGGCTGGAGGTGATGGGTTGTGGAATGGTCGATCCCGCAGTTCTCGAAGGGCTCGGGTTGGATCCAGAGCGCTACAGCGGTTTCGCCGCAGGATTAGGGGTCGAGCGCTTCTGCATGGTGCGCCACGGTATTGATGACATTCGCCGGCTGTATACGAGCGATCTGCGCTTTCTCGAGCAGTTTTGATGCAGCTTGATTCTCCTGAGTCATGCCACCACCAATGCTGTTAACGACGCCTGATTGCGATCCGGGCATCCAGTTGGCACCACTCCAGGCGTTCCCTTTGTGGTCAATCATCACTTTGCCGAGCGCTAGAGCGCCGCCGCCTTCAAATCGAAGTGATAGTGAGAAACTTTTGGGCTGGAAGAGAAGATAGGGCTCTGTCTCTTATACACATCTGACGCTGCCGACGAAGGCTTAGGTGTAGATCTCGGTGGTCGCCGTATCATT
>CAXDNN010000022.1:0-21192 GCA_963990675.1 uncultured Synechococcus sp.
TACGACGAGTCGTTTGGAGAGCCCTCCGATGAGGGCTATGTGCGCTTGCTGGCCGATGCCATGCTCAGCGATCCAACCCTGTTCACCCGTGCCGACGAGGTGGAAGCAGCCTGGCGCCTTTACACGCCACTGCTTGAGCTGATTGAAGACAGCCCCTGGCAACTGCCGATCCATCCCTACGAATCGCGCACCTGGGGGCCCGCCGCCGCCGATGCTCTGCTCGCCCGTGACGGGTTGCTTTGGCGACGGCCTTAAGTCTCTTCGTTCTTCTCCGATCCCTCATCACGCAACCTCCAAACCATGTCTCCCCAGCTCACCCTGCAAACCCCACTGGAACTGGTCCCCTCGGAGGTCCCCACCTACCTCGAACAGCTCTGGTCGCCAGAACAACAGGGCAGCACCGGCACCGGGGCATCCACGTTTTGTCTGTTGATTTGGCAACCCGCCTGGGCTGAACAGCACTTAGTGCGGAGTGGTCGTCTACATGGCCCCATTACCGGCCAACAAACCGATGATTTGATCGCGGCGGGGCGTCAGGCGATTAAAGAGGCCGATCTCCCCCTCAGCACTCCCCCCCTCGATGGCACGGTGATCGAGGCCGTGGCTCAATTAGCGGGGGAGGCCACCGCCGAAGACCTACGGGGGCAGTACATCGATCCCGCGCTCAGCGCCCTGATGCCACGCCGCTTAATCACCTTGGCGCCCACGGTTGCACCGGGCCAGGGGCTCGAAACCCTCGTTGCGGCCTATTGCCCCTTGCCGGAAGAGGGCGGCGGCACCACAGCATGCGGCGATGTGGTGGTGCTGAGGGGAGGTGATGCGGCATTACAGGACGGAATGACAATCCTTGAGCCCCTCCTGCCAGCATCGATGCCGACCTGGGTTTGGTGGAACGGCTTCCTCGATGAAGCCCCTGAACTCATGGCTCGCCTCGCCTGCGCTCCCCGTCGACTCATCATCGACAGTGCCGTCGGCCAACCCCGCCAGTGCCTCGAGGTTCTGCGCCAGCGCGTTGAGTCTGGCCAGGCCGTAAACGACCTGAACTGGCTACGGCTGCGGAGCTGGCGTGAAACCTTGGCGATGGTGTTTGATCCACCGGATCGCCGTGATGCCCTCAGTCACGTGACCCAATTGGATATCGATGTGGAAGGGCACCATCCAGCCCAGGGGCTGCTGCTCGCGGCTTGGATCGCAGACCGACTGGGATGGACGCTCGATTCGGCCAACACGATCGACGAAGAAACCACGGCCCAGTTCCATCGACCCGATGGCACGGCTGTGAACGTCCATCTCATGGGCGTGCCATCGGGGCAACCCAATGTTCATGCCGGGCAAATCGTGGGCATACGACTAATTTCCCAACCCGACAACGGCAAAGGGGTCTGCGTGATCCTCTGCGCTGATTCAGGCGGATGCATGCGTTTGGAGGGGGGCGGCATGGCCAACCTTGATTTGCATGAAGACATCGTTCCTGTGCAACATGCCTCCCCAGAAATGGATGTCGCCCGCCTGCTCGGTGGTGGCCACGACAGCACCAATCCGCTCCTAGCCGCAGCAGCACCATTGGCTGCCAGGCTCCTGGGTTGATTTAGGGGGAACTAGATGGCCGTTGTGATTGCCGCACCGGCCAGTGGCAGCGGTAAAACCCTTGTCAGCCTTGCCCTCTTGAGCTGGGCTCGGGCACGCGGCGAATCGATCCAACCCTTCAAGGTGGGGCCCGACTACCTCGACCCGCAGCTGCTGAGTGAAGCGGCGGGTCGGGCTTGCCGCAACCTCGATCTCAATCTTTGCGGGGAGCCATGGGTGCGCAAAGCCTTCCATGGCTACGGGGGGAGCGGCTCAATGGCCCTCATCGAGGGCGTCATGGGGCTCTTCGATGGCATTGGCAGTACGGAGGAAGGCAGCACAGCAGCAGTCGCTCGCCTCCTCAATCTCCCCGTGGTTTTAGTGGTGGATGCCGGAGGCCAAGCGGCCTCGCTTGGGGCCCTCGTCCGCGGATTCCGAGATCACGACCCAACACTCAACGTTGCAGGCGTTGTGATCAACCGTGTGAACAGCGCTCGCCATCGCGCCCTGCTGCAGGACGTGCTCGACCGACTTGGTGTGCCTCTGCTGGGCTGCATGCCTCGAACGGATGCCCTTCAACTTCCCAGCCGCCATTTGGGGCTGGCTCCAGCCCACGAGTTGGACGATCCAGCACAACGACGGCATGCCTGGGCCGACTTGGCTGAACAACATCTCGACCTGAGCAGCCTGGTGCCATTGATGCAGGCCCCTACGGCAGGCCCTTCGGTGTTCGCACACATCCCACCAAGCCGTGGGCCATCTCTGCCCGTGGCGGTGGCGGCCGATGCCGCCTTCCATTTCCGCTATCCCGAAACAGGTGAATTACTGGAGCATCTGGGGATGCCGCCAGTGCCCTGGAGCCCTCTATCCAATGAGGCCATTCCCCAGGAGGCCAAGGGTTTAATCCTTCCCGGGGGATTCCCGGAACAACACGCCGACCAGATCAGCCAGGCCACCGAAAGCCTCATCTCCTTGCGGCAGTTTTGCCAGCAGCGTCCTGTCTATGCCGAATGTGGCGGCATGTTGCTACTGGGACGGCAACTCAGCGATCTCGATGGCCACGCCCATCCCATGGCCAACATTCTTCCCTTTGCAGCTCGCCGCGGCCGACTGCAGGTGGGATATCGCCTCCTCAAGCCCCGGAAGGATGGGTTGCTGGTGAGGAAGGGCGAACAGTTCAACGGCCATGAATTTCACCGCTGGGAACTTGTCGACCACAGAGGGGCCGACGACGGGTCTGTGCTGTGGGAGATTGATGGTTGGCGAGTGAGCCAACGTCCGGAAGGATGGAACAAAAGGACGTTGCACGCGAGCTGGGTACACCTGCATTGGGCCAGTTGTTCGACGATTTGCTTCCGATGGCGCGCCGCACTCGCAACCGAAGCGAGATCATTGCCAAGCGTTTTGTAAGCCGACAGCAACCAACGCGAGTGCAACCATTCGTGGAGCGCTGGCGCTGGATCATTCAAGGCCAGGTGCAGGGCGTGGGATTTCGAGCCAGCTGCAGCCGTCGTGCCTTGGATATGGGCCTCAAAGGATGGGTTCGCAACCTGCAGGACGGCAGTGTGGAAGTGCAGGCGGAAGGCCCACCGATTGCCTTGGCGGAACTGAGGGCCTGGTGCGAACAGGGGCCACTTGGGGCTCAAGTGAAGCGGGTGAAACCCTGCCAGTTGCCGGTGCGTGGGGACGACTGGTTTGAAGTGCGTTATTAAAACGCCAACGGAAACAGGGATCAAAAAACAATTGGAAGGTGGGTGTGGCTCCACCACCAACCTGGCTAGCGAAAGAACACAGCACTGCGCTTGAAGGTTGTGGTTCGCTTCGCGATGGTCCTGGTTCTCTCAACACTGCCGTTGATCGGGATCGAGGCGATGAGCACCCGTCAGCAAACGCCACAACGCATGTACGACAGTGCTGTTGAAGCGCTGACGGCCTGTCAGGCCTGGCGTCAACAAGAGGGTGTCTTTACCGCCCTCACCCCGCCCATGCCTCGCATTGCATCCCATCCACGCCGCATCCAAACTGGACTACGCAGCTGCGAAGCCGACCTCGAACAAGCCTTGATCATTGGCCGGCGATACAGCGTTTTGGCTGAGTCGCATTACGACAAGCCATTGCAACAACTGAATCGCCCCATCAGTCAAATCTTTCCTTACCCCTCACCAGCTGCCAAAAGCCCAACAACCCCGTGAAGAACCCGTTCAACACTCAAGACAAGGCCTTTTGGAGAGGCGTCATTGGGGTGGTGAGCTTGGGCGTCAGCATTGGCTTAGCCGCCCTCATTCTTCGTCTATGACACCGTTTTAGATGACACGGACTTATGTGACTCGGCCTTATGCAACTCGGACTTATGTGACTCGGTCTAATACGACACCGTCTTAGAGGCTTCTTGATGACAACGCGTAGAGGGGATCGGTAAGCCTGTGGACCAAATGGAGCAGCGCTGCGGGTCAACCATCGACACGATGCTGACGGTTCCAGAACCCTTGGCCGGAAGCTGGCTTGGACTCGGAGCTGCTGGCGGCCAAAGGCTCCAGATCGGGACTGGAAGCATCAGCATCTTGGGCTGGTCAGCATGACCGATCCAAAACTCTGGACGGAATTGGTGTCCTATGGGATCGGTGTTGCTTTGTCGCCAATCCATGTGGTGTTGTTGCTCCTCCTCCTGCTGGGGGATGCGCCGCGTCGACGCGGCGGGTTGTTTGTGGCGGGCTGGTGGATCACCAGTGTCCTGGTGGTATTCGGATTGCTCACGCTGGGCCACGGCCTTTTGCTGGACATGAGTCATGGATCCACACACCGCACCGGACTGGATCTACTCGCAGGCGGTGCCTTAGTGAGCCTCGGGGGGCGGGAGCTCATCCGCAGTTGGTTCCATCAAGACGGACCGCCAGGTTGGAGCCAAAGCGTGGATCGCTTTGCCGCCCTGCCCCTACCGCTCCTGCTGTTGATCAGCAGTGCCACCGAAATCATCAGCCCAGACGACCTGCTGCTCTTCGCGAAAACCGCCGGAGTGATTCTTGCCCAAGGCCTCAGCCTGCAGGGGGAGATCGCATCGAGTTTGGTGTTCAGCCTGTCGGCCAGCGTGCTGTTGCTGCTGCCTTTGGTGGCAGTTTTGCTTGGGCGGGAACGCGTTTTGCCGATGTTGCAGCAAGGAAAAACCACCCTGCTCAACCGTGGGGAATTGGTGGTGGGCAGCGTGAGCTTGGGCTTGGGCGGCTACCTGAGCTGGCAAGGCATCACGGGGCTTGCCCTGCGTTAAGCCAAGCCTGATCCGCACCCTCACTCTGAGAACGTTGAAAAGGCTCGAGTCCACGCTGCAGTGGTCTCTGGCGACGACGTCCCACCGATCATCCACACGCCGGTGCGCGCCCGCGACACCGCGACGTAGCAAAGCTGTTGTCGAATGCGCGGATCAGCTCGGAACACATCAGGAGCCACAAACACCTCACCAAAGCTGCTGCCCTGGCTGCGATGCACCGTTAAAACAGCCGCTGGGCCAAGGGACGCAAAGGCATCTCGAACCAGGAAATACTGCCTCCAGATGCTGCGCCCATTTTTTTTACCAGCGTCCTTGGCTTGTTGGCGCAACCGCTGCATCACGCCATCCAATTCCAAGCGAGCTGCACTGCCCACGGGGGGCTGTAAGCGAAGCGTGAGCTCGAGATCGCCGGAGCTCACTTTGGCCGACAGGGTTTCAATCACGGGCACGCCCCCGTTCATCTCCGTCAAGCCAAAATCCAGCAAATCGCAGGATTCAGGCGTCACGTCCAGCACCACCACCTCACGGTTGGATCCCAGCACCATGTCGGGCTCTTCCCCGGCTTCTTCCCCATCCCGGGAGGCTGGGGCCATCACCGCGGTGCGGCTGATCAACACTTCGCCAGGCAACACGGGCATTTGATCCGCCATATCGCCATGGATTGCCCGACGCGCATGGGGCACCAGGCGTTCGAGGGTGCGATTGGTGTAGCAAAGAATGCGTGCGGCATCAGGATTGTCCTGTTGAGAGGCCGCCTTCAACGATTGACGCGCTTGGTCCAACCATTCTTTTTGGGGAAGACAACGCACCTGCCCTTGGGCGTTGCGAATCGGATGCAGGAGCGGAGGGGATAAGCACGGCAGCACACCCTCCCGCAGGCGGCTAGCGAGCTGGAGCACAGGCCCCTGGTGACGGACCACCTGCTGCAACACCGCTCCACCGCACCGCTGCATACCAAATACCGGGCTTGTCTCCTCCCCAATCGGCGGGAGCTGCGCTGGATCACCAACAAACACCAAACGGGTTTTGAAGGGATGGGCGCATTGCAGGGCAATCCCCAAAAGGGTGCTATCCACCATCGAAGCTTCATCGATTAGCACCAAGCCAAGGTTCTCGAGAGCCATTCCCGTTTGCTCGGTTGGCTCACACAGTTCGACATCGCCAGAGCGTTTGAGCTTCAACCGCAGGAGGCGGTGGATCGTGGAGGGATACCAAGTGGGTTGCAACCCCTCGAGATCTAAGGCCTGACGCAGCACACCCACAGCCTTATGGGTGGGGGCGACGACGGTCCAACACAAGCCGGTGGCCTCCACCTGACGCAACAGACGCATCGACAAAAACGTCTTGCCGCTGCCAGCAAATCCGCTCAGAACAAAGGGAGTGCCATCGGCAGGGGTCGCCAACCAGGAGGAAAAAGCATCCGCCGCCTGCTGTTGATCCGCCGTGAGTTCCGCAGTGGCGGTCACCCCAATCCAGCCCCGATAGCGGTTCTGATCACGGCCGCGAGATGCAGTGGAGACCCCACCAGCAGAAGACCTGGCAGGGCAATAGCCGGCCCCAGCAAGCTGCCCACCAGCACCTGAAGGCGGCTATGGCCGAGGCTTTCCTTCAAGGGCTTTTCGTAGGGGGCTACCCAGAGATCTGCTGATAAAGCATTGACGCGTTCAGCGGTATATCCGGCGGCGCGGCGAATTCCACTGGCGTCGTACATCACCACAAACGCCACCACGGTTGCCAAAGCAAAGGTCGGGTGGTCAAAGCCCTGGGTCCAGCCAATGCATGCAGCCGTCCCGGTCACCAGAGCGGAGTGACTGGAAGGCATCCCCCCTGTTTCCACCAAAACGGCTGGGCGCCAACGGCGATGGACGATGAGTTCGATCAACAGTTTCGAGAGCTGAGCCACCCCACAGGCCACCAACCCCCAGGCCAAAGCACTGTTATCGAAAAACTCACGCAATACCGCGTGGGAGGGGGAGGGATCGATCATCGATCGCGACTGGTGATGAAGTCGGCCAAGGCCAGGAGAGGCATCGCTTGATCTGACCAGGGTTGCAGAGCTTCCTTCGCTTCTTTCACCAAATCATCCGCCCGCTTCCTCGACTCCTCTAAACCCAAGAGCTTGGGGTACGTGGTTTTATCAGCCAGCAGATCCTTGCCCGCAGTTTTACCAAGCACCTCACTACTGGCGGTGATATCGAGGATGTCGTCAATGATCTGAAAGGCCAATCCAATACCTCGGGCATAGGTGCGCAGCGCCGTAATCAAGGTGTCGTCTGCATTGCCAATCAAGGCACCGGTGATCACACAGGCACTGAGCAGTGCGCCGGTTTTATGGAGATGGATGTACTCGAGTGTCTCGAGATCCACCTGCTTGCCTTCACTCTCTAAATCCACCACCTGGCCACCCACCAGCCCCGGTGCACCGGCAACCATTGAGAGCTCACCCACCACCTTGAGCAGACGTTCAGCCGGAACTCCTGGGCTGCGCAAAGCCACCATCTCGAAGGCACGGGTGAGCAGCGCATCACCAGCCAAGATCGCCACGGCTTCGCCATAGACCTTGTGATTGGTGGGGCGCCCCCGCCGAACATCGTCGTCGTCCATCGCCGGCAGATCGTCGTGGATCAGCGACATGGTGTGAATCATCTCGAGGGCGACCGCCGTTGGCACGGCGTGCTTCGCTTCGCCACCCGCCAGTTCACAGGCCGCAAGGCAAAGAATCGGGCGCAGACGCTTGCCACCTGCCAAAAGCGAATAACGCATGGCCTCCCGCAACGACTCGGGCCGTTCAGGACCGAGGGAGTCGTCAAGCGCTGCTTCAACGGTGTCCTTGGCCTTGCCGAGATAGGCCTTGAAATCGAACTCGGCGGTCATGGATGGACCTTGGCTGGCCGGATTCTCTCAGGTTGAGGAGAAGCCCCCAAGAGGAACCCAATCCATGGGGTGGGGCATGAGCATTTCTCGACCCTGTCCAGGGGCAGTCGTGACCGCCAGGTCGTACGACACCGAATAGCGCGGCACCGCTCCCTCGTAGGGCAAGACGCGATGGCGCAGGTCTGAAGGAAAGAGCAGCAAGCGATGTTGTTTTGGAGCGAACACCCCCCCAGACACAGTGGCCTCCCGAAATGGGATGGCCATCACATGGCTGAAGTAGGTGTCGGGGGCTTGAAATTCCAGTTCTCCAGATTCGGGTTCCTCCTCGGTGCACACATAAAACACAGCACTCAGCTGGGCATTGCGATGGGTATGCGACTCAATCGTTCCTCCATCGGGGGAACACACCACCGGCCATGCCTTTTGGATGTGAACGTCCAAGCCATGGTCGGGGCCCAATAAATCGATCAAATAAAGCGACACTTGCTCGGCGATCTGGTGATTGAGCCAGACAAAAGCATCCATCCGATGCACCTGATCCAAACCAGCAACCCCCAAAAGGTCTCCGGTGAGGTTGGTGCGATTGGAAAACTGTGGATCACCAAACAGGTCGCGATCAAACACCTCCAACTGATGGTGCATCGCCGCAGCGATGCCGTCATCAGGGGTGAGATCCACCTGCATCACGGGGGTAGGGAACAACCAGTGGAGCGGCATCGACCGATCAGCTCAGGAGGTCAGCAAGATCATGGTCAAGACCATGGCGACGACACCAAGCCACAACGGTGTTCACCAGCAGCATGGTGACGGTCATGGGACCAACGCCGCCGGGCACCGGGGACAACGCCGCTGCGATCGGTTCCACTTCTTCTGCACGCACATCCCCACAGAGCCCCCCTTCGGGCTTGCGATGGATGCCCACATCGACCACCGCAGCCCCAGGTTTGATGTGCTCGGCCCCCACCATCCCTGGGCGTCCGGCTGCCACCACGACAATGTCGGCCTCCCTGGTGTGGGCCACCAGATCCTTCGTACGGGAATGAACCACCGTGACGGTGGCATTGGCGGCTTGGAGCATCAACGCCATCGGCTGCCCCACAAGGATGCTGCGACCAATCACCACAGCCCGTTGACCCGCTGGATCGATGCCCTGACTGCGCAGCATGGCCATGACGCCAGCCGGAGTACAACTGCGCGGTCCCTGTTCTCCTTTGAGCAATCGCCCCAAGTTGAGGGTGTGCAGGCCATCGGCATCCTTTTCTGGATCAATCGCCATTAACAACGGCCCCTCATCCAGCCCCTCAGGCAGCGGAAGCTGCAGCAGGATTCCATCCACCCGAGGATCGGCATTGAGCTGTTGGATCGTGCTCAACACCTCCGCAAACGGGGTGGAACTGGGGAGATGGGCGCCATAGCTGGCCACCCCGATACGCGCACAGGCCTTTTCCTTATTGGCGACGTACACCGCACTGGCGGGGTCATCGCCAACGCGAAGCACCGCGAGACCCGGCGGACGCCCTGCCTGGGAGCGATGCGATTCGATTTGAGCTTGAAGACGACTCTCCACGGCCTTCGCCAGTGCCTTGCCGTCCAGACGCAGGGCCATGCCTTGGATCATTGCTTCATCCAGCATGCCTCTCGAGGAGAGCTAGCGTTGTCGCACTGATGTGTCGTGTTTGGTTCGCTTTCCGCGCGGTAGCAACCTCTGGAGACGTTGGCGACGTCTTCAATCACCAACGCGACGGTTGTTGCGCTGGACGCGTTTTCAGGCGGCTGCTGTTTTTTTCGTTTGCCTGGCGGTTGCTATGGCATCGAGCTTGCCCTGGTTAGTCAAACCCGACCTGCAGCCTGGAGCCATCGCCCCCTTTGATGCGATTGCACCGAAAGATGTCTTGGTGCAAGACAGCACGGCACTCGAACAACAACGCTCATCGTTGGTGGCGCAGTCGGTGGTGCAGGTCATCGACCCAGAACAAACAAAGCTACTTCGACAACGCTTGGAACAGCAGTTGAGCCAACTGCAACAGGTCGCCACGAGCGGGTCAGCGGCGCGGGTGGGTCCGGTGAACATGAGTCGTGCCGAACAGCAGTGGCTCACCCAACGAACAGCGCAGGAGCATTTGGCCTGGGATTCCGCTGTTCGCCAAGCTGCGAATCGAATGCTCAGCCAAGGTTTGGTGAGCAACCTGGCCGTGAATCAATTGCGCCAAGCCTCCAAGGTGCAGCTCGGGCAGGCAGCGATCACCAATCCCGCTGCACGCTCTCTGGCAACCAAGGTATTAGCGAGCACCCTGCGGGGCAGTAGCAACCTGCGCACCGATCCCAACTTGAGCAAAAAGCTGATTGAGGAGCAGCTCACGAAACAGGTGATCCCCACCATCGAAGTGCGAAAGGGCGATCTGATCACCCGCAAGGGGGAGCCGATTAGTCCGCAGGCCTACGACGTGCTCGATCACTTCGGCAGGGTGCGTCGAGAACCACAACCGGGGATTTGGTTTCAGCATTTCATTGAAGCCCTAGCCGCCTGTGGGGTGATGGTGTTGGTGATGCGGCGTGAACGCCCGTATCTCGAGGTTCGCCATGCCGTCCTGGCGGTGGGGATTTTGTTCCTCGTGCAAGTGGCGAAGCTGTGGTTTCAGGGCAGTGTCAGCCCCCTCGCCGTCTTGGTTCCACCCACCCTGGTATTGGCGGAAGGCCTGGGCACAGGCTGCGGTTTGGTGTGGATGAGTGTCGCGGCTCTGTTGTGGCCAGTAACGGTTCATGGTTTAAGCGACGGCCGTTTGTTGATCGCGGCCGTTGTTGCTGCGACGGGAGCCTTGATCGCAGGCCGTCAACGCAGTCGGGGACAACTCCTGCAGCTCACGGTGTTCCTCCCCGTTGGAGCTTTGATCGGCCAGTGGTTCCTGCTGCAGCTGCAGCCCCTTACGGGCTGGAAAGCCTGGGGCAGCCTGAATCCAACCCTGGATGAGTTGGCCACCGAATCGCTGCTCTTGGGGGTACTGCTGATGATCACGTTGCTCACCATTCCTGTGCTGGAGAGCTCCTTCGGTCTTCTCACCCGCGCCCGCTTGCTGGAACTTGCTGATCAAGAACGTCCGTTGCTGCGGCGGCTTTCCTGCGAAGCCCCCGGCACCTTTGAGCACACCTTGATGATCTGCAGCCTGGCCGAGGAGGGGGCGCGAGCCATCGGAGCCGATGTGGATCTAATTCGCACGGGCTCGCTTTATCACGACGTTGGCAAACTGCATGCCCCGGGGTGGTTCATCGAGAATCAGAAGGACGAACCCAACCCCCACGACTCCCTGAATGATCCATTTGGCAGTGCAGCGGTGCTGCAAGCGCATGTGGATGAAGGACTGAAATTGGCCCGTCGTCACCGCCTGCCACGCCCCATTGCCGATTTCATCCCAGAGCATCAAGGCACCCTGAAAATGGGCTACTTCCTCCATGAAGCGAGGCAGCGGAATCCCAAGGTTGATGAGAGATTATTCCGCTACCGAGGACCGGCGCCTCGATCTCGGGAAACGGCTGTATTGATGCTGGCCGATGGCTGCGAAGCAGCGTTGCGTTCACTGCCCCCCGACACCTCCGATGACCAGGCCCGCGAGACGGTGCGTCGCCTCGTGGGTGCGCGTCAACGGGATGGACAGCTCCGCAAAAGCAGCTTGAGCCGCAGCGAAGTGGAGCTTGTGATCCGCGCCTTTGTGCAGGTGTGGAGACGGATGCGCCACCGTCGCATCCCCTACCCGATTCCGGCCCGTCGCGGATTTCCCGCCTAAGGCTGAGGCCAAGGGTCGTCGGACAACAAGCGCAACCGCTGCCCCGTGAATGGATGGCAGAAACTCAACGCAATGGCGTGCAAACGAAGACGCTTTGAAGAAGGGAGATCCGCGGGTTGATCGCCATCAATTGCATCGCCATAAATTGGATCGCCAAGGATCGGGTGAGCGATCTCGGCCAGATGGCTTCTTAATTGATGGGAGCGGCCGGTGATGGGCCGTAACCAAAGCTGGGTGACCCCAGCGGCGCTGCGGCGGACACGCCAGAGGGTGCACGCCTCACGCCCCTCTGGATGGGGTCCATAGCGGGGCGGCTGGCGCTGCAGCCGTGCCAAACGGTTGTGGATGCATCCACGGCCAGCCATGACACCGCAGACATGGGCCAAATAAAGCTTGTTGACGGATCGGCTTGAAAACAAAGCACTGGTTCGTCGCAGGGCCTCCAACCCAGCAGCCAACACCAGCACCCCGGACGTGTCTCGATCCAAGCGATGCACCAGGCGCCAATCAGGCCCCTCGTCGTAAGCCTGCACCCTCGAGATCAAAGAATCAGCCTGATCCGGCCCCAAGCCTGGCTGCGACAACAACCCCGAAGGCTTGTCGACCGCCAGGAGCCAACGATCCCGATACAGAACTCGAACTCCCTGGACCGTCAAGGCGATAAGCGATCACTGCAGTGCTCTACGAACAACGCTTCTACTTGGTTGGGGGAGAGCACCTGCACCAATCGGGCCTCCGCTTCCGCATGGTGCTGGGTGGAGTCGTAGAGCTGAAGCTCCAGAAAAGCCGCCGGGTGCGTGCGGCGCGCTTGATCCATCTCTTGGGCGAGGAGGCCGGGCGGCATCAGGTAATCACCCTTGCAATCCTGCATCACATGGGCTGATTCATGGGCTAAAACCACCCAAACCTCAGCCGGATCATCCTGAAGATTGTTGCCACACATCAATAGAGCTTGTTTGCCTTGATGAAACGCCCCCATCAGTCCCGCCGGACAATCCTGGGCCACCAGCGCTTCGATGCCCGCCTCTTGAAGCAGACTCAAAAAACGACTAATACGATCCCAAGTGGTGGCCTGAGCGTTACCGGCAGAGCTCAAGAGAGCAGCCAACAGCAAGCCCGACCATCCCAAAGACCAACGCATCAGGCCGAACCGAGGCACCTAATTCATTGGTCTCAACCGTCGATCTCTGCAGCCTGAAAACCTGGGAACTTCTTCAGATTTCAACCCTGAAGTTGTTGCTCAACAGAGGCCACTTTGTCGAGAAACGATTGCTCGCGGTCGATGCGGGTGTTCAGCTTCAAGGTGGTGTAAATCCTTGGGGCCCCCATGGCGTGCAGGGCATCGTGACAGGCACGAACACAGTTCATCACCGCATCCCAAGGGCCTTCAATCGCCGTGCCATTCGGACCCAGTTGATGGGTGAGACCGGCAGCGCGAATGACTTTTTCACAGGTGGCGACGTAGGGCGACAGGCTGACTCCCACCCCAATCGGCACCACACAGAGGTCAATACTGACCCACATCAGACCCTTGCCATTTGTGATGGCATAAGGCAACTCATCGGGTAGTCAATCGTTCGCCATTCGCCATTCGACGTCCAAACTTCTACGGCAATGCCCCGCTGACCAAGAGACCAACGAGACCCTTGACCGTTACACCAGTTGCTGGCCGCAGACACAGCATGTTCAAAGCTGTCGTAGGGAATATCTAAAACAGGATGGGGGCGCCCATCCAGGCCAACCAATCGGTAGCGGGAGCGACGAAGAACCATGGCGGTCCAATCCCGAAAGCGTCACTAGGCTGCCATGGCGGCTGGAGCTTTCGGGGCGCAGCTTTGTTAATCGAGACACTGTTATTGGAGAGACTGGAGTCAACGTCGACGAATCCCTGCCATGGGCGAGACATTGCTGCAAGCTGCTTACACCACCCTGATCAACAAAGCACCTGGGGCCGCATTCCGACGGGCGCGGGCGCTCTATCTCAATAAATACTGCGTGCCGCAAGGCAACACCGATCACCCGCTGCGCTTGTTTGTTTGCGACGAACAAACCGACGAATGCGTGGTGCCCGCCCCCGACGGGCAACCCGGGCATCGGTTGGTGACGCTCACCAGCCGCCCGGGCCAGCTCGCCATCGTGCACTGGCAACAAACCTGTCCACCCCCGCCGTTGATGCTCGAGAGCTATCTCGCAGAGGAATGGCAACTCAAGGCTAATGAGCTCGATTTAGTGGCCTGCAGCAGCCCTTGGTTTCGCGATGGAGGGCACCAAACCCGTTTCAGCCCTCCGACAGATCTGTTCGTCCAACAACAAAGCCTATTAACGCTCAAGGAATGAAAACAAAAAAAATCCGTAGTTGAAGCCAAGCGCTTTCTATCCGCCGCTACCGCTAAAGAAGAGATCCCCCTCGCCGCTTTGATGTTGACCAACTACGCCGAGCGTTATGTGCTGCGCTCCTCCTCCATCGGGGGCTACCTGTCTGTGAATTCTGTTGATCAGCAGATCGAACGCAGAGCCTCTCCAGAGGATGCCTGGATCTTCCACACCCACGACGGCGCCGTAACCCATGCCCGCTGGATCGGAGAAGTGCACGGGGAAACACCCGATGTGGTGAAGCTCACCCGCTAAAGGAAGCCAGGCCCAGGCCAGGCTTATCCGTGAATGAACGCGCGAAGCGGCCGTGACGCCTGAGCCTGCTGCTGTTGTAGGGCATGGGCCTTTTTTGCCTGAGCTTCGCGCTGCTGAGCGGCGAACACATCCGACTCATCCAGGTTGAATCCGTAGTCGGCAGCCAAGGCCAGAAAACCCTCAAGATCCATTGGGCGAGCCAATCGCTCATGCAGGGCCAAGTCGGTCTCTCGCATCAGCAGAAAACGGTCGAGATCGGCGAGGGCCATGGATCAGGGCGGTTGTCATCGTTCTAGATCAGGCCCTCCGATCTGATCGTTTTTATTAACAGACTCAACCCTTCACAGCATCGCCGCTGGCATTGGGAAGAATGAAACGCTGAAGCAGCAGAAACAACGCCATAACAGGAAGAATCGACACCACAGATCCCGCCGCCACAATCCGCCAATCGAGCGAAAAACTGCTCGACAATTGTTGTAATCCGAGCGGCAAGGTGTAGAGATTGGGATCGTCCAAAATCACCAACGGCCAGAGAAAATCACTCCAGGTGCCGATGAACACAAACATGGCCAGGGTGATCAGATCAGCCCGTGCCGCTGGAATCATCACGTTCCACCATTCGCCAAGGCGCGAACAGCCATCAATCCGTGCCGCCTCCTCCAACTCCTTTGGAACACCAAGGAAGCTTTGACGCAAGAGGTATAGGCCGAAGGCCGTAGCGGCCTGAGGGATCACCAACGCCAACAACGTGTTGCGTAACCCCAGCTGAACCATCAAGAGGTACAGCGGAATCATCACCACCTGAAACGGGATCAAAATGGTGGCAACCACGAGGGCCAGCACCAAGCCCCGTCCAGCAAACCGCAGCCTCGCCAAGGGATACGCCGCCAACGAACAGAAGAGCAAATTGGCGACCACCGCCAGGGCACTCACCACGGCGCTGTTAATCAAATACGTCGTGAGCGGGTTGTCTTGAAACAGCCGCACGTAGGCATCGAAGCTTGGTTCCGCGGGCCAAAGCGCCGGCGGACTCACGAAGATGTCTTCAGCGGGGCCTTTCAGGGAGGTGCTCACCAACCAAAGCAGGGGGGTGAGCACCAACAGAGCCAAAAGGATGAGCAGCATCAACTGCACTGCCCTGGGGAGAAGACGGCGCATGGGTTGGTGGGTCAGAGCGTCGGCCTGGCGTCGAGCACCACGGGATCCTTTTGCGGATGCAACGACTGACGTTCCTGGCCCGCGACCAACCGATTCAGGGCGTTCACAAAAGCCATCGCAGCCGCCACCACCACATCGGTGTCGGCGGCATGGCCGGAATACAGCGAGCCCTCACGCCGCAGGCGAATGGTGACCTCACCGATCGCATCAATTCCTTCGGTGACCGACTTCACGGAGAACTCGATCAAGTCGTTGGGCACATCAGCGAGGCCATTCAGGGCTCGGCACACCGCATCCACCGGACCGGTACCCACCGCTGACCCGGTGCTTTCGCCACCCTCCTCATCGATCAAGGTGACCGTGGCGGTGGGGCGAGAGCTGCTGCCACAGCTCACCTGGACAAACTTGAGTTGAAAGCGAGCTTCCGGTTGTTGCACCTGCTCACTCACGATCGCTTCGAGATCCCGATCGGTGATCTCGCGTTTGCGATCCGCTAAATCTTTGAACCGCGCGAAAGCCTCATCAAGGTCGTCCCGGGTGAGGTTGTAGCCCAGCTCTTCCAAGCGAGCCCGCACGGCACTGCGGCCGCTGAGCTTGCCCAACGAGATGCGGTTATCGCTGAGGCCCACGGTGCGGGCATCGATGATCTCGTAGGTGAGCCGATTTTTTAAAACGCCATCCTGGTGAATGCCCGACTCATGGGCGAAGGCGTTCGCCCCAACAATCGCCTTGTTGGGCTGCACCACCATGCCGGTGAGGTTGGACACCAACCGCGAGGTTTTGGTGAGCTCCTCGGTGCGGACGGCCGTCAGCGGCGTGGGGCTGTCTTCCGCACGGCCCATGAAGGGATTGAAGTAGCGGCGGCGCACATGCATCGCCATCACCAACTCTTCTAACGAGGCATTCCCGGCCCGTTCTCCAATGCCGTTGATGGTGCATTCCAACTGTCGAGCCCCGTTTTTGACGGCCTCGAGGAAGTTGGCGACGGCCAGTCCGAGATCGTTGTGACCATGCACTGAAATTACGGCCTCAGCAATGTTAGGAACGTGCTGGTTAATCCCGGCAATCAGGCCACCGAACTCCGATGGTGTGGTGTAACCGACGGTGTCGGGAATGTTGATGGTGGTGGCACCGGCGGTAATCGCCGCTTCGATCACCTCGTAGAGAAACTCGGGATCACTGCGTCCGGCGTCTTCACAGGAAAATTCAACGTCTTCGATCAGTGAGCGGGCATAGCTCACCATCTCGGGCACGATCGCGAGCACGTCCTTGCGGCTCTTGCGCAATTTGTGCTCGAGATGAATGTCGCTGGTGGCAATAAAGGTGTGGATCCTGCCGCGGGGTGCTGGCGCCACGGCATCGGCACAGGCCTTGATGTCGGCCTTCGAGGCACGGGCCAATCCACAAATGATCGGACCGTTTTCACCACCCACCTGCTGGGCAATCCTCTGAACGGCCGCGAAGTCGCCGGCACTCGCAAACGGGAAACCGGCCTCAATCACATCGACGCCTAGGCGGGCCAGCTGCTGCGCGATCGCCAGCTTCTCCTCAAGATTGAGACTGGCGCCTGGGGACTGTTCACCATCCCGAAGGGTGGTGTCAAAAATCAGGACGCGACCTGGGTCTTTGGCCATGACGACGCTCCGTCGACGGTCTTAGTCGAAGTGGGTATGAGTTAACGATTGTAGTTGAGTCACATCAACTGTTCTCAAAAATCCATTCCATCAACAGAAGCAGACTAAATTCAGGCACCATTTGGGCCGATCTTTGACCAAAGGCGCTGTCGCCCTTGTTCTGCACGCCCATCTGCCTTACGTCCGTTCGGCAGAACCAGGGTCTCTGGAGGAAGACTGGTTTTTCCAGGCACTGGTTGAGTGTTATCTCCCCCTGCTTGAAACGCTTGAGCGGGCAGCCCAGCATCCCGATTGCCAGCCGAAGCTGACGATGGGCCTGTCGCCCACCCTGCTCACCCTGCTCGATGCGGCCGACCTGAAGCAGCGTTTCCCCATATGGCTGGAACAACGACAGCAGCTTTTACCCCAGGCCGATCAGGCGCTTCGCGACGGGGCCGATCACCTCAGCGAAACATTTGAGCGCCATCTAGCCGCGTGGCAGGCCTGCGACGGCGACTTGATTGGACGCTTTGCAGCCCTCCAACGCCAAGGAGTGGTGGATCTGCTCACCTGTGGCGCCACCCATGGATATCTGCCCCTCCTGCGCCATCACCCGGAGGCCGTGCGCGGGCAACTGCGAACCGCCGTTCGGGAACATCAGCGATTAATCGGTGAACGCCCCCTCGGCATCTGGCTGCCGGAGTGCGCCTACTACGAAGGGCTCGACCATTGGATGCGGGATGCCGGGTTGCGCTACGCGGTACTGGATGCCCACGGACTTCTGCATGGTCGGCCTCGACCGCGTTATGGGGTGTATGCCCCCATTTGCAGCCGCAATGGGGTGGCATTTTTTGGTCGCGACAGTGAAGCCACTCTGCCGGTATGGTCGGCCAAAGACGGCTACCCAGGCAATCCGGACTATCGGGAATTTCACCGGGACCTGGGCTGGGATTTACCAGTCGAACAACTTGCCCCATTAGGCCTCAGCGAGCCCCGTCCGCTCAGCTTGAAACTGCA
The DNA here is from genome assembly GCA_963990675.1 of uncultured Synechococcus sp. Classification (GTDB taxonomy): domain Bacteria; phylum Cyanobacteriota; class Cyanobacteriia; order PCC-6307; family Cyanobiaceae; genus Parasynechococcus. The sequence goes on from CAXDNN010000022.1 coordinate 17,898, forward strand.
CCGGGTGACCAACCACAGTTCACCCCTGAATCAAAAGGAGCCCTACCGGCCAGCGGTGGCGGCCGAACGGGTGAAAGAGCACGCGCGCGACTACCTGCAAGGACGCCGCCAGCAACTCGATCAACTGGAAACGGCGATGGGCGTGGCTCCACTGCTCGTCGCCCCCTTCGATGCGGAACTCTTTGGCCATTGGTGGTTCGAAGGCCCCGCGTTTCTGGCTGAACTGTTCCAACTGGCCAACGAGCAAGGGGTGACGTTTACCCGCCTTAGAGATGTGTTGAGTCAGAGCAGCCAGCTGCAACTGTGCGATCCCAGTCCGTCGAGCTGGGGCCAAGGCGGGTATCACGATTACTGGCTGAACGACACCAACGCCTGGGTGATTCCGGAATGGGAGAAAGCTGCCGCTGCAATGGTGACCCGTTGCAGCCGAGGCGTTGCCCACGAAGCCGATCTGGCCTTGCTCGAACAGGCGGCCCGGGAGCTACTGCTGGCCCAATCATCGGATTGGAGTTTCATCTTGCGGTCGGGCACCACCACAGGCCTGGCTAAGGAACGGATCGAGCAGCATCTCGGACGTTTTTGGAAATTAATGGCTGCCCTTGATGGGTACGAACCATTACCCGAGGGCTGGCTGAACGATGTGAGCGACGACGACAGCATCTTCCCGTTGGTGCAACCGTTGGACTGGGCAAAACTGCCTCAGCCCTAGGAGCACGAGTCGTCAAAGAACGGCGCAGATCAGAACTGGAAGGTGACGCCGCCGCTGCCACGCCAGGTGGTGCCACGGTCGCCACCCCACACCTCAGCTCCACCGCGCGCGTATACCTTCACCGATGTGCGGTTGAAGTTTTGAATCGTGTAATCCAGGCCGGCTTCAATTAAGGCTCCGTTCTGCGTTTCCAACTGCGAATCAAAATCGACGGTTTGATTGGTGAACTTGTAGCCAATCTGCTGCGCTTCATTGTTTTGGTTCCAATCAGCAAGCCATGCAGCTCGCACACTCGGAACTAACAAGGAACGCTCTCCGGTTCGAATTGGCACTGACAGCTTCATCCCCAGTTCCGTTTCAAGGAAGTTGGTGGTGCGATCTTTGTACTTAAGCCTCAGATTCTTCTCCGTTCCACTAGTTTCTGAAAAACCATCTTCACGGTTTTGAGTCCATACAGCCTGGGCCTGCGGTTCAAGAACAACACCACCCAATTTGAACGGCGCACCCATTCTTAGGGCCCCAAGATAGCTCGTCACTTTCTTCTCGCCCTTCGCGGTATTCGCGCCAAGATCTTGACTGATCTGAAGAATATTGCGGGTCTGATCACCACTGAATTCACTGGCGCCAACAAGACCCTGCACGTAGAAGTTACGGGTTGAATACTGCGCCGTCAGGCCACCGCCCCAGCCATCTGAGACCCAACTACCACCACCAGTGTCATCACTGATGTTTTGAATCCGTACATCGCCGTAATTGGCATAGGCACCAATTTGGAACGAATCACTCAGAGCGATATCGACACCAAAACTGGTGCCGTAGCTGCTCAGGTCGTAGTCGTTATAAAGAATGCTCGAATCATCAGCCCTGCTGTTGCCGCCAAAGCCCTTCAGCCAGGCACTCACACCATCGCGGTTCGCAAGATCTAACGCATCATCTTCACGATCCAGATACGTCACACCATCCATCTCAACAAAATCAACATCGGAAGGCATCTCCTCAGCCGAATCGGATTCAGCGATCAGTTCTTCGAACTGGCGCAATGGCTGCCGATCAAACACTGAATCAACGAGCTGATTGTTAAACAGCGCGATGCCACGTCCAGCAGCATCAACATTTCGTGGGGCGAGGCCGCTCGTTACAAGTTTTGCAAGTTGGCCGTAATTCAAACCGTGAGGAATCTCAATCTCTTCATCCTGCAATCCATCGACTACACCATCAATGATCTCCGTAGCAGAATCTTCTTCCTCATTCGAAGCATTATCCTCTTCACCATCGATATCACTGATCACATCACATAACTCATCATCGTTATCACAACCTGGAAGCTCATCAACATCTCCTTCATCACCATTGAGATCCTCTTGGATGTCGTCGAAGGATTTCTGTACAACAACCAGTTTCAACGAGCCTTTTTCCAGTCGAACGTCAGATAAGGCCGCATCGGCTAACGGTTGGTCAACACCATCAAACTGAGCGATGCGATAGTCGACACCATCAATTTCAACAAAATCAGCTTGGTTTCTGTCATTCTTCTCACCCGGGAGAGCAGGGACAATTAAATACGTATTTTTCGCTAACTCATCCGCATTCTCGACCTCACCATCGATCACATTCCAAGTGCCTTCTTGTTGACGCGCTTCTTCATTAGAAACAACCATATAGAGACGTTTTCGAGATTCTTTTCGGAACACGAATTTTCCGGCCTCATCGATCTGAATCGGAGCCGTGGAATTCACCCCAGAATCGAGGAAGGCAGCAATCTCTCCCTGATCAAATTCAAGTTTTTCCTTCACCCGCAATGGTGCGAGAGAAGATACGCGCAATTGTGATTCATCATTAACAGTTAAACTCTTAAGATAAGCGCTATAGTCGTTATTATCATCTGCTCTAAAACGAGCTTGTCTTGGGTAAGTACTGAGATCTAAAACACCATTATTAGACAGCGTAAAGTCTGAATCCGAACTCAGAGCAGATGAACTAGCTGCAAATAATGTTCCGCCTTTAACAAAGGTGGGAGAGGAGTACGTATTCACGCCTGAAAGAATCAGCTCTCCATCAGTAGTTTTGATAATGGAAAGGAATTGGCTCCAGGCCCGCCAAGAATGAAACCCTCAAACTTATGATTTTTTTCACTACTAGAAACATTGACAGAAAGGTGTGCCTTATCTGTATTTAATAAAATTCTCCCTTCCCCTTCTATAGAGCGAACGGTATTGAGACCTCCGGCAGTGCCGGGGACTCCCATCAAGCGCAGTGTTGCGCCTTCCGTTACCGTGACGTCGGTTGTTTCGGGAGTTGAGGTCGTTTCTGCAAAACGCAGTTCACCCGCCTCAATGATCGTTTCTCCCTCATAGGTTTGCGGTTTTCCACCTCCAAGACGAAGAAAGCCTTCCCCATCCTTGATTAGGCCACCATCGCCAGAAATGGTACTTCTCGCGAAGACTTCAGTACTGCCCTTTTTAACCGTACTTAGCGACCCTGATCAAGTCTGGAAAATACCAATTGTTAAGCTATTAGCAGCAAAGGCAAATATTCTGTCTCTTATACACATCTCCGAGCCCACGAGACTAAGGCGAATCTCGTATG
>CAXDNN010000023.1:0-21105 GCA_963990675.1 uncultured Synechococcus sp.
TCAAGCAGAAGACGGCATACGAGATTCGCCTTAGTCTCGTGGGCTCGGAGATGTGTATAAGAGACAGAACTGGAACTTCTAGTAAGGAAGGAGCCATGCAGGCAATAGGTTCAGCACTCAACAGGAGATCCAAGGAGGCTAAGGAGCAGGGCAAGGAAACATCCAGAGGTCCAGCCAAGGGAGATAGAAGGAGAAGAGCCCAGAGGAAATCATTCAAGCACAGAAAGGGCTCACAGAGGAAGAAGAAGTTCGGTCGGAAGTGAGCACTTAGTGCTCTATTCCACGGTCACGGTCCAGCCGTTGAGTGTTCTGAATCCAATCGTCGTCACCTTTGCGTAAAAGACCATTTGGTCCAATGGCCAAATTGAGAGCGGCCAACGCAATCTGTTCTGGGGTTAGTTCCAGCTCCGTCGCCACCCGCTGCATCAATTCTTGGATGAGTGCATTTTCCTCAGAATTGGCAGCCACAACGTTGGACGCTTCACTGAGTCGTTTCCGCAATCGATCCAAGCGGCCCTGGTTGATTGCCGTGTTACCAGGCACCTCCATCAGTTCAATCGGCTGACCAGTTGCTCGCTCGAGGTTGCGAATGAACCGGCGTTCCCGCGGCGTCATGAACAAAACGGCTTCACCGGTGCGACCGGCTCGACCGGTCCGGCCGATGCGGTGCACATAGGCCTCGCTATCGAAGGGCATGTCGTAATTGATCACGAGACCAATACGCTCCACATCCAAGCCACGGGCCGCCACGTCCGTGGCCACCAAAATGTCGACGGAACCGCTGCGCAAGCGTTCCACGGTGCGTTCCCGTTGGTTTTGGGGAACATCGCCATTCAAAACTGCCACCTGATGCCCGGCAGCCTCAAGGGTTTCTGCCACCGTCAGCGTGATCACTTTGGTGCGCGCGAAAATGATCACGCCCTCCCCACCACAAGCATCCAAGACCCGTTGCAAGGCCTCAAGCTTGTGGCTCATTGGCACCGTGATCGCCCGTTGTCGGATCAGCTTTCCGTCTTGATCTTTGGTTTTAATCGTGACTTCAGCTGGATCATTGAGATACCGCTTTGACAAGCGACGGATCTCGGGAGGCATCGTTGCCGAGAACAAAACCACCTGCCGTTCTTTGGGCAGCTGCTCAAGGATCCACTCCACGTCATCGATGAAGCCCATACGCAACATCTCATCGGCTTCATCGAGCACCAGACTCGTCAGCCCAGACGTGTCGAGGGTGCCCTGACGCATGTGATCCATCACTCGGCCAGGCGTTCCCACCACCACATCAACGCCCCGTCGCAACGTGCTGATTTGGGAGCGGAAATCTGTTCCGCCATACACAGCCAAAACTTTGAGGTGGGGATGGCCAGCGGCATAGGCCTTGAATGAATCAGCCACCTGCATCGCCAACTCCCTTGTGGGAGCCAGAACCAACACCTGGGGCGTCTTCCGACCACTCTCCAAACGCTCCAGCAAGGGCAATGCAAAGGCCGCTGTCTTGCCGGTGCCGGTTTGAGCCTGACCCACAAGGTCACGGCCCAACATCAGTTCAGGGAACGCTGCCTTTTGGATCGGTGAAGGGTCGCTGTAGCCCTTTTCTGCGAGGGTTTTGAGGAGAGCTTCACTAAAGCCGAAGCCATCAAATCCAGATTGAGGATCTGATTTGGCCTCAATAGTGGTCGTGAAAACTTCTTCTTGAACGTCTTTTTTATTGTCCTCTGGCAATGCAGATGCGGAGAGATCAACTGCGCACGAGGGATCCTCGTGCTGCTGCTGCTGTTCAGTCATGGAAGGTGGCCCTGGCCTGATTGATCTCTGAAATCAGGCTCACAACCTCCCAACAATCCAACAGATTGCAATCCGGTTGTGTTGCCTACGCTTCAAAGGTTGGCGCTCAAGCTATCACCCTGCCGTAATCATCCTGCAATCGTTCGATGTCCTCCTCCCGAAGATCATCACCGTGTTGAACCTCAATAATCACCAAATCACATTGCCCTCCTCTCGCTCGATGCACGGCGCCAACTGGGATCGTCAGCATGACTCCGGGATGTGCTTCAACCCATTCGTTATTGCACAAGAGCAACCCATCGCCTGAAGCGACAGTCCAACTTTCACTGCGATGCTGATGCCGCTGCAACGACAACTGCTGGCCTTTGAACACCAAAAGCCGCTTCACCTTGTAACCCTCGCCCGATAGCAAGTGTTCGTACCAACCCCAGGGTCGATCAACGCGCATCACGGCACGATCACTAAGTCCAGGCTGACACGGGCCCGTGTGATTGCCGTATAGAGAAGACGGCGGTCATGGTCAGATCCATCAGGGGAATCCAGCGGTTGTGGCCAAAGCACAAACACGGCATCGGCCTCACTTCCTTGCGCACGATGAATGGTGAGCGCCACAGCTGGCTCCAGCCGACGCAACCGTGCTGGATGCAAACGCTTCACACCCACACCCCCGTCATCCGCTGCCACCCGAAATAACAAACGGCTCTGGTGGCCAACTCCAACTGTGATTCCCAGATCACCATTGGCCAGGCCCAGTTCAGGCTGATTCCCACCACAGATCACAGGAAGGCCACTGGGCCATCGGCGGGGATCCTCTGCAATCGCCTCCCCCAACAACGACCGATGTACATCCTCAAGGCTCCAAGGCCCGCGGCGCCGAGGACACAACACCAAATTTTGCTCCAGGGCGGCTAGCAGAGGCTCGGCCTTACCGCTCAACTCCGCCTCTGAACAATCCAGAAGCCCCTCCGACAACCGCTGAAGTTGGCGGTGATGCGCTTGCCAATGCTTTCGAATCAAAAGTGGCAAACGACGGGAGGATTCGCGGTGGATCCGAACATTCGCCTCGGCATCCAGCTCAGCCAGACCTCCCTGAAATTCATTGATCGAACCATCCCGCAAGGCACTGGCCAGTTGAGCCACAGCGCCGCGGTTGCGATACGTCTGCGTGAGGTGAATGGCACCGCTCCCAAATCGTTCTCTGACATCGGATTGCTGCAAGCGATGCCACACCGCACCACTCCCCACGGGTGGCAATTGCGCCGGATCACCAACCAGCACCAAACGACAGCGCGGAGGAAGTGCAGACAGCAGCGCTTGCATCAACGCCAAATCGAGCATCGACATCTCATCGATCACCAAAAGATCGAGCTCCAGTGGTCGCTCGGCATGGCGAGCAAATCCATGGGCGCCTGCCTCAAGCCAGCGGTGCAATGTGCCGCATGGCAACCCCTGGAGTCGGGGGCGGACCGCATCGCCCAAGCGTCGAGCCGCCTTACCAGTGGGTGCGGCCAACCCCATACGCAGGTCGGGATGATGCAACTGCACCCGAGCCAACAATTCCACAACGGTGCTTGTTTTACCGGTGCCGGGTCCGCCGCTAAGCAGCACCACGGAAGCTTCATCCAGCGCCAAGACAGCCACCCGTTGCTCTCTGTTCAAGCTCGACGGAGGATCAGGCCATGGATCAAGGCTTCGATCAGGACGGAGTTGATCAGGACGGAGTCGATCAGCAGGTGGTGGGTCGGCCAACCTCGCGCGTTCCACCAGCGCTTCCACCACATCGTCCATCGCCTGCATCCAACGTCGCCAGCCCAGCCGTTGGCCCTGCAATACCAAAGGTGAGGCCTCTCCCTCCAGCCAACCGCTCCCCCGAACCAGCTGCTCGCGTTCAGGAGACAACGGCACCGTGAGGTTGCCCTGTTCCAGCGCTTCGATCAACGCAAGGCTGAGCTGCTCAAGCTCAGGACCGTTCTGCAGTGGTGGAATCCTGCGCACCAACGCAGCGTGTAAACCCGAGGCAAAGGATCCGGGCCAACCAGAATTGTTCATCGCTCAACCCCAGACAAAGCGCGATCCAGGGCCAAAACCCGCTCCAAGGGAGCCGGTTCCACTAGGCGTCCTGGTCCGACATTTGACTTGTCGTCAACGGAAACGAGCTGCTCTCCCGGCATCCCCCTTAAAAAGGCATAGACATACCCACCGAGGTGTTGTTCGGGGTTGTAACCCGGCAAACGCCAACGCAAATGTCGGTGTAGAGCCACCAAATACAGATGGGCTTGCAGGGGGTAGTGATGGTGAATCATTTGTTCTTGCATCGCGTCTTGGTGGTAATGGCGCGGTCCGCATCGGCCGGGGCTGCCCTCCGATCGACGTTCCCCGATCCAATTACTTTTCCAGTCCAGAACCCACCAGCGCGACTGGTGGGGGTCGCAAAACACCAGGTCGATCGAGCCGGTGAGGAAACCACGGCTATTCACCCCCAACGTGGCGAGGTGGTCGATGTATCGCCCTCCAAAACGGGCGTTGGGAGAACAGCGAAAGGCCTTTACAAGATCCTTGGTGCGCACATGGCTCACCGGCAGATCAAAGCTCAATTCATGGATACGTTGCTGCAAACCCAATTGGCTGAGTTGCAACTGCGCCAAAGGGCCACCCAGGGGAGTTTTGAGCACACAATCCAGGCCCTCCATCACCATCGATTGCAGGTTGCAATCCAACCCAGCCCGTCTGAGTTCCGCGTCGATCACAGCCTCACGAAGGCTGTCTAGCTTGGCTTGGTCGTCGGCGTCCGCGGCCTGGAACGGAATCTGCTCAAGAATCCGATGCAGGCAATCCCCAGCCACCGCACCCCGAGGGAAATCGGCAAGGGGCCCTTGCTCTGGCCAGAGATCCGGTCCGGTGAGGCTGCATTCTTCAGCTCCTGGGTCAGGGTCTCGACCTTGTTCATGCACGACAGGGTCCACAGGGGCTGAGATCCAGGCGGAGTAACTGGCCCGTCCCCAGCTGCGATCGATTCGCCCAGGGGTTTCACCAAGGCCGAGTGGCTGCTCGGACGGTAAGGCTCGCCAACGCTGAGATGGGAGGAGAGGATCGGGAAGGAGACGGCGCAGCAGCGGCACACCCCGCTCAGACAGGGCCAAGTCGAGGCGGTCGTCGCTGTACTGGTCCACCGAATCGTCGATGGCGTTCGCGCCAAACAGCCAACACGGCAATGGAGCCCCCTCTTGACCCGTCGAACGCACCCAAACCACCATCAACTGGGAGCGAGCCCGAGTCATCGCCACGTAGGCCAACCGTTCCGCTTCCGCCATAGCGTCGTCAGCCGCTTGTTGCGCAGCACGGTGTCCCTTTCCCCAATGGGAATCGATCGCAATTAACCAACGACCATCTCCCGTTTCCCGCCATAGCGGTCCACTTTCTTGGCGTGGGGCTTGCCAGAGATAAGGACAGATCACCACGGGATACTCAAGGCCTTTGCTGCGATGAACGGTCACCACGGCCACGGCACGATCGGCTTGGTCGCTGTGGGGCTGACGCGGTTCTGGGACTGGAGTTGTGGGATGCAAGCGTTCCCGACGCAGCCAATTCGCTGCCGTTGCACTATCCAATCCCTGCCGATGCATCGCCTCCTGCACCAATCGACCCACCTGCTGCAGGTCCCCCAGCATCCGGCCCTGTTCCGACAAATCAGCAGTCCGCTGACCCGCCAAAAGCTGAGCCAGACATCCCATCAAACCCAGCTTTGGCAAGGCGCGTTCCCAAAGCCGAAGCTGCTCAGCGAGCTGATCCAGAGCCCCCACATTCTCCATCGCCTCTAAGGACCAATTCATCAGCGGGGAGCTCACCAACAGTCGTAAACGACGATCATCACCAGGGTCTGCCAGGGCATCCAACAAGCGCTGCACCACCAGAGCGGCTTCGCTTTCCAACACATCGCCCTGGGTGATCAACCGACTGGGAATTCCAGAGGCGCCCAGGGCCCGGCGCAGGTCCGTCGCCTGCTGATGACGACTCACCAATACACACAGATCAGAGGGGTCGAGTTGATCGGGACCTTGCAAAATTTCAAACACCAACGCAGCAAGGTGACTCGGCAACTGCTGCTCCAACGCCGTTCGTGATGCGGGCGTGTCCATCTCCAGATCGAGAAGCTGGAGCGCTGCTGTCTTCGAAGCCACCTGATCAACAGCCTGGGCCCGCACCGCAGGAATCTCCAAGTGAGAGCGAGGCATTCCTGGCTCCATCAACTTGTTCAATCCCTCCATCAAGGACGCGGTGGCGCGGAAGTTATCGAGCAGGTGATCGATGCGATCAACCTGTTGACGAGCCTCCAAATAGGTGCCGAGATCGCCGCCTCGAAAGCGATAAATCGCTTGCTTTGGATCTCCAACTAACAAAAGAAGATGGTTGGTGCGATCGCCAAAGGCCCGTTGCAGCAAACGCCACTGCACCGGATCGGTGTCCTGGAACTCATCCACCATCACCGCGCGATAACGCTCCTGAAGCGGTGCCAGCCAATCCACCTGTCGATCACCAGGATCCATCGCCGCAAGTAATCCAGCGAAGGTGATCGCCCCGCGACGACGACGACGCTCCCGCAATTCCTGAAGACCGCGCTCCAGCAAATAGCGCCATACCAGCTCCAATGGCTCATCCCAAAGGGCGCCAATGGCGGTCTGCAGTGCCGACGCCACCAAACTGGGCTCCTCCTCCCCACACTTACGGGCCATCCGGCACCAACTACCGGGGTGGAAATACTCCTTCAAGGGTTTCTCAATGGAGGCAATCGCGGCCAGAGACGGGACGCCGTTTTGCGTTTCGATCCATTGGTTGATCAGGGCGCAGCGATCCGTGCGTGGCTTTGCGCTGTAGGGCGACGTTGAGCCACAACCCTGGGCTTTCCACTGCGCAGCTGCAGCTCGAAAGCCCGACTCCAGGGCAGCATGGTCGCGCTCCCAATGGAGTTGAAACGCATGCCAAAGGCTTTCGATCCAACTCGGAAGCTGATCAAGCAGCGACGATTGCAGATCGACAACTGTCGAATCGCCATCTAACCGGGGATTGGGATCTCCATCCAGTCGGGCCAAAGCCGCACCCAAGGTTTGCGGCGACAGCCCCCGTTGCCGTAGGCCTTGAAACTGCTCATCGGGAAGGGTCAACAACTCCTGCTGCCAAAGGTGTTGCACCACCTCGGCCTGAAGTGCAGCTGCATCACTTTCGAGTTGTGGTTCGATTGCCGCCCCGTTGTTGAGGGCTAAGCGGCGCAGGCTGCGACGGCAAAAACCATGGATCGTGGCGATGTCAGCACGGTCGAGTTGCTCGAGTGCCATCAGCAACCGTCGAATCCTGATGCGCCGATCCGAAGACACCGTGCACTGCTCCCACCATGCGGCCATCACCGGATCGGGCGCCAACGGAAGCGTTTCGTTCTCCAGTTGCTCCAATCCAACCAGCGCCTGCTGCAGGCGCTGGCCGATACGAGACCGCAATTCCTCCGCGGCCGCCTCGGTGTAGGTCACAACGAGCAGTGCTTCTAGCGGATACGCCGCCTCAGTAATGAAACGAAGGGTGAGATGGGCAAGCGCGAAGGTTTTACCTGTCCCAGCACTGGCTTCCAACAGACGGATGCCAGGGCCAAGGGGATAGGTATTGGCGTTAAAGCGCTCAGCCATGGTTGGAATCAACTCCGCCGCGCTTGGAGAATCTGAAAGCTAAGGGCAGTCTAATTTCAAATTGAAGCCATGGAACTATGGAACAAAAATTGACTTGAATCAGCTTGAGCAGACTCGGCTTGATCAGAAATTTTCAATTCACTCCAACCAAGCCTTATCAGTCGCACTAGAACACAGATCACGTAAAAATGGATTCTTATCATTCAACGACGAACCGCCAGTTAAAAGATTAACAACGACACGCGACGCAACTAAAGCTCATCACAACTCATCTCTGCCTTGATCAACTTTGCTTCATTTTTAGGATTGCCGAGCCAACTTGACTGGAACAAAAATAAATGGCACAAACAAAATGGCTGGAATCAGCACATACCCAAATTCACCTATCAATCCCAAACAAACCGAAAAAGGTACGATTACCACCAAAGCCATAACCCTCAAGCGCAATAACCTTGAATTATAAATAACATACGACAAATCAATCGCACTATCACTTTTTCTAGAAAAAGCAAATAAAATCATATGGATTGCAAGAACAATTGAAATGGCAATTGACCTGAAAACAAGAACTCCATGGCTGTTTGAAATCCCGTACGCTAGCGACTCCTGAAGAGGAGTCTGCGCAAAATGTTCGGCGATAAAAAGAACTGGCGGGATCAGCGTTGAGAGCCACAAAGTAGAAATGCACGCTAAATTTTGAGAACCACTTGAATGAGTCGATGCAAACAAGCTTTTCTGGATAGACCAAATATCATAAACTATTAACGATGCAAGAAGATAGCCCAAAAAAATCATTGCAAGCTCAAGATACAACTCTTGAAAACTTTGCTGTTTCTCAAGCAATTTAATGATCAACACAGGCATTTCGATAACCAACAAGGTCATAACGATTGCCTGGGCTCCATCAATCAAACCAATTAATGATTCGCCATTTGAAGCTTGTCTTGTTCTTTGCGCTAAATGCATGAAAAATTAGAAGATTGAATTCCAAATACTTAATACATTGACACGGACTGGCCCATAAGCAGAGTGGCGAAATTGCACTTCCACATTATTGGATTTACAATTTCAGCATGTCAAGTGACTTTATAATTATCAACGAACAAATAGCGCACTAACAAGCAAAGTAATTTTCATACTTAACGGCTCGGACAATAAAATTCAAATTTTTTTCAAGGCAGCGAACGACGAAACACCGCCTGATCCAGCCCACGTGAGGAACAATCAACTCCGCCGCGCTTGAAAGAGGGGTTGATAAAGCGCCGTGCAGGCTTCATCGAAGCCGGGTGCCTGGAACAACACATCCGCCTCCAGCTCCGCTCCGAAACAAAGCTGAAGCGCTGGCGATAGGCGCTCCTCTTGCCAACACGTACGAAAACGATCCAAGCCGGTTCCTGGTTTGCGCTGCTCATGCCAAACCATCTGCCAACCACTTTTAGGGGGAATAGGCCAGCACTGATCGATCCCCTGTTGAGCAAGTGCTTGCAGCGTGGCCAGCTGCTCCTCCGCCTGGTCCGCTGGCAACGCCACCCAGTGCAGGTGAATCTCTGCACCGATGGCACGGGTACTGCGAGCGATCACCGCTGTGGGAGTTGGCGAAAACCGGCAAAGCTGGAGATGTTGAAGCCAACCACGCATCACGCCACTCGCACTGAGCATTCCGGCCTGAACCACCACTTGGGACTCTCCAGCGAACACAAGCGGTCGAAGCACACCTTCAATTTCAACGCTCTCGCGACGGCAAGGGCCGAGGCTGTCGAGCTGACGTCTGAGGCGGCACCAACGGTCTGCCAATTCCTGTTGCTCCAGGGCGGCGCCAGCTCCAGCCGGCAGCACTCCCTGACCAGCCAGCAGCATCCGCCAATCCGGCAACGCTCCTTCGGCAAGCAACGGTTCCAGGTTTTGATCCAACAGCTGATAACGCTCAAGGGCATTGAGCTCTAAGGGATCAAGATCCTCTACAGCATCAATCCCCTCACCCGGTCGCAGGCCCTTCGAGCGCAACCAAGCCGCTTGGGGTTGCTGCATCCAGCGCAGGAGCTCTTCAAACACCAACGACGCCTCTGGCTTGGAACTGGTCCTTGGATCACTCCTAGGGGGGGTCCAGGCCAGGGGCCACGCCAATGCCTGTTGCGGTTCCGGTCGAGGGCGATCCAACCAGCGTCGGGCCTCCAACTGACGGCGATCGCAACTCAAAGGCGCCTCGAGTTGGAAGTTGCTACGCGCGAGTGGGTTTGCAGCTGGCGTCAGCACCAACCCGTGGGTGCTGCTGGTGGACAACTCCTGCTTGAGTTGAGCCAACCATTGCTCCACTGGAGCCGCAGGGGGTTGGGCCTCTCCGGTGCGTTCATTCCGACCACACCAACTGATCAAGAGGTGGCGTCGTGCCGACATCAACGCTTCCAATAAGACGTACCGGTCTTGATCACTACCGCGGGGGTCCCCAAGCCGTCGTTGCTGCTCAAGCAAATGGAATCCGGGGCGTTGATTGGCACGCGGGAACACAGAACCATCGAGCCCCATCAACACAATCACCTTGTGGGGAATGGCCCGCATCGGTTCCAAGGCGCTGATAGTGAGCGAACCAGTGCGATGCCCAAAACGACCGCTATCCACTGATAGGGCTTCATTGAGCACCTCCAAGACAACAGCGATGTCCAGCTCCAGCGCGCAATCGATGGCCCGCAATCGCCAGTCTTCTAACGCTGCAGTCCACGTTTGTAATTCCCCACTCCAAGCACGGCCATCACCAAACAACTCCTGCAACACCGACTGCAGCAACGCCACCCAAGCAGCACAGGTCTGGGGTCGTCTCAACTGCTCGAGCATCCGAGCCAAGCGATCCAGCAGCGTCCACCACCGAACCAAGCGCTCTGGATCCAATTCCCACTGAAACGGTGCCACACCCGCAGGAGCTAATCCATCACGAGCAGGCAACACCAGGCCTAGAAGCCAGCGGTCTAAACACCAGCGCAACCCATGGGTTTCATCTCCACCCCGTTCCGTTGCATCGAGCCCCCAACGGAAACCGGTGTGCTGCAAAACCCGCGTCATCAAAGTGCAGTCTTCGGACGACAACCCCTGTAATTCCTGAAGAGCAGGGTTGGCTAACCATTGCTCTAAGCCAGTCGCCGTTAAACGACCCGCCGCCAGCTCCAGCAGGTTGAGCATGGCCATGGAGAGTCCAGGACTACTTTGCTGACTGCGGTCGGTGAGACGCCAGGGGAGGTCAACACCAATGGCATCGGCATCGTTGAACACTGAATTCAGCAGCGGGGCATAACGATCAACCTGCGGCGTCATCACCAGAACATCACGCGGAGCGAGGTCTGGGTCCGCCGCAAGCCATTGGAGGATCCGATCACGCACCAGCTGCACCTCCCGCCAAGGTCCAGGAGCTGCTTGAAATAGGAGCGATTGATCCTTGGCCAACCGATGTAGTCCTCCCGACTGCTCCGGATCAACAAGCTGCTCCTGCAGCTGTTCCAGGAGAGATGCAGAGCCCAGAGATGTCGCGGCCATCTGCACCGGTGACGCAAAGAGATCTCCCTCGCGCCGCTCACCCAACTGCACATCACCCGACCCCTCCAACAGTTGCTGGAACTCAGCCCCCATCCGACCAAAACTGGCTTCAAGCCTTGGTGCCGCCTCAAGCCAATGGCCATCTGGGGGCTCCAACCAAGCCTCCTGGAGCAGCTCCCGACGGCTACCACAGCGTTGCCATAAATCGGGGCAAGGCGTGAGGAGATACACCTCCACATCTAGAACACCCGAGAGAGCCTGAATCAGGTCCACTTGCACGGGAGCGAGGGCACTGATGCCAAACAAACGCAGTCGCTCAGGAAGAGAATCAGCGGACACCACTCCGCGCCGCAATCGGTCGATGGCGTCACGGACCTGCAGACCAAAGGGCGGGCGGTTTAGCTGATCCGCCAGACGACGCCAAAGCAGTGGCTGCCAGTCGGCGTCCGCTGATGATGGCGCGGCACTCCACTGAGCCAATTGATCAGCGCGATAAAGGGCGTAATCGTCGAAGGCATCAGCGATTATCCGGGCCAGCTGCCAGCGATCACGACTTAACGCTTTGGAGTGGTCGCTTCCCTCCCGACCATCCAACCAACGCTTGAGCGGCAGGGCGACTGGCTGCTCGAGCAACTCGGGGAGGAGTTCCAGCACAGGCCATACCAATTGGTTGGCACGCCAGGGATCCGCTTCCTTCGGGGGAAGGTCTAAAACCTGACGAACCAACTCTCGAAATCGACTACCCGGAAAAGGAAATCGAACTAATGAGCTAATTCCATTGGCAACCGCAAGCTGTTCGCCCAACCAGCGACTGGTGGGCCAGGTGTTCACCATCACCTCCTGCGTGTCCAACGGTCCCGGTTGCTGGTCAATCAGTTGCTGAGCCAGCAATTGAGCGAGGAATTCAGCGCGGTTGCTGCGATAGAGGGTCAGCAAAGTCGTGAATCAGCCGTAAGAACAGAAAGCACCCACTCGAGCTGGGTTGGCTCTTCTCCACAAAATAATCAGCACTTGTCGTGAAAGACATCAAAGGATGCATTGCCCCATCACGATTCAACGACAAAGCGAACATGACGAGAAGCATTCGCAACGAACGGTTCAAATGACATGAATAACGAGGAATCATTGATCAAGAACTTTTGCGCTTCAACCAACGAGAACTCGAAATTTAGACGGCAAGATCCCTCAAAAAATTAGTGCCATCCCACAACCCAATCGATCCGCTGAGGCGAATAGGCCCCCATTTGAGCAGAATCAAGGAGAACAAACCAATAGCAACTGCAAAGCAAGCAGCTAACTATTAAAATTGATCAACTAAAAACCTGAACGAAGCACGAAATAGCGGAACTATATTCAAATCGACTGATTCACATTGAGCAATTTAACCGCCCCCGATCGTTACTTCCCAATGGTGATAAGGGGTTGGTTGTTTTTAAACCAAATCCAATCACGAATGGGAGGAGTTTCGGTGAGATCACGCCGCGTCAAACCGAGGCCAAGCTTCGCGGATGCGCCTAACAAAATATCCACCATGGCATCGCCATCCGCACACGTGGCGAGAGCTTGATTGGTTTTTTCGGCACCATTCAGAGCTCGAACCAACAACGTGATCCGCTTCGACACAGGCAATGAACTTGGATGCATCAAACGCTGCCAGACAATGGGTCGGGGATGGTCGACGAGGGAGCCTCGAAGCGCCCCACGGCAACGTATTCCAACCGTAATTTCAAAAATGTGATGAATTTTTCATCTGTAGATACAACCGCAGCAGCCGGTTGAGGCACTTGACTGGCCAGCTCGGCCAGCTCAGGTGCTTGAAGAAAAGCCGGGCGAATCACCAACCAGAAGTCGATCTCTCGGTTGGTTTCGGCGTAGTGACGCCGACGCTCCTTGAGCACTTCCTCGAGGGGCTCATCAACGGTGAGAAACGTCTCGCTGGCGGCAACGAAGTGATAAGTGGTCATCCGAGTGCCTGTCCAAACAAGGGGTCACGCCGGGGATTCTGAATCAACGCCTTCATTTCAAGCACCGCCTGTTGCAGTCCAACGACAACAGCACGGGCAACGATCGTATGGCCAATGTTCAGTTCTTCCATTCCAGGGATCGCGGCCACAGGCTCCACGTTCTGATAGGTGAGCCCATGGCCTGCATTCACCCGCAAACCCATGGCACGGGCCGTAGCGGTGCCTTCGGTGAGCCGCGCCAATTCGTGGGGCTGCTCATTCCAACTGGCTTCCGCATAACGCCCAGTGTGGAGTTCAACCCAACGCGCCCCAGAGTCAGTACATCCCTGCAATTGGGCAGCCACGGGATCCACAAACAAACTCACCGGAATTCCGCTGGTCTGGAGCTGGCTCACCATTCCGGTGAGGTCAGACAACTGCGCCACCACATCCAGACCACCCTCCGTTGTCACCTCTTGGCGATGTTCTGGCACGAGCGTCACCATGTCGGGCTTAACCCTTAAAGCAATGGCCAGCATCTCGTCCGTTGCAGCCATCTCCAAGTTCAGTCGAGACCGAACGGTCTGCCGCAGCAATTCAACGTCGCGATCTTGGATGTGTCGACGGTCTTCCCGAAGATGGACCGTGATCCCATCAGCTCCACCCAATTCAGCGAGCATCGCCATGGGAACGGGATCGGGTTCCACCGTGCGTCGCGCTTCGCGAATGTTGGCAATGTGGTCAATATTGACGCCCAAGCTGGCCATGGAGGCTGGTAACGATGGCCAAATCCTATGCAGGTCGGCCCGCGGGCCTTACATTCTCCAGGTTTTCCTGACGACTGTTCACCGTTGACAGCGGCACTGGCAAACCGAGAAAGCGCTCTTCAGGTCGGGATCGACCGATTCTGGGCACCCTTGGCCATGTTGGCCACCCAAGACTTGGCGCTGCCATTGCAGTTCCGGGAGCGGCTGGTGTTGCATCGCGAACGACTGCCTCATCAAG
The DNA here is from genome assembly GCA_963990675.1 of uncultured Synechococcus sp. GTDB lineage: Bacteria > Cyanobacteriota > Cyanobacteriia > PCC-6307 > Cyanobiaceae > Parasynechococcus. Next base: position 13,925 of record CAXDNN010000023.1, read on the forward strand.
GACCTGTTCTTTTGGCTCCAACCCATCGGGCCCGTTGGGATGCACTGCTCTTGCCCATGGCAGCAGGCCGACGGGTGACGGGCCGGGACTGTCGCTTCATGGTGACCACGACAGAAATGAAAGGGCTGCAGGGATGGTTCTTGCAGCGGTTGGGCTGTTTCCCCGTGAATCAAGGTCGCCCCTCGATGACGACGCTGCGGTTGGCCATTGATTTATTGGCGAGTGGCCAACAGCTAGTGATGTTTCCAGAAGGGCGAATTCAACGCACCGATGCACCAATACAAGTGCGTGGTGGGCTGATGCGTCTTGCCCAGCTCGCCCAAAACCAAGGAGTCCAAGTCCCTGTTATTCCAGTGGGTCTGGGCTACAGCCAAGCTCCACCACGCCCATTGAGTCGTGCAGCGGTCTGCTTTGGGGAGGCGTTGCAGGTCCCCAAAGAAACGGGTCGAGATGCGGCACAACAATTCAACAGACAACTCACCGAGGCAATGCATACGGCTGAACAAGCGGCCCGCAAGGCTGTTGGACGACCCCTAAAAGCCTTCTAAAGTCCGCACAAATTGCTCCGATTGACCCCATGGGTTGTCGCTCTCTGCTGACGGCTGCCGCCCTGGTGGCCACCCTTGGCGTCACAGCTCCGCCCGTCCTGGCTCAACAGGCCGCCAGCGACAGGGTTTTGGCGCAAAGCGACACTGGCTTTAATCCATCGGCCGTTCGCGGGATGATTTCCCGTGGCGATGCCGCCGCAGCGCGGGGAGACCTCGCAAATGCTCGTATTGAATACGACAACGCTCGGAAAGTGTCGAAACAGCTGTTGTCGTTTTACCGCGACTTAAGTGGCGCATTCCGCGGACTGGATGCACGCATTCCCAGGGAAATGGACGAAAAGGGACGTGAAGCCCTTGGCTTATTGGCGGAATCAGATTTGCGCTTAGCGGCCCTCTTCCGACGTCAAAATCAACCCGAAGTCGCCGTTCCCGTCCTTGTTGAGGTAGTGAAGCTGATGACACCATCCAAACCTCAGGGCCAAAAGGCTTACCAAAGTCTTGTCGAACTTGGTTTTGTCGAAACGGAGTTCAAGGGTGCCTCAAGGCCAGGCAGCTGAGTTCATCTGCCAACATCATTGAATTGGGAGTTTTCGTCATGGTGCAGCCGTCCGCGGTCGAATCTGCAATCCAACGTGCCATTCCTGATGCAACGGTGACCGTTGAAGATCTCACTGGCGGTGGAGACCATCTCCAAGTGAGTGTGGTTTCTTCCGCATTCAGTGGCCTATCGCGGATCCGGCAACACCAAATGGTTTACGGAGCACTTCAACAGGAGCTCGCCAGTGAAGCCATTCACGCTTTGGCGCTCAGCACCTCCGTCCCTTCCTAGTTCTCGAGACCTCTTTTCCTCGTTATGGACGCTTCCACCAAATCACGTATCGAAGGCTTGATCGCGACGAGCCCAATCTTCGTCTTTATGAAGGGCTCAAAATTGATGCCGCAATGCGGCTTCTCCAACAACGTCGTACAGATTCTTCACTCCCTCGGGGTGACTTTTGAGACCTTCGATGTGCTCTCCGACATGGAGATTCGTCAGGGAATCAAAGAATTCTCGAGCTGGCCAACAATTCCTCAGATCTACGTGAAAGGGGAATTTATGGGTGGATCCGACATCCTGATCGAGATGTACAACTCAGGCGAACTCAAGGAAAAACTTGAAATTGCTCTGGCGAGTTAGGCGTTTTTAGTAGCCGTGGGGATGCTGCATGTACAGCGTGCTGACGTCCCCATCCGGCCCAATGAAACTCGACGGATCCAAGATCCAGCGGTCGATTAGCTGCTCTAGGCGATGTTGCTCACGAATGTCGAGCGAGCCAGTTTTTCGAAGCGCATGAAGATATCCATCGGCGTAGAGCCGCAGCTCGGAGGGCGTGTGATATCGCGTGGTGAGCTCTTGGCACGCATCACAAATGGACTGGAAATGACGGATGGCCTGTGGGTCATCAAGTGACGTCATTGGTTGGAGACGGCAGCTCTCGCTACCAGCGCTGGATGAAATTGGTACTAGCCTAGTCGCGCCTTGTTCGATCCAGTGACTTCGACGCCACAAGACTTACTTACTGAGTCGAGCACTCCCACTGACCAGGCCATCAGCTTGCCTGGCTCCGGAAGCGGTCTAGAACCCTCACGTGTGCTGGTGGTTGAGCCACATCCCACCCTGCGAACAGTTCTGGTGCAGCGTCTCCGCCAAGACGGCCACCTCACTGCAGCCGTGGGTCGAGCCGTCGAAGCGCTCGAAGTTTGTCAGGATCAGTCGCCTGACCTGCTGGTGAGTGCAGAAATTCTCGAGCAGAGTTCTGCCCTGCGCCTTGCTGGACAACTGCGTTGCCCAGTAATCGTGTTGACAGCCCGCAGTGGTGCAGAACCTGTTGTCGGCCTCTTGGACGATGGGGCTGACGATGTTCTACGCAAGCCCTTTGGCCTGGAAGAGTTAGCGGCGCGTTGTCGCACCCTTCTTAAAAGAGGTCATAGCGGTCTTCAAGAGCGCGTCACCGTCGGCCCTCTCGAGGTCCATCTCCTGCTGAGACAGGTCACACTCCGCGACAAGCCTGTGGAACTCAGTCCTCGGGAATTTGCTTTGCTTTGTGCCTTACTCATGCCTCCTGGGCTAGTGCGCAGCCGCCAAGAGCTGCTTCGGATGGCATGGCCACCCTTCAGTGGTGGACCTCGTTCCGTCGATACCCAAGTGCTAACCCTGCGGCGAAAACTCGAGCAGGCCGGTCTTGGCGAAGGCGGGGGGATCACCACCGTGCGTCAGAGGGGCTATCGCTTCAGCCTGGATAACTTGCCGGCAAGCTGACCCAGCCCTGGCTGATCGCGACACCAGATGCCAGTTCCCCAATCACCATGAGGACTGCCAAGGAGGCAAGCACCTGATAAGTCCAGGGGGGGGTCAGCCGACCAATCCCCTTGGTTGAAATAGAAGCCCGTTCACTCAAAACACTCAAAAACAAGTCGAACCGCTCAATGCGCTGGGGAAGCAATTGATGGCGACAATCAGCTGCTTTTAAGTAATAAACAGTTCCACCCTGACTCGTCCCGACAGGGACTAGAGCACGGATATCGGCCCACTCCATCGACCAACTCCGACGTAACAACCAACGAATCCAATCGGGATAACGCACCCGAAGCCCTGCTGCATCGGTTTCAACCTGCTCGCTAAGCAAACCCACCACCAAGACCAGCCCGAGAATCAACCCACCAACCATTAAGAGCCTCAAGGATTGGGGCGCCAAGACGGGCAATGGCAGCACCAACGCCACGTACAAGCTCAACAGGGTGAAGCGAATCAGAGGGGAAAGACCAAAACGTTCCATGGGAATTAGCGATCGTCGGGCGATCCAGGCAACGGCTCAATTTGTTCAGATGGCATATAGATGCCTTCAAACACCTCAGCTTCTCGCCCCTTCCAGAATTTGCCCAAGCGCATCAAATCGCCATGGGCCTCTTGGATTTTGGCGATGTACTCGGTCGGATCCATCGTGTTTTTGGCCTCTTTGAGTTTCTGAAGCCGAAGGATTTGAAGGTTCCATGGTTTATGGATATCTCCGCGCTGTTCCAGAAATCGCGCTAATTCTTCAGACGATGGCTGCGGATTGGTCGGCATCACACCTTTTCAGTAGCAAAAGGCTAATCAGCCCATCACGCCGGCAGAGCCCAGGGGTTCAAGCCCAAATCGGCACCAACCCGATGTGCACAGGCAAAACCGCTGAAGGCAACAGCATTCAGACCTTGCCCGGGGAAACAAGAATCTCCAACGCAATACAGATGCTTCACCCCGGTGCGATTGAACGGCATTGGCAACAACCCCGGCAATTGCATCGCTGGAATCGGACCATAACTGCCTTGAAAACGTCCAAGAAATCGACGGTGGCTGCGCGGTGTTCCGATCTCCTTGTGGGTGATCGCCTTCGAGAGACCAGGAAGAATGGACTCCAAACGTTGAATCATCCGCGCCGCATCAGCCTCTTTTTTGGCTTTGTACTCCGAGGCGCTTAGGCCTTTCCAGGCCTCCATCGATGACGGCGTAAACGTATGGACGATGTGATGCCCCGATGGGGCTAAATCGGGATCAAGCAAAGAGGGCATCGACACAAAAATCACCCCCTGCTCGTCTTCCATTCGCTCCCAGTCCTCCAGCAACAAGTGATGGCAATGAGTACCTGCCGGAATCAAATCGGCCCGTACACCCAGGTGAAGCGATAGAAACGAGGGTGACGGTACGTAACGTCGGCGCCAAACCTGCTCCTTGGCCGGAGTTTGTTCGGGCCCGACAAGGGCCTGACTTTTCCCCTTCGCCCCTCCCACCTCGCCAGAGAAGGTGTCCCAGCGGGTGGCATTGGAAATCACCCGTTTGGCATGGATGATTTCGCCATCGGCCAGCTTCACGCCAACGGCATGGCCCTTTTCGATCAACACTTCAGTGACGCGGGCCTTGTAGCGAATCACTCCGCCATGGCGCTCCAACCCCTTAACAAGCTTTTGCGAGATCACACCCACCCCACCTTTGGGATAGTTGATCCCCCCTGCATGACGGTCTGAAAAGACCATACCTGCGTTGATCATTGGTGTGCGATCGGCCGGCATCACCGACCAACAAAAACATTCGATATCAATGAACTTCAGCAGTTGTGGGTCTTTGATGTGCTGACGCGCCACGGCCCCGACGTTGAAAGGAAGCCAACGCGCTAATCCCAAGCAGGCGAAAGGCGCTTTGAAAAAAACCTTGGTGAGATAAGCAGGATCCTCCAGCGACAACAACGGCATCGCATCAAGGCAGTTGAACACCTGCCAGCAGGCGTCATAGAAGCGACGAATGCCCTCGGCCTCATGGGGGAAACGGGCTGAAAGATCCGCAATAAAAGTGTCGTAATTGCGGTCGACGGCAATGCGTAAGTCGCCAGGCATGTGATATTCCAGTTGGGCCTGGTCGGGAATGGTGTCGCAATGTTCCCCGATGTCCGCCAGGGCACGCGTTAGCAGGTTGGTATAGCCCTTCTCCCCAAAGCCAAAAATCATCGAGGCACCCACGTCAAAGGTGTAACCGTTCCGATGAAAGGCGCCTCCGCTCCCGCCAGGAATGAGGTATCTCTCCAGTACCAACGTTTTTGCCCCCTTCGCCGCGAGTTGGCTCGCTGTGACCAAACCACCCACACCGGAGCCGATCACGACGGCATCCCATTGCTGCTGATCGCCCAAAGCTTCGAACACCACTAGTGATGACGCTAAGGGGCAGCCTGCGGAGTTGGATCCAAATGATGGATTGGAGGATTCACGGTGAGGATCACCTCAGACCGCACGGGCCGTCCCAGTGCTGAACTGCAGCGTTGATCGATTTGATGGCGCAGCCCATCGATCACAAACCCGTCTTGCGGCTCAACCGGGTTGATATAAACCACCACAAAAGCAGTCCGGCCAAGCTGTTGCACGGTGAAATCCATCATCTGCAGCTGAAGTCCCACCAATTGCTGCATCAACACAGCACGCGTTCTCTCCAACACGTCTTGGTCGGCGCTGCAGCCTGCCGCCTGGGCCATGGCCTGACGCAACGCCATCCAGGGTTCCCGCAACAACACCAAGCTGACCAAGAGAACAAGCAAGGCATCGGTGATCGAGGCGAGCGCCGACAGGGGTGTGCCGAGAAACAAGGGCGACGCTAAAAGTGCCAAGCCTGTTGCCAAGGTGATAAGGGCATCAATGCGAGCATTGCGCGCCTCGGTTTGCAGCAACAACGACACCGATCCAGTGCGCCGCCAATCCCGATGGTGACGCCAAGCCAGTAGGGCGCAACAGCCCGTTATGGCGAGGGTATAAATCGCCACGGGTTGGAGCCGCAGCGGGGAAATCACCGCACCACCCCACCAAGCAATCAAGGTGGCGAAAGCACTGCTAAAGCCAAAGCCAATCACCCCCAACAGCACCAGGGATCGAAACAACACATAAAGAGCCTCCTGGCCTTCATAGCCATAGGGCCAGCCCCGATCAGGGGGACGCACCACGTTGCGGCAAATGCGACTCGCGATCAGAGATGACCCCACCAACACCGCTGAATAAAGGCCATCGAGCAACAAAGCGGACGAGCCTGTCAGCACGTGGGCCGAGAGCCCAGCCAAGGTCATCACCGCATTAGCCCAAACCCCGAACCGCAGGGAGCGCAATTCGAGACGCCGGGCCATAGCGGTGGAGTGGGTCATGCCAGCAATGGTTCCGGGATGAGCGCACGAATCGGCTCTAAATCCGCCAAGGATCGATCGCGATAAGCGCCGTAACGGGCCCGTTTATCGCGAATCCGTTCGGGCAGGTCTGGCAGAAGCCCGAAGTTGGGGGGCATGGGCTGAAACTTCTTCGTGGGTGCTTCGCTCACGAAGTGGGTGAGGGCACCAGCCATCGTGGTGTTGGGCAACGCGATGGGATTCAAACCCCGCACAAGCCGCGCCGCATTGGTTCCCGCGAGCCACCCGCCAGCGACAGCCGCCGCATACCCCTCGGTTCCCGTGATCTGACCTGCAGCCAAAAGATGCCGGCGTGTGCGGAACTGCAGCGTTGGGTTCAACAGCTGGGGGGATTCGAGGAAGGTGTTCCGGTGCATCACCCCAAAACGAACAAATTCCGCCTCGGCCAAGCCGGGAATCATCTGTAAGACCCGCTTCTGTTCACCCCATTTGAGGTTGGTCTGAAAACCCACAAGATTCCATAGGCGACCGTCTTTGTCTTCCTGACGCAGTTGAACAACGGCATAAGCACGCTTCGCCCTTCGCACATCGCGGTCGTTGACGTCTCCCCAGCGGGGATCCCAAAGACCAATAGGCTTCAGAGGGCCATAGCGCATGGTGTCTTCACCGCGGCGAGCCAACTCCTCAATCGGCAAGCAACCCTCAAAGAATTTGGCACTCTCCTGATCAAAATCCTTGAGTTCCGCTTGTTCCGCCTCCAGAAGAGCCTCACGGAACGCGAGAAACTCGGCCTTATCCATTGGGCAGTTGATGTAATCCGCGTCGCCTTTGTCGTAGCGACTTGCCCGAAAAGCAAACTTGAGATCAATGCTGTCGCCATGGACGATGGGGCTCGCCGCATCGAAGAAATGGCAGTCGTCTCGGCCGGTAAACCCCCGCAAAGCATTGGCGAGGGACTCAC
>CAXDNN010000024.1:0-20046 GCA_963990675.1 uncultured Synechococcus sp.
AATTTAAATTCCACCAGTCGCCAACACTTAAGTGACGAACAATTGCTGCAATTTAATATGCTTCTTGAAGAGCAAACCCTAAAAAATGCATAACGAATTTCGTTCTTCTCATTTGCATTTTTTAGCTCCGTTAATCAATCGGCGGGGATTTACAATCTAAAATATCAATGACTGCATAGATTGAGACCAAAGCAATTTGAGGTTTCATGCTGTTCAACATTGACATCATTATTACTTGTGTACAGCGAAGCTTAAATATTCCAAGTGATCAACTCACGTTGAAAACAGTCCAGTAGCCCATCTTGTCGATAATTTCTGGATTTCTTGGATGATTGAAGAGTTGCCAGGTTTTATTTAAGCAGCGCTATCTTATCCATACTTGAACCGATGCATTGAACGACAAATCGATGCATACCATTTTCATCGATCTGCGGTATGAGCTTAAGTAGAAAGCCATTAATCCATGCTGTTTCATGGTTATTTTCTTCGTGACCACGATCTACAAAACCATTCTTTTGATTCATCAAATACAATAATATTTCCAATACGTTTGTTTGAGTCAGGTTGTCTGGATCAACAGTCGGCAGATATTCCCTGATGTCCATGAATAATATCTCTGCAGAAAAGTCAAAATCACTTGTCATCGGATCCGATTTGAAGATCTCAGTTCAATTCCAAGTTTAGATCAAAAATCAAGTATGCACGATCCATAATACCTAGAAAGACATCATCGCCATCATCCATCTCAACGAAAATCAATCCAGTCATCGATCCAAAGAAGGTACAGAGCTTTTTAACTATTCAACTAGGCAGGCTGATGCTATCGTTTTATGCAACTTAATCAATCTAGAGATAATATATTAGACATTTGATTGATCAAAATGTCCTCATCTAGGTGATTTGCCTTGAACGTCTTAGCGGAGGTTGGGGGGTGGGGTCGAATAGCAAAGGGATTGAGGAGGTGATCAAAACATTGCCCTCGGCGAGAAGCAGCATGAAGGGTAGCTGTATCGAGCCATCAACCTAAAAGAACCGTTTCACGTCATCCCAAAAGAATTCTTCGAGATTTCTTCACGCTCAAGACCACCAGGCCTCTAGCGCCATAGATTAGTTAATTGAGTTACTGTATTGCTTATTTTTAGATCTAGTATTCTAATCCTGAAAAAAGTTCTCTATGAACTGCGAAAGTGTGATAGAGAGCTGTGCCTGACGTTGGAGAGATTTCTATGCCATCACAACTATAAACGATACTGCAAATCAAGTTTCCATCCCAGGCAATGGAGTCTTCACTTTGAGATTTCGACCAAGATCGTATATTTGAAAAATGCTCAGGAATCTTTGCTCCGATCTTTTCACAAGCATTGGACAAGAGCCACAGCGCTGGTGGCTTCGAGGGAAGCGACAAATCTTTTCTCATTTTTAATTCATCAAAAACTCCCGTATATCGAATGTAATCAATGATCGACTCTTCTTCGCTCGTCAATAACGATTCTGCTATTGCTTGATTGAAGATGCTTACCTCTAGCACAGGTCGTTTAATAGGCGATAAGTTGATCATTAATATCTGATGAGCTGACCATTCTATATTCTAGCAATCCATATTGGTCATCTTGATTTGAATTCACAGATTTTTCGTTAGTTCCAATTTTAGAGAGAGGAGGTTTGATTCAAATTGATTTTTTGATCATTTCCGTCATTCACGATTTTTTGGTTGCTGTTTCGAGCTTGAGCACGCTGTCTTCTCGTCGGGTCCGTGCCCTGATGGTGATTGAAACGCAAACCCATGGCCATACGTTTTAGTGAGCATATCGTCACTGATTTGACACGATATCTCCCAAAAATGATTGACTTTTCCAAGAGTCAACAATCCATGCACGCTCGTTGCGAAGATCAGACATCTTCGTTTTGAGCCCATGCCTCTTCGTTCCCTGGTGCATCAGCTGCGGGACGGGGCGCTTACCGGCGAATTGTTAGAGCGCAGTCGACGGACAGACCGGCTGTTGATGAGAGGTGCCGGTCGCAGTTGTCGCGCGCTTGTGGCCAGCGCCATGGCGCAACGGGATGGATCACCCTTGCTCGTCGTGGTTCCAACCCTCGAAGAAGCGGGCCGTTGGACTGCTCTCCTCGAGCTGATGGGGTGGTCATCCTCCAGTCTTTATCCAACCAGTGAGGGGTCTCCCTACGAACCATTTGATCCCACCAGTGAAATTATTTGGGGTCAACTTCAAGTTCTCAGCGATCTACTGAATGACCCCGAATGCAGTGGGCGCGCCATTGTTGCTACCGAACGCTGTCTTCAACCTCATCTGCCTCCACCACAGGCTCTAAAGACCACCTGTCGAGTACTGAAACGCGGAGATGAGGTTGATCTCGATTCGCTCGCTGAAACACTTGCGAAGCTCGGATACGAGCGCGTTTCCACGATCGATCAGGAAGGTACTTGGAGTCGTCGGGGTGACATTGTTGATATTTTTTCAGTTAGTAGTGAGTTGCCTGTTCGTCTTGAATTTTTTGGAGAAGAGCTCGTCAAGTTACGTGAGTTTGACCCATCAACCCAGAGATCTCTCGATCCTATTGATCAGTTAAGACTCACTCCCACTGGCTTTAATCCACTGATCGCAGACCAACTACGCGCCACGATGCCGGATGGCCTTTCCTCCTTACTTGGTGAACAAGCCACCGATGAACTTTTAGAGGGTGGCACCCCAGAGGGAATGCGTCGTCTCATGGGTTTGGCGTGGAATGAACCCGCCTCTCTGTTGGATTATCTGCCCGAGGTCACCACCGTTGTTGTGGATGAACGTCGTCAGGGGCTAGCCCACGGACAGCTTTGGTTGGATCACGCCATTGATCACCACAAAGAAATGGCCACCGAGGCTGGTCTCTCTGAGCAGGATCGAGATGAGCTCTGGCCAGGTGTTCTTCATCGCAACGTTGTCGCTGCCTATGGCTTATCGGAAGTGTTCGATGGGTTCGATCTTGCAGAACTGATTGAAGAGGACAACCACCCCAACTCCTTCGATTTCGCCAGTCGACCCGTTCCCGCATACCCGAATCAATTCGGCAAACTCGGGCAATTAATCAAAGGGTTTCAGTCAGATCGCATGTCCGTGTGGCTTGTTTCGGCTCAGCCAAGTCGTGCCGTAGCCCTTCTGGAAGAACATGACTGCATCAGTCGGTTCATACCCAACGCAGGCGATCTTCCCGCCATTGGCCGATTAATTGAACAAAACACCCCGGTTGCACTGAAGGCAAAGGGCAACGCAGAACTGGAAGGTGTTCTTTTGCCTGCATGGCGCATCGCCCTCGTTACAGACCGGGAGTTCTTTGGCCAGCAAACCCTTACCTCCACCGGCTACGTCCGCCGTCGGCGCAAAGCCGCCAGTCGAACAGTCGATCCCAACAAGATGCGCCCGGGCGATTTTGTTGTTCACCGAAACCATGGAATTGGTCGTTTTAAGGCCATGGACAAACTCGCTCTATCCGGTGATGTTCGCGACTATCTGGTTGTTCAGTACGCCGACGGGATACTCCGTGTAGCCGCTGACCAATTGGGAAGTCTTGGTCGTTACCGGGCGACGAGTGAATCTCCGCCCCAGCTCAGTCGCATGGGTGGGGCTGCCTGGACGAAGGCCAAAGAACGGGCCAAGAAAGCCGTTCGCAAGGTGGCCCTTGATCTCGTGAAGCTCTATGCCGAACGCCAACAGTCGAATGGATTTGCATTTCCACCTGATGGTCCTTGGCAGACGGAACTCGAGGAGTCATTTCCCTATGAACCGACTCCAGATCAATTGAAATCAACCACGGATGTGAAGCGCGATATGGAAAGGGCAGAACCCATGGATCGCTTGGTCTGCGGAGACGTTGGCTTTGGCAAAACTGAAGTGGCGATTCGCGCCATTTTTAAAGCCATTACTGCTGGTAAGCAGGTGGCCATGTTGGCGCCCACGACGGTTTTGGCACAACAACATTGGCGAACTCTGTCTGAACGGTTTGCCCCTTATCCGATCAAAGTTGCGCTCCTGAATCGGTTCCGAACAGCGACCGAGCGCAAGAGCATTCTTGAGGGCTTAAAGGGGGGAACCATTGATGCCGTAGTTGGTACTCATCAACTTTTAAGTAAGGGCACATGTTTTCAACAGCTCGGACTCCTCGTTGTTGATGAAGAACAGCGATTTGGAGTCAATCAAAAGGAAAAAATCAAGGTTCTCCGCAAAGATGTCGATGTCTTAACTCTTTCTGCTACTCCAATACCACGAACACTTTATATGAGTTTATCGGGCGTTCGAGAAATGAGTTTGATTACAACGCCACCACCGCTGCGCCGGCCGATCAAAACACATTTAGCTTCCCTCGATCCAGAGGCTGTACGAAGTGCCATACGTCAGGAATTGGATCGTGGTGGACAAGTGTTTTATGTGGTTCCACGGGTGGAAGGTATCGAAGATGTTGCCATGGGCTTACGTGCAATGCTGCCTGGCCTCAAGCTTCTCGTCGCCCACGGTCAAATGGCTGAAGGGGAGTTAGAAAGTGCCATGGTTGCCTTCAATGCTGGTGAAGCCGATGTGATGCTCTGCACCACGATTGTGGAAAGTGGTCTTGATATTCCTCGCGTTAACACGATTTTAATTGAAGATGCCCATCGATTCGGATTGGCACAGTTGTATCAACTTCGTGGTCGTGTTGGCCGCAGTGGGATCCAGGCCCATGCCTGGCTCTTTTACCCTGGCAATGCATCACTTAGTGATAATGCTCGTCAAAGACTTCGCGCCATACAGGAATTCGCACAACTCGGCAGTGGCTATCAATTAGCGATGCGAGATATGGAGATTCGCGGTGTCGGCAATCTTCTGGGTGTTGAACAAAGCGGACAGATGGAAACGATTGGTTTTGATCTGTATATGGAGATGCTCCAGGAGTCCTTAGCCGAGATCCAGGGTCAAGACATTCCATCGGTGGATGACACTCAAGTGGACTTACCCGTTACTGCCTTTGTTCCTGCCGACTGGATTATCGATCCCGATGAAAAAATTGCGGCCTACAGGGCAGCAGCCGACTGCACGACCTCTGAAGCCTTGGTGGAATTGGCGGCTGGTTGGGCAGATCGCTACGGGGCCATCCCTGCTGCGGTGCAGTCGCTGTTGCAATTGATGGAGCTGAAGATGCTGGCGAAACGGTGTGGTTTCTCCAGGATCAAACCAGAGAAGCCAAACATCGTGTTGGAGACACCGATGGAGGAACCGGCCTTCCGGCTTCTGCGACAGGGGTTACCACAGCATCTCCACGGGCGGTTTGTGTACCAAGCAGGCAGCGGTCTTCAACACAAAGCACTGGCCCGTGGCCTTGGCGTGCTGCCGATGGAGAAACAATTGGAGCAACTGATGGAATGGTTCAAACTGATGGCAGCCCAAATCCCAGATACAGACGGTCTGACGGCCGATCAGCGAGAACGCAAGCAAGCCGAGAAGAACGAAGCCGTCCTCAGGGTGTAGGGCCATCGCTCCCACGCTTTTCTGAGAAAAACTTCACAGACCCGCAATTCTTCGTTACATTGGTCTGAGGGATAGGTCTTTCATGGGCGAATTCATTGAGATCGGTGTCAATGGTGCGCCTTTGCAAGTTGTAAGTGGTGTGTTCTGCGCAGCAGCTTTAGGGCTCTATGCCCTGATGCAGCCCGATGCTTCCGATGATGATGATTCCAACGGTGGCGGTGGTGGTGGCTTGATGCAGCCCATTTCCTGATTCATTCATCCTTTTAAATTGTTATTATCAATACTTCAAGTCTAATTAGTTGTTTAATTTCAATAACTTCCTAGCCCATTTTGGTTACTAATAGATTTTTGGCGTCGACATATTGTGGATCACCATTTGTACCAAGCTTTTCGATAGTGAAGTCCTTGAGCTGTTGCTCCGAAAGTTCTGATTTCACATCTGGTTCAATTCCATTTTTGTGAATATCTGTTCCCTTTGGTGTGAGATATTTTGCAATCGTCACCGTTAGACCAGAACCATCAGATAATCCCCGTACTGCCTGAACCAACCCTTTGCCAAACGTTTTCTGGCCTACCAATTCAGCTCGAGCGTTGTCTTGTAGTGAGCCAGACAAAATTTCACTAGCACTTGCTGAGCCCTGATCAATCAACACAACAAGAGGCTTATCTGTGATGGCACTTCCGGTAGCTCGTCGAACATCTCGGATTCCCTCACGGGTTCGCGTACTTACAATAATTCCTTCGTTTAACCACTGGCGAGCAATGTCAATGCTCGCTTCCAACAATCCTCCAGGATTGCCACGTAAATCGAGAATATAACCTTCAGCACTCTGGTCTTCAAGCGACTTTGCGGCTTCGCGCATTTCCTTGGCAGCATTTGCATTGAATTGTTTAAGGCGTATATATCCAACTTTGTGATCATCTTCTGTTGTATTTAGCTTATAAGAAACGGCATTAATCTCAATACGAGCTCGTGTTAGAGGAACGTCTAGAAGATCACTACCCCGTCGAAGACCTAAAACAACTTCCGATCCTTCTGGACCACGAATTAACTTAACAGCATCCTCAGTGCTCATCCCTTTTGTGGATTGACCATCAATGGAAACGATCACATCCTTGGAGAGAACACCAGCTCGTGATGCAGGAGTTCCTTCGATTGGAGATACAACCACTAATTCTTTGGTTGCTTTATCCAGACTCAGTTGAATACCCACGCCCATCAATTCACCGGACGTATCAATCCGCATCTCCTTAAACTGTTTCGGGTCAAGGAAACGGGTGTAAGGATCATTCAAGCTGGCGAGCATTCCACGAATAGCTTCGTAGGACTCAGCACTACCAGCGAATGATTTTTGGAGAAGATTGCGACGTAATTGACGCCAAGATTTTTCATCGTAATCACCACTAGAATCGAGGTAATCTCGATAAACGATCTGCCAAACCTGATCGATCACCTCCTTAGGGCTATCGCTTATCGATCCTCCGCTAGCGCTCGGAAGCGTCAACCCTGGAGCGCCGAGAGTGACTGCTGTGGTGACTCCACCTAATCCAAGAATGAGCAGTAGAGGTGTTGTGCGAAGAAATGACCGCCACTTCACTGATTTAGCCATATCTGTCTTTTCTAGGATCTGTCCGTTCAGATTACCGAGTTTCATCAGGATCGACCCAGAGACCATCCTCTTGAATCAATTGGATCAGGGCTTGAACACCTTCTTTTTCTGGAACTTTACGAATTTCCTCACGACCGCGGTACAAAGCAATGGTTCCAGGCCCTTTGCCGACGTACCCATAGTCTGCATCGGCCATCTCGCCTGGTCCATTCACAATGCAGCCCATCACGGCAATATCGAGCCCCTTCAGATGAGATGTAGCGTTGCGTACTTTATGCAAAACATCTTCCAAATTGAATAGGGTCCGGCCACAACTAGGACAGGCAATATATTCAACCATCGTCTTTCGTAGACCGAGCGACTGAAGAATTGAATAACACACAGGTATCTCTTTTTCAGGCGCTTCAGTGAGTGAAACACGAATAGTATCCCCCAGTCCCTCCGCCAAAAGTGTGGCAATTCCAGCTGTACTTTTTATCCTGCCGTAATCACCATCACCAGCCTCCGTTACCCCTAGGTGGAGTGGGTAGTTGAATCCCTTCTGATCCATTGTGTCGGCCATTAACCGATATGCGGCGAGCATCACTGGGGCCCGTGATGCCTTCATTGAGATCACGATGTTATGGAAATCAAGTTCATCACAAATACGAACAAACTCCATCGCTGATTCCACCATTCCCTTTGGTGTATCGCCGTAGGTAAACAGCATTCGTTCTGCTAACGAGCCGTGATTAACACCAATGCGCAGAGCTTTGTTTTGCTCGCGTAGTAGTTTCACCAACGGTTCAAACGTTTCTCTAATTCGTGAACCAATCGCAGCAAATTCAGATTCTGTAAATTCTTCTCGATTTGGATCCGGTTTATCAAATACAAAAAGCCCAGGATTGATACGAACTTTATCGACGTGCTGAGCAACCTCTAAGGCAATCTTTGTGCCGTTGTGGTGGACGTCTGCCACCAATGGAACGTTGTAGCCCTTGGCTTGCAGCTCTGCCCTGATTTTCCCCATGGCCTTGGCATGACCAATGGACGGAATTGTGACTCGAACGATCTCGCAGCCTGCATCAGCAAGCCGGATGATTCCAGCGACTGATCCATTGATATCAAGAGTGTCCTCATTAATCATCGACTGCACCGCAATCGGGTGCTCGCTACCGATCGGGACACCACCCACCATCACGGTGCGTGTGACTCGACGGTGGATCTGGGTGTCGTAGCGCCGATCCAGGGCGGTCATGTGTAGCCGTTCCAGATGCACGTCAACGTTCGCACAGCCTGGTACGAACAGCGGAAAGATCTTGTCGTGTGAGTTCAACCGGTCCGCCATCCTTGGCCGACGGATGACGGAGAAGATAGGCCGGATGAAAAATGGGCATGACCGGACGACCTTGCCAGGACTGCCACTGTCCTCGTAAAGCTGTCATTGACGTTTTTCGTTCAAGCACCACCTCAACCGCTGTTGCCCCAGTGAGAACGATCACAGCTGGATTCACTTGAGCAATTTGCATGTCGAGCCACGGACGACAGGCCGCAAGCTCACTTTTTTTGGGGCGGCGATTCTTGGGTGGGCGGCACTTCACGGCATTGCAGATGTAAATGTCTTTCTCGATGTTGAAACCCGCCTCAATCAGCATTCGATCGAGGGCTTGTCCAGATCGTCCCGTGAACGGAATCCCGGACTGATCTTCCTTCGCACCGGGAGCTTCTCCAATCAACATCACCGGTGCCGCAGGATTGCCACGACAGACCACCACCTTTTGCCGCGTTTCGGCTAATTCACAGGCTGAACAGCGCAAACATGCATCCAGATCGAATGACGTCATGCGCTCTGTTCCGTCCGTGCGATCGGAACAAGCAATAAAACAGCATTGCCTTCTGGATCATTCATCCAACATTCAGCACCAAAGGGTTCCAGCCGCGCTGGCTCCAAAACAGTGGCTCCCAAATGGTGTGCACGGCTGATGTGCTGTTCCAATTCGATCAAAGGGGTGTTGTGGGCGGGGAGCTTCAAACACACCGAAAGCGCCCGACCTGCCGCCGGGAAAGGACGATGTTGTGATGGCCGATAAATCTCGAGTTTCAAGCCATCTTTAAGCTCGAGAATTCTGTGGTGATCTGCCTTTCCATCACGAACGACCGCGCCAAATAGCGCTGCATAAAATTGGCTTAAGGCCATGGGATCGTGGGCCGCGAGAACCAAGCTGATTTGCATGGGATTCATGGCCTGCGTGAACAAAAGGTTGATTGGGTCACTGCTTGAGGCAGGATGAGATTTTTAAACGCACCGCGGGGAGGTGCGTTGAGGATCTTGCGCCCTCCAGAACTCTCCCATCGGGCCATTGCCCTTAAGCCCTCGCTGACTCTCGAGATCAGCGCCAAAGCCAAAGCGCTTCAGGCCGAAGGCCGAGATATTTGCAGCCTGAGTGCCGGAGAGCCTGATTTCAATACCCCAGGGTTCATCGTTGAGGCTGCACGGGAGGCTCTATCGCAGGGCATCACGCGTTACGGGCCGGCAGCGGGTGATCCTGAGTTGCGAGCGGCTCTTGCCGACAAGCTGAGTCGAGAAAACGGGATCGCGACTAAACCTGAGCAGGTCCTGATCTGTAACGGCGGGAAACAAGCGATTTATAACCTGTTCCAGGTGGTGCTGAACCCTGGCGATGAAGTCTTGCTCCCTTCCCCGTATTGGTTGAGCTATCCAGAAATGGCGGCCTTAGCTGGTGCCACCACGGTGCTAGTACCAGCGTCAGCCACTGATGGATTCAGGCTTGATCTCGACGCTTTGGAGGCTCGGATTACACCAAAAAGCAGACTTTTGGTGATCAACAGTCCAGGAAATCCCACCGGTCGCGTCATGCAGCGACAAGAAATGGAGGCTCTGGCTGAGCTGGTTGCTCGCCACCCCAATCTGCTGGTGATGAGTGACGAAATTTATGAATATCTCCTGGGCGAGGGAGAGCAGCACATCAGTTTCGGCTCCATTTCAGACGCGCTTAAGGATCGTTGCTTCACCGTGAACGGCTTTGCCAAAGGTTGGGCAATGACCGGTTGGCGCCTGGGGTATCTCGCTGGAAACGCAACGGTGATCAAAGCCGCTTCAGCACTCCAAAGCCAAAGCACAAGCAATGTGTGCAGTTTTGCCCAAAAGGGAGCTTTGGCTGCGATTCAGGGGTCACGTCAATGCGTCACCGATATGGCCAGCAGTTACAACCTGCGCAGGGATCTTTTGATCGACGGACTGCAAGCCATTCCAGGCATCACCTTGATTCCACCCAAGGGTGCGTTCTACGCCTTTCCACAACTCCCTGATCGTGTCACTGATTCGATGGAATTTTGTCGTCGTGCTTTGCATGACGAAGGGCTGGCTGTTGTACCAGGCATTGCTTTTGGAGACGACCGTTGCATTCGTCTGTCGTGTGCCGTCTCGCGTGAGACGATCTCCAATGGTTTGGAGCGTCTGCAGCGCATGCTCCGAAAGTTCTAAACAGACCTTCGTTCAAGTTCAATGATCGCTCTAGAACGCAGGGCCGTTTTGATTGCAAGTCTTTTGACTGGCATCACCATCACGGCCACCATGACGAGCTGTGCTTCGCGTCCGACGGGGACAAAATCGCCAGTTCTTCATATTGGAGCAATCCCAGATCAGAACCCAGAGAAACTCAACCGTCTCTACGGCTCACTGTCAGCCGAACTCAGTGATCAGCTGAAGGTTCCGGTGCAATACGTACCGGTGAGCAACTACCCCGCAGCCGTCAGTGCGTTTCGTACCGGCAGCCTCGACTTGGTCTGGTTCGGTGGACTCACGGGTGTGCAGGCCCGTTTACAGACACCAGGCGCTAAAGTCCTGGCCCAACGTGATATCGACGCACAATTCACAAGCGTTTTCATTGCCAATGGCGCCAGTGGACTTCGACCCTTCAGCGGCGGCGATCAGCTCACAAATTTAAAAGGCCGACGCCTGTCCTTTGGTTCGGAAAGCTCAACCTCAGGCCGGTTGATGCCTCAATACTTCATGAGCCAAAACGGTGTATCTACGGAGGATCTCGCTGGGGGCACCCCTGGTTTCAGCGGCAGCCATGACGCCACGGTGGCTGTGGTGCAGAGCGGTGCTTACGAGGTGGGAGCCTTGAATGAACAAGTGTGGAAGAGCAATGTTGAGGACGGTCGCGTCGACCCCAACAACGTCTCAGTCATCTGGAGAACGCCTCCATACGTCGACTACCACTGGGTGGCACGTCCCGATCTCGATAAGCGGTTCGGTAAGG
Organism: uncultured Synechococcus sp.; assembly: GCA_963990675.1. Taxonomy (GTDB): domain Bacteria; phylum Cyanobacteriota; class Cyanobacteriia; order PCC-6307; family Cyanobiaceae; genus Parasynechococcus. Next base: position 11,368 of record CAXDNN010000024.1, read on the forward strand.
GGTTCACCAACAAGGTGCAGGCCGCTCTGCTGCAGATCTCACCGACAACAGCTCGAGGCGAAACCATCCTCGAACTGTTTGGAGCCGCTGAGTTCATTCCGGCTCAAAACTCCGACTACGACAAGATCGAAGCGGTGGGTCGCCAGCTCGGCAAGATCCGTTGACAAGGCTGCTGGAGTTGCACCAGGTGAGGCTGGACCACCGACTCCAACCGATCAGTCTCACCATCAGAGCTGATGAACGGGTGGTTTTGCTGGGGGCTAGTGGCTCTGGAAAAACCACGCTGATCAAACTCTGCAATGGAAGCCTGCATCCTTCAGGAGGCACCATCCATTGGCATGGTCTACCCCTCAAGACCTTGCCACGCCATGAACGTCGATCCATCGGCACGTTTTGGCAGGACTTACGGCTTGTGGAGGAACTCAGCGTGGTCCAAAACATCAATAGCGGTGCCTTAGGGCGTCATGGCTTGATATGGGCCCTACGAAATCTTCTCGGTGTCATCGAAAGAGACGCATGTCTCGCTGTCATGCACCAAGTTCAATTGGAGCCTTCACTGCTCAAACGAGCCGTGACGCAACTCTCTGGAGGTCAGCGGCAACGCGTGGCTCTGGCTCGGTTGCTGCGCCAAAGGCCTGAACTTGTGCTCGCTGATGAACCTTTGTCGGCACTGGATCCTGTCATCGCCAACGAAGTCCTCACCACACTCCTTTCCCTACCCGGATGTTTGATCAGCTTGCATCGTCCTGATCTCATTCATCGATTTGAGCGTGTACTGGGGCTGCGAAACGGTGCCCTTGTTCTTGACGCAGCACCAAAAACGATTAGCAACACACAACTGGAATGGCTTTACGGACGTCCTTAAAACCAGCGTTACCGCTGCTCACCCTGCTGCCAGGACTCTGTCTGATTCCGGTCATCGCGATTCTCATTCGAGATGGTCATGGCGGTGGACTTCCGTTACTGATCCAGTTTGCTCAGGCTGCTGTTCAGCCGTCGTTGGATCCAATTCTCCTCAAAAGTCTGTGGCACGGACTTCAAATCACATTCGTGACCGCGGTCCTCTCCTGGACAATCAGCACTGGTCTAGGGGTGATGTTCGGCTTTTTGGGTTCACGCTCAGTCTGGCGAACGATCCTTGGAAGCAGCTGGCCAGCAGTGCTGTTTAGGCGTCTGTTCTCACCCTTTCGAGCCATCCATGAGTTGATCTGGGGTTTGCTGCTGCTTCAGATTTATGGACTCAACGGTTGGGTCGCGATTGCGGCGATTGTCATTCCGTACAGCGCGCAGATGGCAAGGGTGATCGCGGATCAAATTGATTGCCACGAGTCCCCAGCCTTACCGGTGCTGCAAGCCACTGGAGGTGCAGCGATTGCCGTCCTGGTGACGGCTGTGCTTCCAGCCGTCAGCGCCGCGATTAACCATCACATTGGCCATCGCCTCGATTGCGCACTTCGTTCAGCTTTGATCTTGGGAGTGTTTGGTCTTGGCGGGCTTGGAACCGATTTGATGTTGAGTCTCCAATCCCTTCAATTCAGAGAAATGTGGAGTGGGTTGTGGTTCTTGGCTATTGCCATGGTGGTGCTGGATCAGATGCTTCGGACCATTCAGAGCAGGCCAGGCAGTGGAGTGTTCATGAGCACGGTGTTGATCGGCACGGTGTTGATCGGCTGTGTGTCGTTTGGGTGTTCAACTCTGAATATGGATCTGTCCTGGCCGACTGCACCCCTTGGATCTTTGCTTTCCCTGTGGGGAGATCACCGCAATGCTGCGGCAGCACTCTTGGAGATGAATTGGTGGGCTGTGATCGGGTCCACACTTCTCATCACCGTGATGGCCAGCTGCATTGCGACAGCACTTCCAGCACTTCTTCTGCTGCTTTGGCCAAACCCAAACAGCCTTCGGCTTCAAAGTTTGATCTGGGGTGCATTGCGCCTGTTGCCGACTCCTTTAAGTGCATTACTACTGCTGGTGATGGCGAAGCCAAGCCTGCCGCTCGCTGCGTTGGCCCTTGGACTGCACCACAGTGGTGTGATGGGTCGGGTGCTGATCAGGGACGTCCGTGAAACAGGTTTTGGATCCGCTCAGATTCTGGAATGGTCAGGAGCGACAGCTCGAATGAGCTGGCTATATGGACCATTGACTGAGGTCAGCCGTAGTTATCTCGCCTATGCGTCGTACCGATGCGATGTGATCCTCAGAGACACCGTGGTGGTTGGCCTTGTTGGAAGCGCTGGATTGGGTTGGCAGTTAATCGACGCTCTGTCGTCCTTTCACTGGTGGCTGGTGGCTTGGTTGGTCCTGGCATTCATTGTGTTGACTCTGACTGGTGAAGCCATCACGGAGCGCTGGCAACAACGCTTGAACTGCAAGGCTGTGGCCCTGTGATGGCGGCATCTATGGGACCGAGACAACTCGTGGTTCTCGGGGATAGCGGCGTTCTGGGTTGGGGGGATCGGGATGGTGGTGGATGGTGCCAGCGTTTACGGATGGATTGGATGCAACTTCCTTCTGCACCAGTGATCTATCCACTCGGCGTTCGAGGCGATGGGATTGAACGAATTGCTGCACGATGGCGGCATGAATGGTCGTGTCGCGGCGAGCTTCGACGACAACACCCCGATGGTTTGTTGTTAAGCGTTGGCTTGAATGACACAGCCCGAATCGGTCGGAGTGATGGCCGTCCCCAACTTGAGTTGGATGCCTTTGCATTTGGCATCAGCCAACTCCTCGCAGAGATGAGATCCGTGACGAACGTTTTCGTTCTGGGGCTCACTCCAGTGGATGAACATGTGATGCCATTTGCGGATTGCCTGTGGTACTGCAACAAAGCAATTGCCGAGACAGAGGCCGCCCTGGCTGAACAGTGCCGTGAAGCCAATGTGCCGTTTTATGCCCTGCATGCCGAAATCCAAGGGCAACCCGATTGGTTGCAGTGGATCGAGCCCGACGGGATTCACCTCAATACGTACGGCCATGCCTGGATTCATCACCTTCTCCAGCAGTGGCCACCGCTCTTGAACTGGGCAGGCCTTTCACCGCTGACGACGGCTACCCCAAGGCATGGATGAAGCAATGGCAAGCCCCAGCTAGTGTGTGCATTCGCTCACAAGTGGGATCACCGTGGAGCCCAATCCTTCCGTTCCGTTCACCGACAAAAAACCGCCCGCCCAACGCAAAACCACTTTGAAATGGGACGACAATGGTGATCTCACGGCGGTCGATATGGCGCGGATCATTGATCGCCTCACCAATCCAGAGCTGAACCGCTGTGAACTGGACGAGATCTAATTGGGTCTATTTCGGCGCCATGCTCGCCTTCGCGTCGCGATAGAACGCAAGATCCACCTTGGAGCAACCAGCTTCCAAAGCCATCATTTCAATCCGACGTCGCACCGCTGGTCGCACAAAAAATGGCACATCTTGTTTAAGCGCTGAGAGCGCTTCTGATTGCCAATCCATTCGTAAAACACAGCTCCGGTCATCATCGAGCACCTTTGTGCCTGAAAGAGGTCCTGTGGTGGGCAGTGCTTCGTGGTTGAGAAGGCAACCGTGAAAGCAGTTGCTTTGATCCCATGGTTTTGAATGCTCGCCGCCGCCAAGAAGAGCGGCGCAGCCTGCCCCATGCCACCAAGAAGAGAAACCAACAGGTTCTCCAGCACTTGGGTTTGGCCTACTGCGTCGCGAGGCGTCAACAGCGACGTGGCCCCGAAGAACACGACGATCTCCTCCAAGAAGCCTGCCTTGGATTGATTCAAGGCATGGAGAATTTGAATCCGACCCGTGGCTTTCGCCCCAGCACCTACTTGATGAGCCGAGCGAATGGCCAGGTTTTGCACTTTCGGCGAGACCGTTCGCGCATGCTGCGTATTCCTTGGCGACTCCAAGATCTGTATGTGTCGGGTCAACGTCTTCAACACGCGCGAATTCAGGCGGGGTTACCCCCTTTGAACGACCAATCCATTGCGGTGTGTCTGAAGGTGAGTCCCCAGCGATGGCTCGATGCCTGTGCCGCGGACGTCAGTAAAAAAATGATGGCCATCGAGGCACAGGACTTACTCGCCCCTAGCGGTCCCAAGCCCGATCCCCATGCGGACTGGCTTCAAACCGTTCTCCCTCAGCTCGACGAACACCATCAGTTATTGCTGAGGCAACATTGGATTGAAGGGGTTGGTCTTCGAGATCTTGCTCAGTCCCATCGGCTCAGCCAACGCCGTTTGAAGCAGTTACTTGAAGACGCGATTAGTGCCCTGCGATTGTTGGCAACACAAGATGGCTTGCGAGTGCCGCCCAGGCGATCGCTAAGACCGCCGCAAGAAGCGTTTGCAGCGCGTTAATCAGCTCATTGCTGAGCCACCCGACGCGGTTTTGGACGAGCGCTCCCAGAACACTTTCCGCCAGGGTGGCTAGCAATCCCACCACCATCACCACTCCAGCGGCCATGGCATTGGGGATCAATGGCAGTTCAGGGGAACTAAGCCACCAGAGGGCGAGGGTCATCACCACACTGCCAACGGCACTTGCCATCGTTCCTTCAAGGCTGATCGCACCATCGGTTCCAGGTGCAACGGGCCGGAGTGTGGTGATTAACAAGGTTGTGCGACCCCAACGCTTGCCAAGTTCGCTGCCAAAGGTATCGGCAAGTTTCGCAGCAAAACTTGCCGAGAATCCAATCAATAAAAGCTGGCGCCAGAGAATGGCGTCTTGCGGTGAGGCCGCAAGAACGAGGGAGAGACCAGCACCGACCGCTGCTGATCCCCAGACATTTTCAGGACCACGTCGTCCCTCACGGGCTTCCGCCAATCCACGCCGTTGCTTGTTGCTGAAGCCAATGCGTGTCACCAAGCTTCCCAAGACCAGATACACAACAACGGCCAACCAACCGCGCCAACCGACGCTCCCCCACAACATCGTTCCAAGGGCTGCCGCATGGATCCATCCCTGCGCCGTTAACAGCGGCGTGCGCTGGGCAAGGCTGATCAAAACTCCATTCACCACCAGGGCTTGAATCCAGATCCAGAGCATCTCGCGTGTTGCAGTGCTCTAAGCATCTCTTGTGAACGACAAATACAGGAGGAGAATCATCCAGTCTTCTCTGGATGGGTCGAGCGGATGGTGTTCAACAACGACAAGCGTTTCTTCCTCACTCTTGATGCCGAAGCCGCACCGGCCAAGATCGATCTGCCCACAGAGACGATTGAGCCCGAGGAAAGCCAAGAGCCAGCAAAAGCACCATTGGCGCCAACTCTGCTCGTCGCGCCATCTGATCAAGCAGGGACTGCTTCAGCTCCAGCAGCCCCTGCCCCAGCTCCTGTTGTTGCAGCCGTTTCTTCTGAGATTCCTGCCGCCCAAGCCTCAGTGCCGGAGAGCACTAAATCCAAGAGCAAAGAGCCCGTAACACCATCCAACAACAGTGGCCTCACCACGGCGGAAGCCATCGCCGCTGAATTAGCAGCAGCCGAAGCCGATCGGCCAGAAATGACCTACAGCACCTATGCCCCCGACAATCTCGTTCCAGGAGCTGCTTTAAGTCAGCGCAAACGTTCACCAGGTGCTGCAGTGAAAAACTTCCGCAACATGGCTGAAGATCTGTTTAAAAGTTGAGCTGTTGCTCACGCCAACGAATCAGCTCAACGGCACCAGCTACTGCGGCGGTGGATGTTCTAAGAATGGAAGATCCCAGATGAATCGGGGCCACCGAATGATGGTTTAACGCGTCGAGTTCAGCCGACGTCCAGCCACCTTCGGGACCAACAATCAACCATGTGTTTTGAGTTGGCGTGGTCTTCTGCTCCAACCAATCCTTCAGTGGGGCAACGTTGTGTGTCCGGGTCACACCAACCGCTTTCTGACCTGAACAGCAATCAAGCCACAAATCAAGGGTGTTCAGCTCTGAAACGGTTGGTTTCCAAAGACGCTCGCATTGTTCAACGGCTTCACGAACAATCGTGTTCCAGCGATCTGGCCGATGCTCCGCCTGGGGAACAGTCCGTTCGCAGCGAAGAGGTTGAATCGTATCGATGCCGAGTTCACAGGCCATTCGCACCACATCGTCAAAACCGCGGCGGATGATCGACACAGCTAGTCCCAGCGTTGGATGAGGTTGACCGGCCTGCTCACATGGCTGGGGATGGGTTCTAACGGTGTGTTCATCGACAAGCTCTGCATGCCAAAGCTGGCCACATCCATTGGAAATCGCCAGGGGATCTCCGATCCGCAGGCGTAGAACCCGTCGGAGGTAATGAGATTCATCCTTATGGAGCTCTAACAGCTCAGATCCAACAAAACGGTCTGGCGGAATCAGCAGACGTCTGAGTTCACGCACCGGCAGGGAAGACACTGTCGGGATGCTCTTCAACCGGCCAATCTTCATTCACTCCACCCACCACCAGCTCTGCAATTTGCACTACACCGGCATCGAGTTGACGTAGAGCATTAATCAAAATATCGAGAGAAACGCCGTCACTTGTTCCGAGATCAATCCAACACCTCGCCCATTCTTCTTGGTATTCCATTTGCCCCATGTTGTGCATCAGTGCCGACATGACCGACTCGGCTTCGTCATTGTTGTAAGCCATCAAACTCATGTCAGCTCCTTCCTCATGCACCTGCAGGTTTCCAGCGTTAAATCCTCCGAGGCGACCGATCACATACCAGCTGTCAAAAATTCCATCCACGTAATTTCGTTCCCCTTGAGTCGGAACCTCTGGGAAACGAAGCCAAAGCCAACAATTGAAAGGATCCACTTCGCGGAATCGAACGTCCATAGACCCAAGGCACACATCTCATCATCGTTCAAGCTGAGCTGATGCTTCAACTGTCTGAGGTCACCTACGCACCAGCGACGGTTGCGTCACCCGTGCTTCGCGGTGCCAGTTTCCATGCTGAGCGAGGAAAACCACTGTTGATTGCAGGAGCCAGTGGGTCTGGAAAGACATCCTTACTTGAGGTGATCAGTGGCTTATCAGCCGCGCGATCAGGTTCGATTTCCTGGGAAGGAAAGGTAATGAACCGGCGACAAAGAAGGGGGCTTTGCGGAATGGTGTTTCAGTTCCCTGAACGCCACTTTCTTGGATTGAACGTGAGCCAAGAACTGCGTTTAGGGCACCGACGCTTGGGGAACGATCGTCAAGATCAAGTGCTTCAACGGGTTGGCTTGCAAGACATCCCGCGTAATGCAGCGCCAGAACGCCTGAGTGGAGGTCAACAACGCCGATTGGCCTTGGCTGTTCAACTGTTGCGCGGAGCTGAGGTTTTGCTACTTGATGAACCCACAGCTGGATTGGATTGGTCGGTCCGCTCAGATGTGTTGACGCTGTTGTCGGACCTTGCACAAGAGCAAGTGCTGATCGTGGTGACCCATGAGCCTGAGTTATTCGATCAATGGAATTCGGATCGATTACGACTGGAAAGCGGCCAGCTGACTCCGATGACTACATTGCCTTGAGCTTTGAACGCGTTATGGCTGACCGGCTGGTGAGAGCAACAGCCGCCGGAGGTGGCATTCGGCTTGTTGCAGTCTCCACCACAGCAACACTGCGTGAGGCCCAGGAGCGGCATGGGTTGTCCTTGCTCACCACAGTGATGTTAGGTCGGGCGATGAGCGCAGGATTGATGCTCGCCAGCTCCATGAAGGTGCGTCACGGACGAGTGAACCTCCGGCTCGGATCGGATGGGCCTATCAAAGGATTGATGGTGGATGCAGGTCGCGATGGAACTGTTCGCGGCTACGTCGGGGAGCCAGCCTTAGAACTCGACCCGATTGCCGATGAGAATGGGGTCTATGGATTTGATTTCAAGACCGCTGCAGGCACCGGATATCTCCATGTAATGCGCGACGACGGCAAAGGGGAGCCGTTCAACAGCACCGTGGAACTCGTTGGCGGTGCCATTGGTGAAGATGTGGCCTCCTACCTTCTCCATTCCGAACAGACCCCATCTGGTGTGTTTGTTGGTGAACAACTCAATAGTGAGGGGATTCTGTGCAGCGGTGGATTACTTGTACAGATTCTTCCAAAGGCAGCAGAGGAGCCAGCACTCGTTGAGCTTATTGAACAACGATGTCGAGAAATTGAAGGCTTTAGTCAACGACTTGCCTCTTGTAACAACAATCTTGAGGATCTACTCATCGATGTATTCCCCGATCTTGACCCAAAACCCTTAACCGATACCGAAGCCAGTCAGGATGTTCAATTTAAATGCCGTTGCACACGAGAACGCAGTGTCGGAGCATTGTTATTGCTCGGTCGAGAAGAATTATCTGAAATGCTGAATGTTGATGGACAAGCGGAACTCACTTGCCACTTCTGTAACAACAGATATGTCGTAAATCGAGAGGAATTAACAGGGATTATTCAGGGACTTCCGGCCGCTGTTTAAGCCAGAAATAAGGCAGCCAGCCAAAGCAATACCGCAGCTGGAAGTGCTTGGATTTGTGCGGGAGTGATCGACAACTGCTGAAGAGCTGTTGGAGAAAGTGCAGTCGTTAACAACGACCCCACTAAAAGCCCCACGATCAGCGCGAGCAGGGTCCATCCCAAGGACGCCAAAGGACGACGTCCGCGTCTGACTTGGCTGAGAAAAACCCCAATACAGGCCAGTGCCAGGACTGTCTCTTATACACATCTGACGCTGCCGACGAAGGCTTAGGTGTAGATCTCGGTGGTCGCCGTATCATTA
>CAXDNN010000025.1:0-19511 GCA_963990675.1 uncultured Synechococcus sp.
TTTTCAAGCAGAAGACGGCATACGAGATTCGCCTTAGTCTCGTGGGCTCGGAGATGTGTATAAGAGACAGGATTTCAGGCAGTGCCTGCCGCCAGGACTGTTCGGCAAAACGGGCTGGCCAGCTGTTCGTGATCAGATCCCAACCCAGACGCAGGTTGTTGCCTTCTTCCCCCCAGCGCCAGTCGTTCAGCAGCCATCCGCTGATCCAGTCGGCCTGATGCCGCAGCAGGATCGCCTCTCCATGGGAGCTGAGAAGCCGCAAGGCCCGGGCCAGGCTGCCGCTGCAGCTGGCGGCAGGGCTGCCTGGATCCACCAGCAGCTGCAGTGCTGACTGCAGCTCAGGGCAGCTCTGGGAGTAGGGAAGTGCCTCCCCCAGTGGGCGACCATCGCGATCACAGGCCAGCAGCGTGCCGGATGTGCCATCCACGGCGAGCGCCCTCAGCTGGGATCGCAGTTGGGCTGGGATTGCCCTGATCAGATCCCCACAGCCTTCGCGCCAGCTGTTGGGGTTGGAGAAGTCTCCACCGTAAGTCTGGGATCTGCTGTCGAGCAGCACGCCATTGCCGGCCACAACGGCTGTGCGGATTCCGCTGGTGCCCAGGTCGATTCCGAGCACCAGCGGTGAATCCGTCATGGCTTCAGGCCGCGGCGACCTGCTTCAGCTCCTGGCTTTTCGCTGTCACGTCTTCCCAGGGGGCGTTGAGGTCGTTGCGTCCGAAATGGCCGTAAGCGGCAGTGTCCTGATAGAAACGGCCGCCCCGTTGCTGGGGAAGGTTGCGCAGACCGAAGGTCTCGATGATGGCGCCGGGGCGCAGATCGAAGTGCTCCTGCACCAGGGCGGTGAGGGCATCGTTGGCCAGTGCGCTGGTGCCGAAGGATTCCACCAGGATCGACACGGGCTTGGCCACGCCGATGGCGTAGCTCAGCTGCACTTCGGCCCGTTCGGCGAGCCCTGCGGCCACAAGGCACTTGGCCACATAGCGCGCGGCGTAGGCGGCCGAACGGTCCACTTTGGTGGGGTCCTTGCCGGAGAAAGCACCACCGCCGTGGCGGGCATAGCCGCCGTAGGTGTCCACGATGATCTTGCGGCCGGTGAGGCCGGCATCGCCCTGAGGGCCGCCCACCACGAACTTGCCGGTGGGGTTCACCAGATACTTGGTGGCCTCGCGGGAGGGCTTGAGGGCCAGATCGGCGGTCGCCGGCTCCACCACATGGGTCCAGAGGTCTTCGGTGATGCGCTCGCGGATGCCCTGCTCATCACTGATCCCGTCCACTTCAGCGGTGTGCTGGGTGGAGATCAGGATCGTGTCGATCGAGACGGGCTTGTCGTTTTCGTAGACGACGCTCACCTGGGTTTTGCCATCGGGAAGCAGGTAACCCAGGGTTCCGTTGTGGCGCACTTCGGCCAGGCGGCGCGACAGCCTGTGGGCCAGGCTGATCGGCAACGGCATTAGCTCGGGCGTCTCGTTGCAGGCGTAGCCGAACATGATTCCCTGGTCGCCGGCACCCACCAGATCAAGGGGATCACCGGCGTGGTCGTCGGCCTCGTTCACGCCCTGGGCGATGTCGGGGGACTGTTGGTCGAGGGCCACCAGCACCGCACAGCTGTTGGCATCGAAGCCACCGGCCCGGGCTCCGCTGTAGCCGATCTCCTTGATCACATTGCGCACCAGGTGGATGAAATCCACCTGCGCCTTGGAGGTCACCTCACCGGTGATCATGCAGAGGCCAGTGTTCACCACGGTCTCGCAGGCCACGCGGCTGGCGGGATCCTGGGCAAGCAGAGCATCGAGAACGGCGTCGCTCACCTGGTCGCAGATCTTGTCGGGATGCCCTTCGGTGACGGACTCGGACGTAAAGACGTAACGGCTCATTCGGCGCTCCAGATCGCGCGACTTTACGCGGCTGTGCTGAGGGCGAGGTCGGTCCAGCTGTGGAGCAGATGCTGTGCTGATGGCAGTTCCGGAGCACGCTTCCAGCCACCGGTGAAGCCGATCACGCCGCCGATACCGGCCTCGAGGGCCATTTGGAGGTCGGTCTCCGCATCGCCAACCAAGGCACACCGTTGGGGTGGCAGGCCAAGCCTGTCGCACAGCTCCAGGACGGCTTGTGGATCGGGTTTGCGCGGATGGTCGTCAGCACTCCAGATGCCGGCAAAGCCTGCGCTGAGCTGATGGTGAGCCAGGAAGTCTTCAATGCCGGATCGGGTGTCGTTGCTGATCACAGCAGCGGTCACGCCCTGCTCGTGCAGATCCCGCAGCAGTTCTCCTGAACCCTTGATCAACGGGCTTGGGGTTGTGTCGATCAGGCCGTCCTGGTCCACTGCGTCGAAGCAGGCATGGGCGAGGGCTAGAGCCTGGGGCCATGAGCAGCCCAACAGACACAACACCGTTGCGGTCGAGGCGATGTTGTCTTGCCGTGAGGCAACCGCCAGGGTTCCGCCGGGATCGAGCATGCCGTTATCAACACCGAGTGCTCTGCAAAGGGTTTCTTTTAGTTCAGAGGCCTGCAGCGCAGGGGCTTGTTCCCGCGCAATCTCGATGGCTTTGTTGATGCGTGCGTCTGCCAAGGCCAGCAGATGCGGCTCGCTATGGGAAAGGGTGCCGTCCTTATCGAACAGCACCCCTTGGAAATTGCCGATGGGATGTCCCTTCAGCAGCAGTTGGGCCATCAGGCTCAGATCATCATGGAGCTGATCGGATCTTCGCCCTCTTCGGCCTGCTCCATCAGCATCTGCTTGTAGCGAGCTGCCATTTCCTCGGCCTTCTCGAACACCTTCTGGGGGTCGGTGAGCATGTCGCCGGGTTCGGGCTCAAGAGCCTTCGTGGACAGGGAAATCCGGCCGCGCTCGGCATCCAGATCGATGATCATCACTTTCATCTGATCATTCACGTTCAGCACCGAGTGGGGGGTCTCGATGTGCTCGTGGCTGATCTCGGAAATGTGCAGCAGACCGCTGACACCACCGATGTCGATGAAGGCGCCGTAGGGCTTGATGCCGCGGACGGTACCCACCACAACTTCGCCCACTTCCAGGCGATTCATCTTCCGCTCCACCAGGGCGCGGCGGTGGCTGAGCACCAGGCGGTTGCGCTCTTCGTCCACCTCGAGGAACTTCAGAGGCAGGAAGTCGGCAACCAGTTCTTCCTTCGGCTTGCGGGTGCTGATGTGGGATCCGGGGATGAAGCCCCGCAGACCTTCCACGCGCACCAAGGCACCACCACGGTTGGTGGCAAACACTTCGGAGTAGATGGTGGCGTCTTCCTTCTGGAGCTGGCGAACCCGCTCCCATGCCCGCTGGTATTCGATCCGACGGATCGACAGCGCCAGCTGACCATCCTCGTTCTCCTCACTCATGATGAAGAACTCACGGATCTCGCCGGGGGCCAGCACGTCGCTGAGACCCTCGACACGGTTGATCGAGACCTCTTGCAGAGGCATGAAGGCAGCCGTCTTGGCGCCGATGTCGATCATGGCGCCCTTCGATTCCAGGGCGAAGACCGTGCCGTTGACGATGTCGCCAGGCTTGAAGTTGTAGTCGTACTTGCTGAGGAGAGCCGCGAACTCATCCAGGGTGAATCCGGCGTCGTCCAGGCTGCGGCTGGCGGCGCGGCTGGTTGGATCATCCGCTGTGGGGACGTCTTCAGGAATGCTCAGGTCCTCACCCTCAAACGCCTGTTCGGCGGCGGCGGTTTCTGCAGAGGCTTCTGTGGCGTTCGCGTCCTGAACTTGATCCTGGATCTGTTCTTCTGTCGGAGTCGCAGACATGGGGGGCTGGCGGTCTACCTCAGGTGGGTAGTTCGAGAAAATCGCATGGAACGCCCGCCGACGTTTCACGGAGAATTACTGACTTTACAGACCGGACCGACGGCTTCAGCTCAGCGATTTAGCGCAAAGGTTCAAAGCACTGATTCACCTCACGGATTCAGTGCAGCGATTCAACGCACAGTGGCCAAATGGTTCTGTTCCTGATCGGCGTTCAGTGTTTCCAGGGTCGACACGAAGTCATCAATGCCACGGAACTGGCGATAGACGGATGCGAATCGGATGTAGGCCACTTCGCTGATCTGCTTGAGATCACGCAGTACGAATTCACCTATCTCAGTGCTGCTCACTTCTTTGCCGGTTCGTTGCTGGAGTTGCAGTTCGAGGTCTTCCACGAGGGATTCGAGCCGAGAGGTGTCTAAGCCCGTTTTTTCGCAAGCTCGATTCAAGCCATGCAGCAACTTGCTGCGACTGAAGATTTCTCGGTTGCCGTTGCGTTTGATCACCGTGATCGGAACGGTCTCCACCCGTTCGTAGGTGGTGAAGCGAAATTCACAGTTGAGGCATTCACGCCGTCGTCTCACGCTGCGTCCACCATCCGCTGCCCTGGATTCGAGAACGCGACTATCTGTGTTTTGGCAGGAGGGGCACTGCATCCCCGAGGGCATCAATAAGTTGCACCAACTGTAGACAGTGATTTGAGACTTGAGAAGGGCCTCGTGGACATCAGTCTCATTTGAGGATTCCGTCGACGGCTGTTGCTGACGTGAGACTGCTGTGATCCGCTCGCGCGGACGAGACCGGCTTGCGACGGTGGGTGATGGAAAGCATGAAAAAACCCCGCCGAGGCGGGGTTTTGGCAGATCAAATCACTTACCGATTTTCGGCGGATCGCGGAAGGCGATTGCGAAGAAGAGGGTGGCAATCGCGAGGGTAAGGATGAGGACGTAAGCGAAGCTTTCCATCGTGTTGTTCCTAGAGGGCGATCAGTTGAGGGGAGTTCCAGCGGGGGGAACGTAGCCCTCGGGCAGGCGACGGGTGGTTTTGTCACCGAGCTTGGCGAAGAGGCCAAACTCCACCTGATCTCCGAGGTCGGGATCAATACCAGCGAACACGTCGCGGTACAGGGTGCGGGCACCGTGCCAGATGTGGCCGAAGAAGAACAGCAGCGCGAAGGTGGCATGGCCGAAGGTGAACCAGCCGCGTGGCGAGCTGCGGAACGTACCGTCAGAGTTGTAGGTCTCACGGTCGAAGTCGAAGGCTTCACCCAGCTGAGCTTTGCGTGCGAGACGCTTTACGTCGGCAGGGTCGGTGAAGGTTTGGCCGTCCAGCGCACCACCAAACACCTTGGCGGTCACGCCCTGTTGTTCGAAGGAGAACTTGGCTTCCGCACGACGGTAAGGAATATCGGCACGGACGATGCCCTGCTCATCTTCCAGAACGACAGGGAAGTTCTCGAAGAAGTTCGGCAGACGACGGACTTCGAGGTTGCGACCTTCTTTGTCGCTGAATGCGATGTGACCAACCCAAGCGGTTGCCAGACCATCACCGTTCACCATCGGACCCACGCGGAACAGACCGCCCTTGGCAGGGCTGTTGCCGACGTAGTCGTAGAAGGCGAGCTTCTCAGGGATGGCCTCGAAGGCTTCTTCCTGGGTAGCGCCATCGTCCATCGCGGTTTGTACGCGACGGTTGATCTCAGTCTTGAAGTAGCTCTGATCCCACTGATAACGAGTGGGGCCAAACAGCTCGACGGGAGTCGCAGCAGAGCCATACCACATGGTTCCAGCCACGATGAAAGCGGCGAAGAACACGGCTGCGATGGCGCTGGCCAGAACGGTTTCGATGTTGCCCATCCGGAGCGCTTTGTAGAGACGCTCGGGCGGACGCGTGGTGATGTGGAAGATGCCGGCAATGATGCCGACGATTCCAGCAGCAATGTGGTGGGCAACGATGCCACCGGGATTGAAGGGGTTGAAACCTTCGGGTCCCCAAGACGGTTGAACCGCCTCGAGATGACCGGTCAAGGCATAAGGGTCCGAGATCCACATGCCTGGCCCGAAGACGCCAGTGAGGTGGAAAGCACCGAAGCCGAAGCAGCCGAGTCCAGCGAGAAGCAGGTGGATGCCGAAGATCTTCGGCAGGTCGAGAGCAGGCTCGCCGGTGCGGGGGTCCTGCCAGATCTCAAGATCCCAGTAGGTCCAGTGCCAGATGGCGGCCAGCATTAGCAGGCCAGAAAAAATGATGTGGGCGGCGGCAACACCTTCGAAGCTCCAGAAACCAGGATCAACACCGGTTTCACCAGTGATGCTCCAACCACCCCAGCTCCCGGTAACTCCCAGGCGTGACATGAAGGGCATCACAAACATGCCCTGACGCCACATGGGGTTCAGGACAGCATCGGATGGATCGAAAATGGCTAATTCGTACAGAGCCATGGAGCCGGCCCAGCCGGCAACGAGGGCTGTATGCATGAGGTGCACAGCCAAAAGGCGGCCCGGGTCATTAATGACAACGGTGTGCACCCGATACCAGGGCAATCCCATGGGACAGGTTCGGGGGACAAGGCTGCGCACGCGCAACCAGACTCCGCGATCGTAAGGGCTTCCACCAGGTCGTTGGTTGAATCACGACAGGGATGCAACGTTCCAGTGACAAGGATTAACGCTTAAACCGTTCACAAAACGCAAACCTTCGCCGCATGATGGGTGTCTGTCTGCCATTCGCTCCCATGCCAGTGATCCGTTTCGTTCGCGAAGGTCGTGATGTGGAGTGCTATCCCGGCGAAAATCTGCGTGAAGTGGCTCTGCGCGAGAGCCTTGAGCTCTATGGCCTCAAAGGGCAGTTGGGCAACTGCGGTGGATGTGGTCAGTGCAGTACGTGTTTCGTTTCAGTCGTGGACGAGAGCAATGCCGATGCTTTAACGGCGCGCACTCCTGTGGAGGACAGCAAGTTGCGTCGCCGTCCCGAGGAATGGCGTTTGGCCTGTCAGGCCCTGGTTGAAAAATCAGTGATGGTTCTAACCCGGCCACAGATGCGCTTGCCAGAAGCCGAAACCAGGCTCGCTGCGGCGCGTCAGGCTCCGCTGCCAATGGGGCCCACCGCTTGGCCTTCCGCTCCCGACGATGAACTGGAGAGCGACGATGAGCCCGATGAAGAGGTCATGCTCGAGAAGGGCTCAGCCACTACTGCCGATGAAGAGGGCTGAGTTCGCCGCGACGTTGGCCGCTTGCCGGTGATACCTTCGCGGGGATCCCTCCAGCGGCCATGGAAACCAACGATCTCGGATTTGTTGCCAGCCTCATGTTCATTTTGGTTCCAGCAATCTTCTTGATCGTGCTTTATATCGGCACGAATCGCAGCGAAGCCTGAGATTTACCGGCGCTCCGGTTCCCGAACAAGCAGCACGGGAGCTGGAGCGTGAACACGGATGTAATCGCTCACTGATCCGCCGAGCAGTTTGTCGAGATCGACGAGTCCACGAGCCACAAGGGGGCGCCGATCTTGTGACGCGATCACGAGCATGTCGGCATTGATCTCCTCGGCTACGGCGCAAACGCTTCGACCGATGTCTTTGCCTTCGGTGTGAATGGTTTTGAGGTCAACTCCGAAGCTGCGTGCCCTTTGAACTGCCGCTTCCAGGATGTCGTCCGCTTTTGTTCGCCCTCCGCGGGAGGGTGCTGATTCCTGTCGAACCACGTGGAGGCCGGTCAGTGTTCCTCCTGGGATGTCTCGCACTAACTCGCAGGCGGTTCTGAGGGCGTCATCACCAACTCCAGTTCCGTCAATGGTCACCATCACTCGATTGACGTGCCGAACGTAGAGGTCATCCCTGACGAGCAGCATGGGCCGCGTTGAGAGTTGAAAGACGTATTGGCTGGTGCTGTTGGCGAGGATCGATTGAAGACGTCCAAGTCCCCGTGATCCCATCACAATTAAGTCAGCATCTAATTCCTCGGCCACTTTGAGCACGGTTTGCTTGGTGTCTCCATCGCGAACAAAGCTTTGAACAGCGCTGGGCTCGAGGCCCATGCGGTTGACGGCGCCATCGAGCATGGTTTGCGCATTGTCTCGGTGCCCTTCAGAGCCCGCTTTGCTCTGTTCTGGCACCACGTGCAAAAGGTTGACGCGTGCCGTTTTGAAGCTGGGGATGTCCTGCAGCATGCGGATCATTTCTTCCACATGGCCTGTGCCCGAATCGGCAATAAGCAGGTTCCTGAACATGGTTGATGCGGCAGCCTTTGGAGAAGCCTATGGGCAGGAATGGTGTTGACAAACAAGCTGACGGACAGCGTTACGCCAACGCCATGGAAGTTGCAGAAGCGTGTTTTGCCTCAGCACACCGATCATGCAGGCGTGATGTGGCACGGGGCCTATGTGGCTTGGTTGGAGGAGGCCAGGGTTGAGGCGTTGGTTGCCGCTGGCCTGACCTACGTCGAGATGACGTCGCTGGGCATTGAGATGCCAGTGGTGTCTTTAAAAATCAACTATCGACATGCCCTTTGTCATGGCGACCTCGTTGTTTTGGAAAGCATCAGCAGCTGTCCTGTTGGTGTGCGCTGGCCCTGGCGTTGTCGGATGCTTTGTGAAGGGCAGCTCATGGCTGATGCATCGGTTGAGCTCGTCATGGTGTCCGGCGGCCGTGTTCTTCGACGCCCGCCTAGTCACTTGCAAGCACTGATGAACCGGCTGCGCCAAGGGCCAGTCATCACAGATGATTCAATGAGTACATAAATACTATTTTCAAATGGACCGACGTTGGTGGTGGCTTTGGAGTCATTGTCCTGGGCTTGGTTCGGCGCGAATTCGCGCTCTTCGTGCCGTTGCTGGTCAATGCTCGGTGGGGCCAGCTGAGCTCTGGAGCTGGCCAACGCATCGGCTTCGAGCGCTGCTCCCTTGGCCCGAATCCTGTTGGACCAGCGTGGAACGCTTTCGTCGGGTGCACGGCAAAGCCCCCCAGATCAATGTCCCTGAAAATGTGCTTCTCCCAGGGGATCACCAATGGCCCCGGGGGGTGGACCGTCTTGACCGTCCCCCAGTTTTGTTGCACCACTCTGGTGATTCTTCGCTGCTTCATGAGCTGCGGCAACAGCATGCTGTTGCCGTGGTGGGGACTCGGGCCGCTTCATCCCATGGCATCGCAGTCGCTCAGGATTTAGGCCGAACGCTGGCGTCGATGGGCTGGCCCGTGATCAGTGGTTTGGCGGAGGGGATTGATGCGGCGACGCATCGGGGCTGTTTGGACGTGGGAGGTCGTCCGGTGGGGGTTTTGGGGACCTCCTTAGAGCGTGTCTACCCACGACACCATGAGACATTTCAGGCTGAAGTCAGTCGGCAAGGGCTTCTGCTGAGTGAGCTGTCTCCAGGAACGGCGATGCGTCGAGGCTCTTTTGTCGAACGCAATCGATTGATCGTGGCACTGGCCAAGGCCCTTGTGGTTGTGGAATGTCCTGAGCGCAGTGGAGCATTGATTTCGGCCAAGTTTGCCTCTCAACTTCAGTGTCCTGTTTGGGTTGTTCCTGGTGATGCGCGTCGCTGGTCGTCGCGTGGGAGCAATGCGCTTCTTCGGAATCAAGCCTCACCGCTCCTAACGACAGCTGACCTGGCCGAGCATCTTGGAGCAGGACCGTTGATGGCTGCTTCAACAACCGTTGCTCAAGTCGACTTACTTGAGGCGATCGGAGATGGCGCATCCATTGAGACGCTCCAGCGGCGCTTGGGGCCGAAGGCGGATCATCTTTCCTCTCGGCTTTTGGCCCTTGAGTGTCAAGGACAGTTGGTATGTGAGGCTGGCCATCTTTGGCGGCGGCGCAGATCGTGACGACCGAGCAGTTCCTTGCCGGCAATGATCTGTTGGCTTGGCGTCGTCGACAACTGCGTCGCGGTGGACGCTCCGTTGATCTCGACTGGTTGCTCGATCTTGGCGGTGGCGTGTCCTGGTCGGAATTGCAGCGACTCCTGATTGATCCAGAGGAAAGGATCGCGATATATCAGTCACTGGAGGAGCTCGAAAAGTTTTGGTTGCTGCATTTGGAGCAGTCCATGCCGCTTCAGCACTTGGTTGGTGTTTGTCCTTGGCGAGATGTCCTCATAGAAGTGTCGTCTGCGGCGTTAATTCCCAGACAAGAAACTGAGCTTTTGGTGGATTTTGCTTTGGCGTTTGCGGGGGGGCGCTCTCCCCGCTCTTGGGCCGACTTAGGCACGGGCTGTGGTCCGATCGCCGTCAGCTTGTGCCGCGCATGGCCCGAGGCTGAGGGCCATGCCGTGGACGTGAGTGTCGATGCGTTGGCGTTGGCTGAAAAGAATCTCAACGCCTTAGCCCCTCAACATTCTTGTCGGCTGCACCATGGCTCTTGGTGGGTTCCCTTGCGGGCCTTTTGGGGACAGCTTGAGATTGTGGTGAGTAACCCTCCTTACATCCCCAGCCCATTGCTTGGGGGGTTGGATCCTGTGGTGCGGGAGCACGAACCGCACGTTGCGTTAGTTGGTGGAGAGGATGGCCTTGAGGCCATTCGCTCTTTATTAACGGATGCGCCGCGTGCTCTGGCTCCAGGTGGCGTTCTGTTTTTGGAGCACCACCATGACCAAAGTGAGAGCGTCCAGGATTTAATGCGTAGAGCTGGGCTGGTGAACGTTTCTGCTGCGAAGGATCTGGAGGGGGTTGCCCGTTTTGCTCAGGGGCAGCGCGCTCTCGAATCGACCCTATGACTGTGCCTAAAAGTCCATTGGTGCTTTCGATCGAGTCCGTCGCGCGGCGTTTGCAAGCCTCTGAAGCGGTGATTATTCCGACGGACACGTTGCCCGGCCTGGCTGTTTTGCCCCGGAACGCTGAGTCCATTTGGGCACTGAAGCAGCGGCCAGCTGACAAGCCTCTGATCTTGATGGGGGCCACGGTTGAGGCGTTGTTAGAAGGTGTCGATCCCCGGTGTCATGACGACGCCAAAACCCTGGCAACCACGCATTGGCCTGGTGCCATCACGCTGGTTCTGCCGGCTCGAGGACCTTATGTGGACTACCTCAATCCTGGTGGCTCCAACATTGGCTGTCGGATCCCAGCCTGTGCAATGACCCAGAAACTCCTCTCGATCAGTGGTCCGCTTGCGACCAGTAGTGCCAATCCTTCTGGTCAGTCTGCTGCGACGACGGCCCTTGAAGCAGCTGAGTTCTTTCCTGCTCTTGCGCAGCTGGGACCTCAACCTTGGCCCAGGCATTCGGGACAGGCCAGCACCGTATTGATCTGGAGGAATGTGGGCTGTTGGCGCATTGCTCGCCGTGGTGCTGTGATGCCGGAGGGCATCAATGCAGCGGAATGATCATCCTTGTTGGGCTTTGCTTGGCCGTTATGACGGTTCTGCACTGGGTGTTGGAACCGTTGGAGTTCGTGATCACTCCCGTTCTTCAATTCAATTTGATCCCTTGGATTTTGTTATGGGTGGGGGTGTGGTTGTTTGCAGCGCCAATTCACAAAGACAGCCACTAAAAATCTCTTAAAAGCCGGCTAACGGATTTGAACCGATGACCTTCGCTTTACAAAAGCGCTGCTCTACCACTGAGCTAAGCCGGCATAGAGCGATTCTACCGATCAGTGGGTCTCGAGTCTGGGCGGTTGAACGGTTGTTCCATCATCCAAAGGGCTAGCTCCAGCCGAGTCCGACATCCTGTTTTGGATAGGGCACGACTGATATGACATTCCACGGTTCTGAGGCTGATTACAAGTCGATCGGCAATGGCGCGATTCGTCAGGCCCTGCAGTAACAGCGTGCTTACACGGGCTTCCGATGGAGTGAGCGGCGTGGTGGCAGTCAAAACTCAAGAGTGACTGCTTAAAGGGTTCCCCCGTTCGGTGGCTGTTGGATTGATCGACGAATGGGCAGATTGGCGACAAGAGCAGTCATGCGGTCTTCGGTCTCAAGGCTGACGTCTCCTTCCTCGATATCGATCTCCACATAACGAGCAACAACCTCGAGGATTTCACGGCGCATTTGGGCCAGCAGTTCCGGATTGAGGTCGCTTCGGTCATGGGCCAGAACCAATTGCAACCGTTGTTTTGCCGTACTTGCACTGGAGGTTTGACGGCCTAAGAGCTTGTCGATGAAATCTTTGACGGTCATCGATTCAAAAAAGTCTGGTTTGCATTAACTGGCGCACTCTGGCGCGGAACCCTTGGCGTGCTTCGGAAGGGTCCATGAGGGCAATGTCTTCTCCTTGAAGCCTCCTTGCGATGTTGTTGTAAGCCCTCGCTGCAGGGGAGCCGCTCTCCCCCAGGGTCAGTGGTTCCCCACGATTGGTACTCACAATCACCTGCTCATCTTCAAAGACCAAACCGAGCAGCGGGAGAGCCAAGATGTCGGTGACATCGTCGACAGACAACATCTCTTGGTTAGACATCATCTTGGGCCGCACTCGGTTCAAGACGAGTTGCACTGGGGTGACCCCTTGGGTGTTGAGCAGACCGATGACGCGATCTGCATCACGGACAGCGGCGACTTCAGGAGTGGTCACAACAACAGCCTCACGGGCCGCAGCGGCCGCATTTTTGAAGCCATCTTCGATGCCGGCAGGGCAGTCGATCAGGACGTAATCAAATTGTTCCTCAAGCAAAGACACAATGGATTTCATGTCTTTGGGTGTAAGCCATTCGAGCATTCGAGGATTGCCAGCGGGCAATAGGGCCAGGTTGGGCTCTTGCTTATGTTTCACGAGGGCTTGTTCCAATCGGCATGTCTCGGCAAGCACTTCTTGAGCCGTAAACACAATTCTGTTTTCGAGACCTAAGAGAAGGTCGAGATTGCGAAGGCCGAAATCGGCATCCAGTACGACGGTGCGTGCCCCAAGCCTGGCCAGGGCGATGCCGAGGTTGGCTGTGGTGGTGGTTTTGCCGACGCCGCCCTTGCCGGAGCAGATCAGGATCGTTCGGGTCGTCGACACCGGGATTCCGCTTTGTTTGGATCAGGATAAGCTCCAAATCCGTCGTGACAACTCCGATCAACCGTGTTGGAGGCTCAGCACTTCGGCTGGATCGATTCTGATGACACCGTCACGGAGGGAGGCTTGTTCCGCTAACCCGGGTTGGGGAAGGTCCTCGGGTCCGCGCGCGACAGCATCGGCGATTCGGAGCTGAAGGGGGCGAAGTTGCAGCGCAATGATCCGAGCTTGTGTGGAGCCCTCCGACCCTGCATGGGCCACACCTCTCAAGCGGCCCCAAATCAAAATGTCTCCACACGCAGTAACCGTGGCTCCAGGATTGACATCTCCATAAATCAAAATGCTCCGATCGCTTTGCAGGTAGTCACCGGAGCGCAATGTGCCCTGATGAAACATCACGCCAGTTGGCTGTGTTGGAGTTTCTTCGTTTGGACGTTCAGGCCTAATGAGATCCCTTGATTTGAACGGTTCGGACGGTTGCAGCCTGGCTTCTAAACCAAATGCTCTGGCACTCACGATGGTGGCAGGAACGTTGCTGATCAACGAATCAAGCCGTCGCCCGCTTTGATCCACCTGGACCATGAGGTCTTGTAGGTCTGTGTAAGTCAGGAACCAGTCCCCACAGTCGAGATCAACGTGTTCCGTCTTTGCGGAGTCAAGCAAGTCTTTAATCGCGTCCTTCCAGTGCTGGACACGATGATTTGGGAGCTTTAGCTTCATGGTTCTGCGGCCCAGTTCGATCGCGTCGTCCATTCAAGAGCCATGGTTTGACGCAGCTCAGCACTGATGTCTGCTGGGTGAATGAGCCACGATGTTGCGGCCGGTTGTGTCAGGCTTTCCACGAGGGGAGAGGCTTGTTCAAGCGCCTGAAGCTTGTGCCCATCCCAAAGTCTTAATCCACCTCTGTAGGGGTGGTATCCGCGGATTTGCTGATGGCGAAGCCCACAACTGTTTCGAGGTTCATGGCCTTGGCTTTCGGCTAGACGCGTCGCGATCGCCAACGATTTGAGCTGGTTCTCACGGCTCAAATGATCAACCGCCGTGGCTTTAAACAAGTCGCGGTTGAGAAAACGAGCGCTGAGTTCTGCCACTGCTGCAGGCCCTTCCTCTTTCCATCGCTGCAGGTGATAACCGGTGCGTACATCGTCATTGGCCAGGAAAAGGTCCAGGTTGATTTGGTCGGCGTTCCACAGCCACTGGGCCATCACGTCGTCAGCCCAGACGTTTTGGGGACCAAGATCGCGTACCAGTTGGACGAGTCGTTCCAGCAGCCAGTTGCACACCACATTGAGTCGGTGGTTGTAAACGCTGCGGTACATCAAATTGCGAACGACCAGGTAATGCTCCACGGCCATCAACCCTTTTGGATGTATGGCGATGTCGCCGTCTGGCGCCAGAGTTAACGCCCCCAGAATCCGATCGATGTCGAGTTGTCCATAGCGCGTGCCAGTGCTGTAACTATCGCGAAGCAAATAATCGAGTCGGTCGCAATCCAACTGACTGCTGACCAGCCGCTGGATGACGGGATGGGGGCTGATGCCGTGCTCCAACAAATCGGCCACGGAATCGGCTGTGCCTGGCTGCTCCTGTTCGAGGCATTTGCGAATGTCGTTGTGGTCGCGGATGATCCGCGCAGACCAGGACTCATGGCGCAGGCCAAACATTTCTTCGCCGGTATGGCTAAGCGGGCCGTGACCTAAGTCATGGAGGAGTGCTGCCGCATACAAGACAGGCCGGTAATGGTCAAGTTCTGGGGCTTGCTCCACCATGCGTTTAAACGCACGACGTGCCAGGTGAAAGACACCTAACGAGTGGGTGAAGCGGCTTGATTCAGCGCCATGAAAGGTCAGGAAGGCTGGACCGAGCTGACGGATGCGACGCAGGCGTTGAAATGGCGCCGTGTCCACGAGTTCCATCACCATGGCCTCGCAAGGGGCGTTCTGCTCTAGACCGATTTCTCGATGCAGTGGATCGTTGTACGTCCGTTGCCTCATGGGATGGAGGTGTTGCTATCGAGCTCCAGCAACGACGCCATCCACTGCTCTGCTTCATTCAGCCAGCGGTCTCCCTCCCCGCCTGGGTTAAGAGGTTCAGGATCGGAAAGAAGGCGATCGGGTTCGATGCCTGCATCCTGAATATCGCGCCCGCTGGGGGTGACATAGCCCGCCACGGTGACGGCAAGACCACTGCCGTCACTCAGGTTCGTAAGGGTTTGAATCAGCCCTTTTCCGAATGTTCGATTGCCCAGCAGGGTTGAGCGACCGCTGTCCTGCAAGGCACCCGCAAGAATTTCGCTGGCGCTTGCCGTGCCGCCATTCACCAGCGTGAGCATGGGGCCATCGAACAGAGTTGCAGTTCCGGCCTGAATGCTGTCTGTGATGCCTTCTCTATTGCGGGTTTCAACGATGGCGCCACCGCTGAGAAAGTCGTCTGCAACGGCTAATCCAGAACTCACCAGCCCACCGGAGTTATTGCGTAGGTCCAGGACCAATCCTTCGATGCCTTTGTCTTGAAGTTCAGCGAGTGCCTCCAGCACTTGTTTGGGAACCCCTTCCGTGAACTGGGTAATTCGTAAATAACCCAGGGTGTGGGATTCGGTGCGCAACCGGCGTGTTCGTACCGGACGAAGGTCGACGCTGCGCCGTTCTAAGGACAGCTCTTCAGGGTTATTGCTTCCCTGTTGCAGCGTCAGCACCACCTGGGTGCCAATTTCACCGCGAAGCGCATTGGCGGCGCCTTCGAGGCCGAGATCGGCGATTGGTTGCCCATCGACAGCGAGGAGATAGGTCCCGCTAGCGATCTCGGCGTCCGCAGCTGGCGATCCGTCCAATGCTGAAATCACGACCACCTGGTTTTGTTGCTCATCAGGACCGAGTTGCAGGCCCACACCACTGAGGTTGCCACTGGTGCTGTTTTTGATCGCTGCGTAGTCCTCCGGCCGTAGAAGTCGCGTGTAGGGGTCGCCGAGTGCCCCGAGCATCTGTTCAATGGCGTTGTAGGCGTCTTCGCTGCTCTGAATTGTTTTTTCGAGAGCTTTTTGACGTTGGCGTCGCCATCGCACTTCATCGAGCCGTTCCGGGTTCCAGTAGCCCTGGTTCACCAGGCGCCAGCTATCGACCACCAGCTGTTGGGTATCGCTAAGGGCGTAGACCGTCGAAATGGGCGCGAACACCACTCCAAATGCGATGCAGGCCGCAATTAATGAAGCAATGAGCTTTTTGGCCATGGGAGATGTGTTGCGCCGCAGGCGATGTGAGAAGTTGTTAACAGTTGGATACATCACAGTCCTTTCGCCTCGTTGGTTGAAGCGTGCTCCGTAGACTTTCGCAACCCGAGCCCGCTTGTGCATGGCGAACTCTTCGCCCGTTTACGACTGGTTCCAGGAACGTCTGGAAATCCAGGACATTGCTGATGACATCGGCACAAAATACGTCCCCCCCCACGTCAATATCTTTTATTGCCTGGGCGGGATCACGTTGGTCTGCTTCCTGATCCAGTTCGCGACTGGGTTCGCGATGACCTTCTATTACAAGCCAACAGTTGCTGAGGCCTACACCTCCGTTCAGTACCTGATGACTGACGTCAGCTTTGGCTGGCTGATTCGCTCGGTGCACCGTTGGAGTGCCTCGATGATGGTGCTCATGCTGATTTTGCATGTGTTCCGGGTTTATCTCACCGGTGGTTTCAAGCGTCCTCGTGAGCTCACCTGGGTGACTGGTGTCACCATGGCTGTGATTACGGTTTCGTTCGGTGTTACTGGCTACTCCCTCCCTTGGGATCAAGTTGGCTATTGGGCTGTGAAGATTGTCTCTGGCGTTCCTGCCGCCATTCCCGTGGTTGGAGACTTCATGGTTGAGTTACTGCGTGGTGGAGAAAGCGTTGGTCAAGCCACCCTGACTCGCTTCTACAGCCTTCACACTTTCGTGATGCCTTGGCTGCTCGCAGTGTTCATGCTCATGCACTTCCTGATGATCCGCAAACAAGGTATTTCCGGTCCCTTGTGATCGTTGTTCCTTCCGTTCTTTCAACATTTGGATTAACTGATGCACATTCTCAAGAAGCCTGATCTCTCTGATCCCAAAATGCGGGCCAAGCTCGCTAAGGGCATGGGTCACAACTATTACGGTGAGCCTGCCTGGCCGAACGACCTTCTTTACATTTTCCCAGTTGTCATCCTTGGCACTATTGCCTGCGTTGTTGGACTAGCAGTTCTCGACCCTGCAATGTTGGCCGATAAGGCCGACCCCTTTGCGACACCTCTTGAGATCCTTCCCGAGTGGTACCTCTATCCGGTGTTCCAGATCCTGCGTGTTGTTCCAAACAAGCTTCTTGGGATTGCTCTTCAAACTTTGGTCCCATTGGGATTGATGCTTGTTCCGTTTATTGAGAGCTTCA
This sequence comes from uncultured Synechococcus sp., assembly GCA_963990675.1. Lineage (GTDB taxonomy): Bacteria > Cyanobacteriota > Cyanobacteriia > PCC-6307 > Cyanobiaceae > Parasynechococcus. Next base: position 17,086 of record CAXDNN010000025.1, read on the forward strand.
ACAAGTTCCAAAATCCATTCCGCCGTCCCGTGGCCATGACGGTGTTCCTGTTTGGGACCATCACCACCATCTATTTGGGTATCGGTGCTGCAATGCCAATCGATAAGTCCCTCACTCTCGGCTTGTTTTGAGCCGTCTTTGAACAAACTCTAAAAAACCCCAGCTCGAATGAGCTGGGGTTTTTTTTGTGACCTTTTGGCTCTCTGAATTAATGGCCGAGGCCAGCATCCAGGTTCAGCATTAGGACGTCATCGGGATTCACACGTAGGAAATGGTGGGTTAGGAGGAACCCCACGATGGTCCACGTTTGAAATGTCCTTGATTGTTGTCCCACCCATGTTCCCGTTGGGCCGTCGAAATATTCAGCCCACTGTTGCCGAGGGAGTTGGTTGAGATGGCTCCAGTAGCACTCGTCCAGGAGTGTTGTCATTTCACTCATTAACAGCACGTCAGCATTGGGATGCAGCCGCTCATGGAGAAGGATGGATGATCCAAAAAACCAAAGCAGGCTGGGCCAATGCCCACCGTTGTGATAACTCCAGGGCCAGTTTTTCGGGTCGGACCCCGTTTTGTGTTCCCACTCCACTCCTTCCATGGGGGGGTGACAGATTCGCATCGGCATTTGTGCCATGAGGTGATCACGGTTGTGATGCACGAGCCGAAACAAGGCCCGTTGTTGTGGCGCAGTGAGCAGTCCAAACATGGAGGCGAGGGAATTGCCAAGGCTGTAGAAACGGAAGTCCGGTCTGCCTGTCCGAATGTTGCCGATGAGGTATCCACCTCGATCCTGAAGCCAGTCTTGTAGCCAATCAGGGATCACCTGAGGTTGAACATTGAATTCGTTTTGGTGCTGGTTCTCTCCGTATTGCTCCGTGGGGCGACGCCGGAGGACCTGCATGGTTTTGCTGGTGACCCAGTAATGCTTCAACAGAAATTGCCGCAGGTCATGGGTCCATTTGCGACTGAGGCGGAGACGCTCTGCCAGGAGTGCGCTGCTGTCGTGGCGTTGGTAAAGCTCCATGAGCTCAATGCAGCTTCTTAGTGCGCCGTACAACAACACTTCCACTTCCAGTGGTGCGCCCCACACGTCCATCGGACGATCGATCATGAAGGCGCAGTCCGGTACGAACAGCACAGGTGTTCCTTCAAAGCTGGGATGCAGCACCAGATCAAGCAGGAGTTGTATCCCGCGTTGCACCTCTGGGCTCCGACCAAAATCAGTATCTCCACTCCGTTTGACGTAAATCCAGCAGAGGATCGGCCACCACAGGCTCGGATCGACAGAGGTGATCCGTCCGATGGACCGCTGGCCATAATCAGCGACCAGATTCCCCTCTTCCTCCACGAAACTTGTCGGAAAAACCCCACGGGTTTGCACACTCGTGCTTTGCAGGTCGAGGCAAACCTTCAGGAATTGCTTCACGATGGCGAAGCGACCCTGCACCAGCAAATAAATCATCACCGGGACGTTGTCCCGAACGAAGATTTCGCCGTAGTTCAGCTCCGAATCGGCATAACTACTTTCAAGAGCTGCAACGCTTCCTGCGAGTTGTCCCTGAATCGATATGAGAGTGCGTTCAAAGTGCTCCTGAGCCTTCTGGACCACTTGGTCTTCTTTAGAACTGGGACGAAATCGCTGACTCTCTTCCGTAAATCGCGTCCCCATGGCACTCCAGGTGCAGGCTTCTTTTTGAAACCTAGTGATGGCAAAGGGTTCCGCCAGTGGAAGCAAGTCTGCAGATGCTCTTTGCCTGTATCCAGTTGCGCGTGGGTAGGAGGAGGTGTTATGTTTTTGTCTTGCGCGGGAGCCGAGAGGCGAGCGCGCAAGACCGAAGCGCTAAAGGCGAGAGCTTTTAGATGTTCTGAGGTCGACTTACGAGGCCGCGGGAGAGATCCGACGGTGTTGTAAGTTTTCAAAGCGGTTGGAAACGACCGCGTTGATCAGCCATCCGCTTCCGAGAGGGAGTGAAATGAGTTGATCGCACCTGGACAATTGAAAAGTTTAGGAACTGACGCTTTTATCGCGTTTGAGTTTGGATTACATCGCGAGATGTGATTTGGATTCAAATGAAATTGCGATAAAGGTGTGAGGTCCCGTCAAAAATTATTAGTTGCAATGAAGCATTGCGCTTACAACAAGGAGGTTTTCACGAGCCTTTGCGTTGTCGGTGTGCGCAGTGTGGAGCAACGACCGGATCTGAGATCCTGGAAAGTCACGATGAGAAATCAGAAGTGCACTCTTAAGAACCCTTGATCTGTCAGAAGACAAGGTGGCGACAACTGCATCAAGTACGCCAGTGCTTAGGTGTGGGTGAAGCAAGTCAATCTGAGGTGAAAGCCAAAAGGGATTGATCTACAACGGAGAGTTTGATCCTGGCTCAGGATGAACGCTGGCGGCGTGCTTAACACATGCAAGTCGAACGAAC
>CAXDNN010000026.1:0-19201 GCA_963990675.1 uncultured Synechococcus sp.
TCGGAGATGTGTATAAGAGACAGTCACTAACCCCCCATTGATCTGGGCCCGGTCTCCTGAACGCCACCAACCCGTGGAATTCGCAACAGGCAACAACACGTCAGGCTTTTCATCACTCCATGAGCCCATTGCCAGGCGTTGGGTTCGGACCTCTAAAGCTTCATCAACTCCGAGCCGCAATTCCACATCGCTCAAGGGGGCTCCGCAGGATGAATCCCCAGCCAAAAATTGTTGAGGGGAGAGCGCCGTCACCATCGCCGCCGTTTCAGTTGCCCCGTAGCAAGGAGCCAAGGGAATTCCGGCAGCCCTTGCTTGCTCCGCCAGGGGCTTGGCCAACGACGCCCCACCAACCCAAATCACCCGCATCTCGCCCAAGAATTCCCGGCCAGCCGGATCAGAGAGCAACCGACCCAACTGCGTTGGCACCAACGAGAGCAACACCGCACGATTCGACCAGTCCGGCAAATCCCTGCAATGACGGAGCAGTTCTCCAGGCTGCTTCATCAACGTTGAAGGCAAGCGGTGGTGGGGCACCCCCCAGCTGCGGGCGCGCCACCAAGGCATCAGCCCACTGACGTGATGAATCGGCAAAGGATTGAGCACCAGGGACCGCTTGGGATCCATCTCGATGCCCTGCAGCCAAGTGGCCGTAGCAGCAGCGGAAGCATCGAGATGGTGGCGAGGCTGCAAACACCATCGACGACCACCGCTGCTGCCTCCACTCCTCACCACGACTCCTGGACCTGGCGGGAACAAATCCTGGGGCAGCGGCACTGGTGCATCGGCCAATGGCACCCATCGACCGGCATCCAAGGCCTGCAAGATGTGGTCGGGATCAATCACCCTGCAGCTGCCCAGACCAGCTCTGGATTGTGAGAGAACAAGGCTCCTTCAGGGCACCATCCCGGCGCCAGACCAGGGGCAGCAGGCGTTGGGCCAACCCACTGCAACGCCGCCAAATGGTGCACCCAACGGCGAGCGATCCCGGCTTCGAACGCCGTACTCACCATTCGATAGGGAACTCCAGCTTGGATTTGCCGCAACAACGGCCTTGGATCCCCATCCACCGACGGACGCCGAACCTGCCAGCCAATCCAGCTGTTTCGGAGCTCGGGTCGATGCTCAAGTGATTCATCGAGGGCCACCGATCCGCGTTGGGCCAATTGCTCGAGCCCTTCGTGGTCAGTCACCGCCAACGGCTGCTCCAGCCAATCAAACCGCGACTCCTGCCGCAACCGCTCTAGCCAAACTCCTGCGGTCAAGCGATCCCACCCGCCATTGGCATCCAACCGCAGCCTGGCGTTATGGGGAAGACGCACGAGAAGCTGCTCCAACCAACGTTGTTCACGTTCCGATGCTTCTGTAGCCACCTTCCACTTGAAGGTGAGCGCGTGGGATGGCGGGCAGTCGATGAGAACTTGATCCAATGCCATGAGCATCTGATCGCCCGCTGGCAGTAGGTGAGCCGGGGGGGGCGCTTCTTGCCAAGGCTGGGAGGACAAATCCCCGACGAGTCCATCCAACTCGGCCAATGCTGCACCCAAGCCAAAGCCAAACGCCCCTGGACCCTGATGGATCAACACCTCAAGCTGATTACGGCTCACCGCTTCAGGCAGCGCTCCCATCAATATTTTGCAGTGCAACCACTGCTCCGTTCGCAACGGCGCCACCTCGCCCCAACCCACGGCTCCGGTATCGCCATCGCACAACCGCAGCAGCCAACCGCGCCGCTTGGCCACCACACCAGTGGCGGTCCGCAACGGTTGCAGGAGCGAAAAACTGAAGGAACGCACCTGAAGCTGAAGCGTCATCCGCCGGTCCAGACGCGCGCCAGGGCCAGGCCAACACTCAGCCCCAAACCATTCCAAGCCTGAAAGCGCAACGCCAGAAACTTGCTGCCGCTGATCTGCTTCGGCTTGTCGTGATGGCGCTGGAGCAAACGCATCAAGGCCCAACCAGCCGGCAAGCCCAAACCACTGAGCAAGGCCGTGGGCGGCCAATGGCCCAAGGCCACCGGCAACCACTCCAACGTGAGGGTGAGACCCACAAACCAAGGAATCAGCGCTGCGGCCCGCGCGGTCCCCAGGCGCACCACCGGTGACCGCTTGCCATGGGCAGCATCTTCTTCCACCTGGTGGAAGTGGGAGCAAAACAGCACGAGGGAGGTGGCCAAGGCCGGGCCAGCACCTAACACCAAGGCTGTTATCCAAGGCACCTCCCCCGATCCGGCTGGCGCTAGCACCAACAGAGCTGCGGATGTGGCAACCGGACCGAACGCCAACCAACAGAGCGGTTCCCCTAGCCCCTGGTAGCCCAAACGAAATGGCGGGCCTTGGTAGACGTAGCCCAGGCCACAACTGAGCAACACCAGCAGCAACACGGCGGGATGGCTTCGCCAGGCCAGCCATCCCATCAAGCTCAAACCGAGGAGTAGGGCCGCAGACGACAGCCAGGCGATGCGATCCCGACGGCCGGTGAGATTCACAACCGAATGGGGCTTACCAACCGCATCCACACCTGTATCGGCATCAAATAAATCGTTGCTCAGGTTCTCCCAAAGCAATAAAAGAATCGCAGCGAGCAGAAAACCAAAGAGCTGATCCCAACGCAGCATTCCCTTAAAACCAAGCTGCCATCCAGCGGCCAAAAGCACCGGCATCACGGCAACCGAATACATCGGCCACTTGATCGCGGCCTTCCATAACGCCCGTCGTTGGGCGTAACGGGTTGCGACAGCCTTCGGCTCTTCCATAGGCAGAGGCCCTATCACCCGGTTGGTGGCCCATACATTTGAACAGTCCCCATGGCTAGCCACGCCGCGGATGTCGGCTGATCTGAGTTTCAGCAACTTAATTGCCGCGGCCCAGCGGGGCTGGCTTGAGCGCCAGCACGACGACGGGTTGTTGAGTTTGGCCCTGCCATTGGATGGCATCGATCCACTCCAGGGCCTGCCTCAGCTCGCGGTTGACCACACATTTCGTGTGCTTTGGGACAGCGCACCCGGCCTTTGCTTTGCCGCCGCCGGCCACTGCCAGCAGCTGGAATTGGCTGGTGCACGTCGCTTCGAACTCGCCCAACGGTTCGCCGACCTGAGCCTGAGTCGGCTGACAGACACCAAGCCCGACACGCCAGCCCTTGCCCGACCCAGGGTCTTGCTGTCGTTTCAATTTTTTGATCAAACCAGTGAGCGCGACCATCACACCCCCGGCTGCCCAGCGGTGCAGGCCGTGTTGCCCCGCTGGCAACTCAGTCGCCAAGGACGGCGGGGCTGGCTCCGGCTGAACGGTGTGGTGAGCAACGCCGCCGAAGCCCGTGAACTAGCCGAGCAGCTGTGGTTGAAGCACTTCGACCTGCAAAACAAAGAAGTAGATCCACCCAGGCTGAGCTCGGCGATTCCACTGGACAGCCGCGACAGCAGCTCCTGGCAACAGCGCTACGCCAGCGCCCTGGAGCGTGGTTTGGAGTTGGTGAATGGCGGTGAACTCCACAAATTGGTCTTGGCGGTGCGCCAATCCATCGATGTGGGGACAAGCTTCGATCCCTTGCCGCTCCTAACCCGCTTGCGGCGTCAACAGGCCGGCAGCTGTCGCTTCCTTTGGCAACGCAACGCCGACGATGTGTTCTTTGGCGCTTCTCCAGAACGGCTCTTAAGCCTCCGCGGAGGGTTCCTACGCAGCGATGCACTTGCTGGCACCGCAGGACCAGGGGACGACGGCCAGCTATTGCTCCGCTCCGACAAAGACCGGCGAGAACATGAATTGGTGGTGGAAACCATTACCGACCAACTACGCCAAAGCGGTCTGTCTCCCTGGCGACGGCCCCAGCCCCAGCTGGCACGCCATGGGCGCCTCACCCATCTCCACACGCCAATCACGGCAGCGGCCCAAGGGAAGTCGGTGCTGGCACTGGCCGAACAATTGCACCCCACCCCTGCCGTTGCCGGGCTACCCAGACGCGAAGCAATGGCCTGGTTGCGAACGCTGGAGCCGTTTGAGCGGGGGAATTACGCCGCTCCGATCGGCTGGATCGACAGCGCTGGAGATGCCGAACTACGGGTCGCAATCCGATGCGGCCATGCCCAGGGACGTCGTTTGGATCTCACCGCAGGGGCTGGACTCGTCCGTGGCTCCATCGCCGAGCGGGAGCTTCAGGAAGTGGGCTTGAAGCTTGCCGTTCTCGCCGATCAGCTGGTCTTGGGGTCGATGGAGCAACGCCCCCAAGACAGACGGAGCGCCAAAAGGGCGCTGTTCTAAGAACCCGGTTCAACAAGCGCGGTGTAAGCGTTCGACCGTTTGATCAGCCAAGGGTTGCTGCATGAGGCGTTCCACCTCCCGCACGCCCGTGGGGCTGGTGACATTGATCTCACTCAGCATCCCCGCGATCACATCAATACCCACAAAGAACAAGCCTTCCGCCCGAAGCGCGGGGGCTAACGCAGCACAAATCTGCCGTTCACGATCGGTGAGTTCCGTCGCTTCCGCCTGACCGCCGACGGCCAAATTGCTGCGGAATTCTCCAGCCAAAGGGCGACGATTTACCGCCCCCAGCGGTTCGCCATCCACCAACAGGATCCGCTTGTCACCATCCGTGACCGCAGGCAAAAACGCCTGGGCCATCACCGGCAATCGCTCCTGCTCCGTGACCAGCTCCAACAACGCCTTGAGACCAGGCGCTTCAGCATTCACGCGGATCACACCTAAACCAGCCCGACCTCCGAGGGGCTTAAGCACCACATCGCCTTGCTCCTGGGCAAACGCTCTGAGTTCTGCCACTCGTCCGGAGACGGTGGTGGGAGCCATCCAACGGCAAAAGCGCAATGCGCCAAGCTTTTCGTTCCATGCCCGCAGGGCACTCGGGCGGTTGAGCACCCGCACGCCGGCACGTTCTGCCACCTCAAGTAGATGGGTGGCATACAAATACGCCTCATCAACGGGTGGATCCTTGCGCATCCAAATCACATCAAAGCCCGTGAGGCACTGACGTTCACTGGCGCCAATCGTGATCCATGGTTCCGGGGTTACCGGGAGCGCCATCGCCAACGGTTCATCGCCTCGGGCAATCAAATCGGCAGGGGTGCAGGCCCACACCTCATCACCAGCCCGCTGAGCGGCCTGCATTAAGGCCGCTGAGGAGTCTTTTAGAGGATTGATCTGCTGGAGCGGATCCAGCACAAACAGCTGACGCATGGATCAAGCGTTCAAAAGGGAGTCGAGCTTTCCGGCTCGCTCCAAACCATGCAATTCATCACAACCACCCACATGGGCGTCGTTGATGAAGATCTGAGGAACACTGCGGCGCCCGTTGCCACGAGCCGCCATGGCATCACGACCAGGCTCATCGCCGTCAACGCTGATTTCCGTGTAGGCAGCACCCTTTCCATCCAGCAGTGCTTTGGCACGAATGCAGAACGGACAGGTGCGCCAGGTGTAGATCTCAACCTTGGCCATGACAAAAAAAGCACCGTTGCAGCGACTCTATGCAGCAAATGCGCTGATAGCTTCAGAGTTGATTAAGGCCGAGTCCTTGCTGGATCTCACCGACTTCAAGCGCGACCTATCTGAGCTCACTGACCGCCTGGGCCATGCCCAGGACTGTCTTTGACGTACCTGCACTGAACGCCAGGCAGCAGGATCTCGAACAGCTCGCCGCACAACCAGACTTCTGGAACGACCAGCAAAACGCGCAAAAACAAATGCGCCGCCTCGATGAGGTGAAGGCGCAACTGCAGCAACTGGCCGATTGGCGCAGTGCCATTGATGACGCCAAGGCGACACTCGAGCTGTATGAGCTGGAGGCGGATGAAGACATGCTGGGGGAAGCACAGCAGGGCCTCACTGAACTGCGTCAGGGGCTCGATCGCTGGGAACTCGAGCGGTTGCTGAGCGGTGAGTACGACAAAGAAGGTGCCGTCCTCAGCATCAATGCCGGTGCCGGTGGAACGGATGCCCAGGATTGGGCCCAAATGCTGCTTCGCATGTACACCCGTTGGGCCGAAGACCACGACATGCGGGTAACCATCGACGAAATCAGCGAGGGAGAAGAGGCAGGGATTAAAAGCGCCACCATCGAAGTGGAGGGCCGCTATGCGTATGGCTACCTCCGCAACGAAAAAGGCACCCATCGATTGGTCCGGATTTCACCGTTTAACGCCAACGACAAACGCCAAACCAGCTTCGCCGGGATCGAAGTGATGCCAAAACTGGAGGAAGACGTCGATATCGACATTCCTGAAAAGGATTTAGAGGTGACCACATCGCGCTCCGGTGGTGCCGGTGGTCAGAACGTGAACAAGGTTGAAACAGCCGTCCGCATCCAACACTTACCCACTGGCCTGGCCGTGCGGTGCACCCAAGAGCGCTCACAACTGCAGAACAAAGAAAAAGCCATGGCTCTGCTGAAGGCCAAATTATTGGTGATCGCCCAAGAGCAACGGGCCGCTGAAATCGCCGACATTCGTGGCGACATTGTGGAAGCCGCCTGGGGAAACCAGATCCGTAATTACGTGTTCCATCCGTATCAAATGGTGAAAGACCTGCGCACCCAGGAGGAAACCAACGATGTGCAAGCGGTGATGGATGGCGCACTTGATCCCTTCATCGACGCATCTCTGCGGCAGGGTGTCGACCGACCCGGCGACGATGCCGACAGCTGACCACCCATGAGCACCGAGTCCAACCAGCCCACCACTCCGCCGCCCAGCTTCGTGAAGCAAGCGATGCGCAACATGGTGCGCAAAGGGCGTCAAAGCTTGCTTCACTTCGGTCTCACTGCCGTTGGGCTCCTTGGCTTCATCACCCTGGTGGCTTGGTTAGGCCGGCCAACCTTGCCCCAGTAGGCATGGAACTGGACCTCTCCCTGGATGCGAGTGGTGTAGAGATTCCTGGACCCCTCAAAGGATCCCTGCTGTCGCATACAACCTGGGCACCGGTGTTGCAGCAGTGGATTGAGCTCGTCCGTTCGACTCCCGACCTGTCTTGTCCGTCCGTTGTCCGACAAGCACCAGAGGTGAGCCTCGGATTGCGCTTCACCGACGATGCAGGAATCACTGAACTCAATCGCCAATGGCGGCAGAGATCAGGCCCCACCGATGTGTTGTCCTTTGCAGCCCTCGACGACACACCCGACTGGCTAGAGGGCGAAGCAGTCGAGAGCGAAGCGGTGGAACTCGGAGACATCATCGTGTCGGTCGACACCGCTCAACAACAGGCCCAAAGCCACGACCACAGCCTTCACTACGAACTGCATTGGCTGATCAGTCATGGCCTCTTACACCTTTTGGGATGGGACCATCCCGATGAGCAAAGCCTCAGCGCAATGCTTGCCCTTCAGGAGCGTCTTCTAGACAGTACGGGTAACGTTCTGCTTAAGGACAAACGTCCTGTGGAGATCGAGTGAGTGCTGATGCGTACAACAAACAAGCCGGCCCCCCTCCACCGATGCAGCACCTAATCAGGTTGCAGTGATGGCCCGTTCCCTCCGACATCGCAGTTGGCGCATTGCTGGGGATCTTCCGGCCAGCTTCCGTTACGCCGCCCAGGGATTGGGCTACGCCTTCGCCACCCAACGCAACTTCCGGATCCACGTGCTGATTGGTTCCGTGGTTTTTGCATTGGCCGGCTGGCTTCAGCTTGATCTCATCCGCCTAGCCGTGCTGGTGCTTACCGTGACGGCCGTTCTTGTGCTGGAGCTCTTAAACACGGCCATGGAAGCCGTGGTCGACCTTGCCATTGGCAGGAGATACCACCCCCTCGCCCGCATTGCGAAAGACTGTGCAGCAGCGGCTGTTCTGACAGCCGCGATCAGTTCAATGCTGATTGCCACGTTCCTGCTCTTGCCCCCCTTAATTCTTCGTCTGGGGCTTTAACCCCCATCCTTCGCCACCTGTTCGCTGATGTTGCTGGTCATTGATAACTACGACAGCTTCACCTTCAATCTGGTGCAATATCTCGGCGAACTCGCCCCGCAGCATCCTGTAGCCGCCGACCTCAGGGTGGAGCGGAATGATGCCCTCAGCCTTGCGGAGATTCGTCGTCTCAATCCCAAAGCCATTCTCTTGTCACCAGGTCCTGGCGATCCCAACCAATCCGGCGTCTGCCTCGATGTTTTAAGGGATCTGTCTCCCACAACTCCCACCTTGGGGGTATGCCTTGGCCACCAAGCCCTCGCCCAGGTGTATGGAGGCAAAGTGGTGCGTGCTCCAGAACTGATGCATGGCAAAACCTCACCGGTCTTGCATCACGGTGAAGGGGTGTTTGCAGGACTTCCCCAACCCCTCACAGCCACCCGATATCACAGCCTTGTGGCCGATCGAGACAGCCTGCCGGATTGCCTTGAAGTCACCGCGTGGCTTGCCGACGGCATGGTGATGGGTTTGCGCCATCGGGACTATCCCCACTTGCAGGGGGTGCAGTTCCATCCAGAAAGTGTGCTCACAGACTCCGGACACCAGCTCCTTGCCAATTTCCTGAAGGAAGCTGCGAGTTAACGCTGTTAGCTTCAAACTCAATTTTTAGAATTTCCATGACCCTCCTGCGCTCTGCTGTGATCGCCGCCGCAGGCATGGCGCTATCTCTACAAGGGGCCGCCCATGCAGGTGGAGGGGTGAGCATTAGCAGCTACGGCCAACGGGCTCTTCTAATCCAGGGCGGTGGACAGTCCGTACTCCTCAACCCTTATCAGGCTGTGGGCTGTGCCGCAGGACTTCCAGAGCCTCGGGTGAATGCAGGGATCATTTTGGCGAGCTCTCAGCTCGCCGATGAGGGAGCACAAGGCATCGCTGGTGGCCGCTATTTGGTGAAACCAGGGGCCTATCGGATCGGTGGTCTCAACCTCGAAGGCTTTGGAAGTCCACACGACCGAATGGGCGGTCGACGGTTTGGAAATGCCACCATCTGGCGATGGACACAGGGGGGCTTGAACTTTGCCCATCTCGGTGCCACTGCTGGCCCAATCTCCGGTGCTGATCAGGTGCTGCTTGGACGGCCAGATGTGCTGATCCTTGGCGTTGGCGGGGGCAGCAAAATTTTTGATGGAAATGAAGCCGCGGAGCTTGTGAACCAGCTCAACCCCAAGCGCGTCATCCCTGTGCAATATGTGATTGGCGACCCTCCTGAAGGCTGCGATCAAGGGGGTGTGCAGCCCTTCCTCGATGCCATGGCCGGCACCAATGTTCGCAAAGTGGGGCGATCCATCTCCCTTCCAGGACAACTCGATGATTCAACGGTGGTCACCGTGATGCAGTGACGGGATGCAGTGACTTGATGGAGTGACGGGATGGATTCACTGCGCTGAGATCCTCACCCAAAGGCGTAGAGCACCATCTCGAGGGCACCCAGCCCAACGAGGAACGTACCTGCCAGCAATCCAAGGTCCTTGCGGGAATTAGCCATGGTGAGATTGGGAGCTCCAACCAAAACTGTTCAGCCAAACCTAAAGAAAAAATGAAGGCCGGACATGTTGTTTCGTGACAAGGCCGATTCAGAATTGTAAACCGACTGCAGCGCAAGACTTTTGAAGAGGAGCAAGCTGGCATCAGCACCCTTTTCTCCCATGGGCTCTTCTCCGCCAACGCGTCCAATTGGCCCAATGGCTTCGATCTCAGCCTATGGGCCACCAAACGTGAATGGTCTCGAGGGACGCCACCCGTAGTGTGCGGCCAAAAAAAAACCTGCCTCACGGACAGGTCGGGTGATGGGGGAGCTCACATTAACGCCCTCAAACACCAGATGCAGTGGTTCAAAAACTTTGAATCAGAGCTTTTCTAAACTTCACAAAAAGAGGCCAGATTCTTGAGTGAATCAAAACTCACACCACATAAAGGGATTTTTGATTACTATTACTCCAACACCACAACATGTGGTGCAAAAGGCCGGGTGATGGGGATCGTCCAGGCATTTAATTACCGCTTCACATACGAGGCGGTTTTTTAATGCTCAACACTTGATTTATACCCAGCAGCTCAAGGGAGGGCCATGGTCGGACATCCAGACAGAGTCAGCTTCTGAGCTGCACCTGGTGACCTTGTCGTTTTTCACAGATACGCAATTGCTTCAATTCAGGCGCAAATGGCACGTGGCCGCTGAGATTGAGTGATTTCGCTCTCCCCTCTACGTCCATTTCTTGGCCATGAATGGTGTGGAGGTGCAAACCGTTGACCACCAAATACACCACAGACAGAACGCTTGTACTCATTCAGGGTGGTATGAGCGCTGGTGGTGTGAGCGCTCCTTCAGGCGTGAGGTCTTCTACGAAAACTGCTGCGAGAACGAACCAGCCCTCGGTGCTGTCTGTACAAGCCGGCGATGTCGTGATCGTCTGGGCCAGCCAAGAAGCGAAAGCGACTGAATCGAAAGATTGGTGGATGGGAGAAGTGTTGCGGGTAGAAGACACTCCTGTGGAGGGGGATCCGTCGCCCTTGCTTCAAGTTGCTGACGTGGAAACAGGCATGGTCTGCCTCGTCGAATGCACTCAAGTGCAGCGCGTGCGCATCCCGATTCATGCGCCCCTCACGACGTCCTAAGCCGCTTCACACAAGGACGCCAAACCTTTCTGATCAAGCCCCGCCATCAAAGCCAGCAGCAGCAAAACGCGCGCTTTCTGCGGGTTCAGACAACTCGCCGGCAGCAATCCAAGCTGAGCTTGATCGGCATCGCCATAGACCGGGCCAGAACCACAACGGTTCGAGCGCAACATCAGAGGCAAGGGGCCATCCCAAGCTTTTAAGGCGGAGCGCTCCAGCTCGGATAGCTGCCCTGCGCCGGTTCCCGTGAAGACCAAACCCTGAACTCCAGCCTCCAGGAGAGCCGTGATCCAATCAGCCGAAGGCTCCACACACCCATAGACGATCGCCACCCGTGGCCAATGATTGGGCAGCTGGATCTGGGCGAGAGGTTTTGGAAGCCCCTGCTGCGCGGTCGCAAGATGCACGCCGGCATCATCCACCCAACCCAACGGACCTGAATCAGGGCTAGCGAAGGCACTCACCCCTTGGGTTGCGATTTTGGTGACCGCCTTCGCTCCATGGATCTGGCCATCCACCACCACCAGAACGCCATGGCTACGAGCTTCGGGGCTCACAGCCACCTTGATCGCTTGATAGAGGTTCAACGGCCCATCAGCACTGAGGGCCGTCGCTGGCCGCATCGCACCCACTAACACCACAGGCCGGGGATCGTCGATCAACAACTGCAGCAACCAGGCGGTTTCCTCCAGCGTGTTGGTGCCATGGGTAATCACCACCCCGGCGAGTTCAGGGTCTTCAGCGAACGCCGCACGGATGCGCTCGACCAAGCGACACCAATGGGAAAACTGCAAATCAGCGCTATCCACATTGGCGATTTGCTCCAGCTGAAGCTGGGCCAAGCTTTGAACGGCGGGCACCGCCTTCAACAGCGCATCAACGCCGAAGGCTCCGGCGTCGTAATGGTTGATCTGGGTGGCATCTGCACCAGCGCCTGCGATGGTGCCGCCAGTGGCCAAAACGAGCAGCCGTGTCACGGGTCGAGGCGAAGGTAAGCCTCGACAAAACGCTGCATCTGGCTAGTCGTGCCAATACTGACGCGAAAACACCCATCGATCAGGGGCTTCCCGGCCATCGAACGCACCAGGATTCCCGCCTCGCGCAACGCCGCATCCACCTCAGCCACCGGGCACTGAGGCCAAATCAGCAGATAATTGCCGCCATCGCAGTGGTGCCGCACGCCAGCCTCCAGCAGCGCCTGCAGGGTCCAGTCGCGAGCCCGCAGCACCTCGGCCACATAGGCATCCACATACGACTGATCCGCTAAAGCGGCGAACGCCGCGGCCACGGCCACGCTGTTGACGTCGTAAGGGCCCGTGACGCGGCTCACCCGATCGACCACATCGGCATGACCAATGGCAAAGCCAATCCGTAACCCCGCCAAGCCGGCCGTCTTGGCCAGGGAGCGGAACACCAGCAGATTCGGTGTGGCCGTGAAATCAGCGCTCGGCAGCACACTGTCTCCGGTGAAGGCCTCGTAGAGCTCATCCACCACCACCAACGTGCCCGGAGCTGAGGCCGCCAAAGCGATCACCTGATCCGCTGGCAACCGCGTGCCGGTGGGATTGTTGGGGTTGCAGATCAACAGCATCCGCGGTGCGCGCGCCGCCAATGCCCCCTGAATAGCCGCCAGGGGGAAATCGAACGTCTCTCCTAGGTAGGGGATCGCCTCGATCGTCATGCCCTGCATCCCGGCGCAGGGGCTGTAGTACCCGAAGGTGGGCGCTGTGGTCAGCAACGTCTCACCGGCATCGCCATAGGCATGGAACACCGCATGGATGGCGGCATCCACACCGTTGAACAGGCCCACCTGATCAGGCTTCAATCCCGGCCGGCAGCCGGTTTCCACCAGGTTCTGGAGCAACGCTTCCCGCAGGCCGTCGTACTCCGGATAAACGGCAATCTCTTCAGTGCTGAAGTTGCGCAGGGCCTGGGCCACTAAGGGGCTGGGGCCAATCGTGTTCTCGTTGAAATCCAGCCGTAGAAGTTCACGGCGCCCTTCCAATGGAGCGCTGTAAGCCTGCAGCTGCTCGACAGCCGCGCGAGCCGTAGGCGGAGGCGGAGCAGAACTGTTGGAATTCACAAGTTGGCGTTCACAAGACGTTCGCTTTCGAAGCAAAGTCTGGCAGGGCTGTCTTGAAAAGGCTGAGGTGCCCCTTGGACAGCATCTGCGGCTGCTTCGGCAGGCCCTGCATCACATCCGCTCCAGCGTTGGAATCCCTAAAAGAGCCAAACCGCAACGCAAGGTATCGGCCGTATGACGGCAGAGGGCCAAGCGAGATGCCAACGCATTGGGTTCTGCTTTGAGCACAGGAACCTGGTCGTAGAAACGGTTGAACACCTGACTGAGTTCGAACAGATAGCTGCAGAGGCGATTGGGTAAGAGCTCGTCCTCCACTTCAGCGATCACGGCATCGAACTTGAGCAGCTCTCGCACTAGGGCCCACTCCTGGGGCTCGCTGAACTGCAGTTGCGCAGTGGTGACGGCAAGGTCACCACCCTTGCGGGCGATGCCGGCGATGCGAACGACGGCATAGAGGAGATAGGGGGCCGTGTTGCCCTGCAACGCCAGCATCCGATCAAAGGAGAACTGGTAATTGGTGATCCGGTTCTGGCTCAAGTCGGCGTATTTGACCGCCGCCAAACCAACGGTTCCCGCGACGTGCTTAATGAACTCTTCCGACTCGACACGCTCCTCCTCCTTCAGGCGCGAACGCAAGTCAGTCTCGGCTCGCTCCACGGCTTCATCGAGCAGATCCCGCAGACGCACCGTGTCGCCAGCGCGGGTCTTGAGCTTTTTGCCGTCTTCCCCTTGCACCAGCCCAAAGGGCACATGCTCAAGACGGGCCCCATCGGGAATCCAGCCCGCCCGTTCCGCCACCTCAAACACCCCGGCAAAGTGGTTGGCTTGGCCAGCATCGGTCACGTAAATCACCCGTTGCGCCGCATCCCCGGCTGGCGGCGATGCAAACCGATAGCGAATGGCGGCGAGATCCGTTGTGGCGTAGTTGAAACCTCCATCGCGCTTCCGCACGATCACAGGCAATGGATTGCCGTCTTTACCCTTCAAACTCTCAAGGAAGACGCACTGGGCGCCGTCGTCTGTCACCAGCAAGTTGACCGCCTTCAAGCCTTCCAGCACCGCAGGCAAATAGGGGTTGTAAAACGATTCGCCGCGCTCGCTCAAGCGGATATCAAGTCGGTCGTAGAGCTTCTGAAACTCGCGACGGGATTGGTCGCACAGCAGACCCCATGCCTTGAGCGACACGGGATCCCCACCCTGCAGCTTCACCACCTCATCGCGGGAGGTGGCCTGAAACTGATCGTCGTCATCAAAGCGTTTTTTCGCTTCTCGATAAAACGCGACAAGGTCTCCCAAATCCACCGCATCGGCGGTATCCAAGGTTTCTGGCGCCACCTGCTTGAGATGGGTAATCAACATCCCGAACTGGGTGCCCCAGTCGCCCACATGATTCAGCCGCAGCACGGCATGGCCGCGGAACTCCAACACCCGCGCCAGGGAATCGCCAATGATCGTGGAGCGCAAGTGCCCCACATGCATCTCCTTGGCAATGTTGGGGCTGGAAAAATCCACCACCACTGGCGCCACACCTTTGACGGTGGGAACCCCAAGACGATCGGTCCCTAAGCGTGCGGCGAGCTCCCCCGCCAACCGCTCCGGCCGGATGGTGAGGTTGATGAAGCCTGGACCTGCGATTTGAGGCGCCAAACAGAGCGCATTGAAACCCTCATCACTGCTGAGCTGGTCCACGATCGCGGTCGCGATTTGACGCGGCGCCTGCTTCAAGGGTTTTGCCAACGGCAGAGCACCGTTGGCCTGAAAATCGCCAAACTCCGGCTTACTCGCGGCTGCAAGTTGCGGATCCAACGTGGCCTCCGCGTCCGGAAAGGCCCGCTGCATCGCGGCCCGCAGCTGGGCGTCCAGGGTCTGGGACAGGCTGAGCATGTTCAGTGCAGGGCCGGAAGGATCCGGCTCTGATCATCCCCTGCCGTCGTTCACCATCCGTGAATCGCCAGCCGTTTTAACTAAAGCGCATGCTCAGATCCAGCCAGCGGCTACGGGTCATGGGAGCACTCGTTGAGATCAGGTCGATCCCAGTGGTTGCATAGGCACTGAGTTGTTCGGGCTGCACCCCCGACGCCTCCAGCACAACACCGCCAAGCGCCAGCTGGCGCAAGCGCGGCACCAACCCGTGCAGCTGCTCGGGGGTGAACTCATCCAGCAACACCCCATCGGCCCCTGCTTGCACAGCTTCACAGGCCTGCTCCCCGGTTTCCGCCTCAACAATCACACGACATGGCCAGGGTGCCTGATGGCGAACAGCATCGATGGCTGCGCTAATTCCCCCAGCCCAGGCCAAATGGTTTTCTTTCAGCATCGCGGCATCATCCAAGCCCATGCGGTGGTTGATGCCACCACCACAACGCACCGCATATTTCTCGAACAAACGCAGCCCCGGCGTCGTTTTTCGCGTGTCGGCCAATCGAACGCCAGTGCCGTCCAACTGCGCCACCAACTCCCCGGTCGCCGTCGCGATCCCAGAAAGACGCATCGCCAGATTGAGGGCGGTGCGCTCTCCAGCCACCAATGCGGTGGCTGGGCCCTCTAGCTCCAGCACACGCTGCCCAGGCTGCACTAACTCCCCATCGGCCACCAGCAACTGAACCTTGCAGGCGGGATCTAAGCGTTCGAACAGTTTCTGGACTAACGGACCTCCACAGAAGTAGCCCGACTGTTTTGCCAGCCAATGCGCCGCCGCGTGCTGCCCCTGCAGAGCAATGGCTGTTAGATCGCCGCGGCCGATGTCCTCATCCAACCAACGATCCAAAGCACGGATGATTGCCGGGGCCTGCCAGTCCACAGCTCAACACGTCGGGCACTTGAGCCTATTTCCCGATACAGAAGCGGGAGAAAACCCGCTCCAAAACGGCCTCCGTGAGCTCCTCTCCTGTGATTTCACCCAGATCTCGGATCGCTTCACGAAGATCAATGGTCCAAAAATCCCAGGGCAATTGCTGCTGCGCCACCTCCTGGCTGCGCTCCAGGGCCGCTGCCGCTAATGAAGCCAAATCGCGCTGACGGGTGTTCAACGACAGCAAAATTCCAGCCGCATCGCCAGCGCCACATCGCTCGAGCAACACCTGAACCAAGGCGTCTTCGCCGGCTCCGTTGCGTGCTGAGAACTGCACATCCACCAGCCCCGGCAACGGCGGACCGTCGAGATCAGATTTATTCGCGACAACAACGCGGGGAACGTCATTGGGAATGCGCGCCAGCAGCTGGGCGTCGGTTTCGGTCCAACCAACATGACCATCCACGATCAACACCACGACATCAGCGGAGATCAATGCTTCCTCACTGCGAGCGATCCCGAGCTGTTCCACGGCATCGTTCGTGGCACGGATCCCAGCCGTATCCATCAGGGTGATGGGCACCCCATCCAACACGATTTCACTCTCCAACAAATCGCGAGTGGTGCCGGGCAGTTCGGTCACGATCGCCCGCTCCCGACGGCTGAGGCGATTCAACAACGAGCTCTTACCAACGTTGGGGCGACCCACCAAGGCCACCCGCAATCCATGGCGAAGGGCATCCCCACGCTCCCCATCTGCCACCAAGGCCAGCAGCTCGGTTCGGACCGATTGCAGTTCGTTCAACAGGGCAATTCCATCCAACGGGGGTAGGTCGTCCTCGAAATCAACCCGAGCCTCGAGCTCCGTGAGCTGATCCAACAACCGCTCTCGCAACAGCGTGATTCGAGCCTGAATCCCCCCATCGAGTCCGGCCATGGCCAGGGCTGCAGCCCGCCGACTTCGTGCCGACACCAACTCACTCACCGCCTCTGCCCGCGTGAGGTCGAGACGGCCATTCAGCACCGCCCGTTGGCTGAACTCTCCCGGCAGAGCACGCCGCACCCCGGGTTGCTCCAGAACCCGCTCCATCACTTGCTGCACCGCAATCACTCCCCCATGGCAATGGATCTCCACCACGTCTTCCCCTGTGAAACTGCGGGGGGCTCGCATCAATAACAACAGCACCTCATCCAGCCGACGTTGGCCGTCAACAGCCATCACATGGCCGTACAGAATCCGATGGCTGTTCCACTCCTGACGACCGGGACAACGCACAACCGCCTGCCCCACCTGCTCAGCCAGCGGCCCCGACAACCGGATCACTGCGATTCCTCCCTGTCCAGGAGCCACAGCCGTAGCAACCGCAGCAATGGTGTCGAGACGAGGCACAGCAAAAGCAGGTGTGTAGGTCCATACCTAGGATCCGGACCTCTTTTTGTTGCAAGTGCTGATGCGCCGGCTGCTGCGAGCCAGTCGCTACCGACTCCGACGGAGTCTTCACTGGCTTTGGGCACAAGAGGGAACTCCCGGTCAGCGCGCCCGCGGCCTAGCGGCAGGAGTGTTTTGTGGCTGCTTCCCTTTTTTCGGCCTGCAAATCGTGGTGAGCGTCGGCGTCGCCTCCTTGTTGAAAGGCAACCACTTACTGGCCGCCGCCGGAACCCTGGTGAGCAATCCACTCACCTATATCCCGCTGTATTGGTTCAACTATTTGGTGGGAGATCAACTGCTTGGACCCAGCGGTAGCGCAGACAGCCTTAGCGCGATCAACCGCAGCAACCTCTGGCTTCAAGGCTGGGACTTCACCCAACGCATCTTGCTGGGGTCGACTCTGGTGGGCCTGATCTTGGCGGTCGTCAGTGGCTTAATTGCCTACAAACTCTTCCAACGCCGTAGAGCTCAGCCATCCCACCCCATCACAGTGTCTAACCAGGCGCCATAGGGCTGCCAATCGTCGCACTGATCAATGGCCTCCCACAGGGTTTCGATCAATTGCCGAGTGGGGGGAGACGACAAATTCCAGCGCTGCAAACGCTGCTTCACATCCACTGCAGAGCGTTGTTCGATCCACCAGGTATCCCGCCAGGACTCCCATAGATCTCGTGGAGGATCAGGTGCTGCTGAAACAAACGGCTCCAGGGCATCCGCTTCTTCTGGCGGTCCTTGCTCAACGACACGTCGACACAAGGAGGCAAAAAAGTCGCCGTATCCCACCGGCCAAGCCGCAAGTAGCGCCAAGGAATGGCGCACCACCGCATCATCACCAGCCTCGGGCAAACCCAACCGACGGCGCATCCTGGCGCAGTAGTGCTGGCTGTAGACCTCTGTAAATCGCTCGAGTCGTTCCTCCATCGCCTCCCGGGGGAGCAGCAAGGCGAGGGGCTCTTGCAGCATTTGCAGATTCTTTCGACAAATTGCAGGCTGGCGACCGTAGGCATACAACCCGGTCTGGTCGAAATAGGCCGCGGTGAAGGACGGGTCCCAGCGGTCGAGGAAGGCAAACGGCCCGTAGTCGAAGCTCTCGCCAACCAACGACATGTTGTCGGTGTTGAGCACCCCATGGACGAAGCCCGCCGCCATCCACTCAGCCGCCAACCGCGCCACCCGCTCGACAAGCTCGCCGTAGAAAGCCAAGAGTTGACGCACGACCCCAACACGGTCGCCATCACCAGCGGGATGGGCTGCCGCAATCGCGGGGTAATACACCGCCACCACGTGGCGCAGCAATCGCTCCAATCCAGGGGCGTCACGGAGATAGAGGAGTCGTTCACAAGTACCAAAACGCAAGTGCGTGCGTGCGATGCGCACCATCACCGCGCTGCGTGTAGGCGAAGGCTCATCGCCGCGATATAGATCCTCTCCTGTTTCAATCAACGACACGGTTCGACTCGTCGTGACGCCAAGGCGATGCAAGGCTTCCGAGGCGATAACCTCCCGAACACCTCCTTTCAAAGTGAGTCGACCATCACCACCACGGCTCCATGGCGTCGTTCCCGATCCCTTGGTTCCGAGGTCCTGAAGGTCACCGTGGCAGTCCCGCAGCTGCCCATAAAGGAAGCCCCGACCATCGCCGAGTTGGGGGTTGTAGTTCCCAAACTGGAAGCCGTGATAACGCAGAGCCAGAAAAGGCACCCGGCCTTCAAAACGACCGAAGGCCTCCTCCAGATCGGCATCCGAAACCTGCTGGGCATCGATCCCCAACTGGTCCAGCACAGCGTCATTCCGAAAGCGCAATTGCGTGCAAGGGAACTGTGCTGCCTCCACCACATCCCAATACGCCGCACCCAAGGATTCAATCGAAACCTCGAATGGCAACGCCAGTAGGAGGTTGGTCAAGCCAAACTCCTCAACTCACACCGATCCGCGCGATCCCGATCACGTCAGCCATCGCGCGGATCTGGGCGAGGGTACGGGTCAACTGATCAGCGCCCTGAAGTTCCACCCGCAAGTCGATACAAGCCGGCCGGCCCACCGCTGTTTTCACCCGCGCATCACTGACGTTGATCCCCCCATCTGACAGGCGCATCAAGATGTCTTTCAAGATGCCCACACGATCAATCGCCTCGATGCGCAACTGCACTGGAAAGTTCTGACGATCACCATCGGGCTTGGGATTCCAGCGCACCGGTAAGCGGCGTTCCCGAGGGATCGACTCCACATTGGTGCAATCCTGACGATGAATCGTGATGCCGTGATTGCCGAGGGCAACGGTGCCCACGATCGCCTCACCTGGCAACGGCTGTCTCTTATACACATCTCCGAGCCCACGAGACTAAGGCGAATCTCGTATGCCGTCTTCTGCTTGAAAAA
>CAXDNN010000027.1:0-18363 GCA_963990675.1 uncultured Synechococcus sp.
TCGTGGGCTCGGAGATGTGTATAAGAGACAGACCGATCCCCCTTCCAGAAGAAGTACAAGGGGATGCCTGGTCTTGGGCCACCCTTCCAGCGGCACTTCTGCGCGATGCCGGCGACTGGCCGATGAGCTTCAGCGGGCTGCTTCCCGTACCGACCAATCTTGAGGATGAGGCCCAAGTTCCTGGGCTGCGCTTATTTAGTCAAAGCCGCTCCCTCGCCATGGCGGGATGGCTGGGGGGCTTGGAGCCAGTCCGTTTGCTCGTCGAGGGTCGTCAACTGATCCTTGAAGCGGGTCAAGACGACCGTTGGTTGGTCAGTGATCTCGATGGAGAGGCGGCAAAAAGCATTGCCTCGGCCCTCGAAACCTCCCAAACCACCGTTCGCGGCCTTCAATTCATCGCGATTCAAGCCAGCCCAGACGAACAGGCCTTCGCAGGCTTTTGGATGATGCGTGACATTCCCATGGCATGAACGGAACCACCATGGATCCGTTCGATCGCCCCGATAGCCAGTTCAATACGATCCGAGACTGGACCTGGATTGGTTGCTATGGGGGCTATTACCTGCAATCAGACCTTCTCCAACGGGCGGGCTTTGAACACGGTTTTTTCACCCGTTTGTGGCAAGGCCGTGAACCCGATGCACTGGCTGGCTACATCAGTGCCGGAGTTTCAGTGCATCGCCCCCAACAAATTCACAGTGGACGCGTTCTATCCGCCAACAAGGCCAACGGATCTCCATGGCCTGAGGCCGATGGTTTAGTCAGCGACCACGGAGGACAAAGCCTCTGGGTGTGCGGCGCCGACTGCACCCCAGTGCTCATTGCTGATCCCGGCACGGGGCATGCTGCCGCGTGCCATGCCGGTTGGCGTGGCGTGGCCTCCAGGATTCTTCCAGAAGCGATCAGGCAGCTAGAAACCCTTGGCGCTCAACGGTCTGACCTATTGGTGGCATTCGGCCCCGCCATCAGCGGGATGCATTACCAAGTCGGAGACGACGTGGTGAATGCGATCAGCAACAGCTTGGCGCCAGACCCATCCGACGGGATGGAGCCCTCTGAACTGCTCCAAACCACAAAGGTGCTGCTCCCCGACGATGAACCCGGGAGGCACCGACTCGACATCCGTGGCGCAGCGGCACTCCAACTCCAACAGCACGGACTCGAGTCAGAGCAGATCAGTGACTGCCCCCTCTGCACGCTGAGTGAACCAAACTTGTTTCATTCCTGGCGACGGGATCAAGTGAAAGCCGTGCAATGGAGCGGCATCGTGGCTCAAGCACCAGCCACCATCTGAAGCGCTAAAGCTTCCGCAGCGCGGATTCCATCGATCCCAGCCGAAAGAATGCCCCCGGCATATCCAGCGCCCTCTCCAGCAGGGAACAAACCTCGCACATTCACCGACTCCAGCGCCAAATCCCGGGGGATTCGCACCGGAGATGATGTTCGCGTTTCAACGCCAGTCAGCACCGCATCAGGATGGTCGTAACCACGCACGCGACGGGCAAAGGCAGGCAGCGCCTCCCGTAACGCCGCAATCATGGGTAGCGGGAGAAGCGCATTCAAATCAGACGGATGAACTGCAGGCTGATACGACGCTGCAATCGATCCAAGACTTTTCGATGGTTGATTGGCGAGGAAATCTTCCAACCGTTGCGCTGGGGCTGCATAGCTGCTGCCACCCAGGAGATAGGCCCGATGTTCCAAATCCCGTTGGAGGGCAACTCCTGCCAAAGGATCTCCGGGATGCCGTTCATAGGGGGCGAGATCCTCTGGCTCCAGTTGCACCACTAACCCGCTGTTGGCATTGCGCTCATTGCGGGAGTGCTGGCTCATCCCATTGGTCACCACCCGACCCACCTCCGACGTTGCACCGACCACAAAACCGCCCGGGCACATGCAAAAGCTGTAGACGCAACGACCATTGGTGGCGTGGTGCACCAGCTTGTATTCAGCAGGCCCGAGACGGGGATGGCCTGCGGAAGGGCCCCAACGGGCGGCGTCGATCAAGGGCTGGGGATGCTCAATCCGCACCCCCACCGAAAACGTCTTGGCTTCAATTTTGACGCCGATTTCTTCGAGCATGGCAAAGCAATCCCGAGCGGAATGCCCCGGTGCCAAGACAAGATGGCGGCAGGGGATTACCTCGCCGTTGGCCAAGTCGAGCCCAACGAGTTGATGGTTCTTTTCGCCCCCATTGGGTTCCAGCCGCAGCCGCTCCACTCGGCTGCCGAAGCGAACCTCTCCGCCCAGGGCCTCAATCCGAGCACGCAGACCCCGAACAACCGTGGCCAACTTGAAGGTGCCGATGTGGGGGCGTTGCAAGGTGAGGATGTCCTCATTGGCACCAGAGGCCACCAATTCCTCCAGCACCTTGCGTCCGTAGTGCTCAGGATCACTCACCTGGCTGTAGAGCTTTCCATCCGAGAACGTTCCAGCGCCACCCTCTCCAAATTGGGCGTTGGACTCCGGATCAATGCCTGTTTCTCCACGCCAAAACGCAAAGGTCTGCAGCGTGCGCTGTTTCACAGGCTCCCCGCGCTCCAACAACAGCGGTCGAAACCCCATTTGTGCCAACAGCAATGCAGCGAAATAGCCACAGGGACCAGCCCCCACCACCACGGGTCTGTGCTCGCCACCATCCAGCCCGTTTCGGGGGGCATGGGCCACGGGTTTGTAGGTGGTGTCTGGCGCCTGTCGGACGCGCGATGTCTTGCCAAGACGCCGTAATAAAGCCGCCTCCCCACGCACCCGCACATCAACGGAATAAATCAGCTGAATTTGATCGCGGCGACGCGCATCGATGCTGCGTTTCACCAGCCGTTGTTCAAAAACATCGTCTGGGGGAACGCGCAAGCGTTTCAGAACAGCCTTTTGAAGGGCATCCTCAGGGTGATCCAGCGGAAGCTTTAATTCACTCAGGCGCAGCATGAAAGTCTCTTGCCCGGAACGTCTTGGATGCGTCCGTTAATTCTGTCGCTCCCGAGCTGAGCCGTCACTGACACCACAACTGGCACCACAACTCAAGCCACACCACATCAGATCAACAGCACCCGCACGCTCCAACTCAGGGGGCGTCGTCCAGCTCCTCCGATTCGTTTGCTGTGGCGTCATCCGTTCGCACCTGCGACAACAACCCCGCTACCACCAAACCCAACCCGATTCCAACCGCAAGATTTCGGTTTTCCGCTGCAGCACCTTGTCCCCAGACAGCCGTCGCTAAAAAAGCTGCGCCGAGAAGGAGGCAGGGCACCAGAACAATGCCTCGAGCAATCCTGTTGTCCGCCATTCAACCAAGCTCCGCGGAACAGCGATCGGTGGCCAAACCAGCGGCAATCAAACCATCGTTGAGGTCACTGTCCTCTCCCAATGGCGTCACCCGGGCGACCAATTGACCATTGCTGCTGCCCACGGGGCGGAGATTCACCCGACGGCGGCGGGGCAGCTGTTGACGCAACCAAGCGATGGCATCCGATTCTTGGTCTTCACCGACGGAAACACAGGCCAGCTCAACGGTATAGGTGCGATTGCGATCGCCAACCTGAAGCAGCGATCCACTTCTCACCTGAAGCACTTCAGCCGCGGAGGCCGGTGCCACTGCACAGCAAACCAGCAGAAAGCAGAAACAACAAAACCGGATCAAAGGGATGCGCCGCACTGGGGACAGAACCGGTGTTCATGGGCAGTGACGGTACCGCACTCTGCGAGGTTCCGTGTGGCGTCAATCGCCGGCTAATGCTGAGCAGGCAAACCCACCATCTCGGCGTTGCTCTTGCCCGGTGGAACCATCGGATAACAATTCTCACCCCGACGCACATGCACATCGATCAGCATCGGCTCGGGCGAATTGAGCGCAGCCTCGAGGCCTTGATGCAAGGAATCGCGCTCTGTGATTTTGACGCCGTTCACCCCAAAAGCCTTTGCCAAAGCAATGAAATCAGGCATTCCCCTCAGCATGTCTGAGGAGGAATAGCGCTCGTCGTAGAAGCTTTCCTGCCATTGACGCACCATGCCTTGCCACTGGTTGTTCACGATCACCACCTTCACCGGGAGGTTGTACGACGCGATCGTTCCCAACTCCTGAATGTTCATCAGGATGCTGGCATCACCGGCGATGCAGACCACCTGACGGCTAGGGCAGGCCACTTGTGCCCCCATGGCAGCAGGCATGCCATACCCCATCGTTCCAAGACCAGCGCTGCTGATCCAGCCCCGCGGTCCATTGCGTAAATACTGGGCAGCCCACATCTGATGTTGGCCCACATCGGTGGTCACAATCGCGTTCGGGGCGAGGTCTCGCACGGCCATCAATACCTCCTGCGGATAAATCGCCCCCTCCTCTGGGGGAACCGTGAGCGGGTAACACTGCTTCCAATCTTGGATTTGCTCCAACCAAGCGGCGGTGAATGGATTGGCCTGGCGCTCCATGCTCAGCTGCACCAGCCGCTCCATGCTCAAGCTCAGATCACCCAGCACGGCCACCTCAGCGGTGCGGTTTTTGCCCACTTCGGCCGGATCGATCTCGAAGTGAATCACTTTGGCCCTTGGAGCAAACGTGTCGAGCTTTCCGGTGACGCGATCATCAAATCGCGCTCCTACTGCGATCAACAGATCGCACTCCGTGACGGCGAAATTGGCGTAGGCGGTGCCATGCATGCCGAGCATGCCCACAGCCAGCGGTGCATTTTCATCGAAAGCACCCTTACCCATCAAGGTGGTAGTGACGGGAATCTGATGGCGCTCAGCCATCACGCGCAGCTGGTCGTGGACTCCTGCGGAGATCGCGCCACCACCCACGTACAACAACGGACGGTGGGATGTTTCGATCAAGTCGAGTGCTGCATGGAGCGCAGTATCAATCGGGGGTGCGGGCTGATAAAACCCGCGGGGCACAACGGAGCCTGGCTCCACGGGCACGTAATCGAACAGTTCTTGACCCACATCCTTTGGAATATCAATCAAGACTGGGCCGGGGCGACCACTGGCCGCAATCAGGAACGCCTGGGCAACGATCGAACCGAGATCGGCTGGATCACGCACCACCCAGGAATGCTTCACGATCGGCAGGGTGATCCCAAAAATATCGGTTTCTTGGAACGCATCGGTGCCAATGGCTGGACGCGGCACTTGCCCAGTGATCACCACCATGGGAACCGAATCCATCTGGGCTGTTGCAATCCCAGTGACGAGATTGGTGGCACCGGGGCCTGACGTGCCGAAACAAACACCCACCTTGCCAGTGGCTCTGGCGTAGGCATCAGCCGCATGGGTGCCGGCCTGCTCGTGTCGCACCAAAAAGTGCTTCACCCAACCCTCACTCTCAGCGATATGAAGAGCGTCGTAAATCGGGAGGATCGCTCCCCCCGGATAGCCAAATATCGTGTCGACCCCATGGCGACGCAGGGCATCCATCAAGGCAGTCGCGCCCGAAATCTGACCCGTCACCTCAGCAGCCTGCGGTCCGCCAATTGCCGTTGAAGCGGAGGTGACTGTCACAGCGGCAACGGAATTAGAGATACCAAGATTAGGCGTCAGCTGGTGGTTCGCATCCCCTGAAGGACGCGTCGTTCGACGATGCCCCTCCGAGCTAGAGCAGGCCTAGGGCATGCAAGGGGCCATGCCCACTCAAGAGTTCAAGCAAGAACGCCGAAAAACCCACCATGGCGATACGACCATTCCAGACTTCCGAGCTGTTGTTCCAACCCCATTCCCATTTCTCTTGGGGATACAGCTTCACTTTCGTTGGCAACTCGGCAGCAGCATCAAGGCTCACCTCGGGGCCTTCCAGACTTGTGGTGACCAGATCGGCCAGACCCTCGATGAAAGGCTTGTACGTGTCGAGGGCGCGAACCCGCCGAAAATTCACAACCCCTGCTTCCGTTGCCAACTCTCGATATTCGATATCAATCTCTTCCAACGTTTCGATGTGCTCGCTCACGAAACTGATCGGAACAACGACGAGATCTTGGGTTTTCGCGTGACCCAACTCCTCTAAAGCTTCTTCGGTGTAAGGCTGGAGCCACTCCACCGGGCCCACACGGCTCTGATAAGCGAGCGTGTGGGGATTGCTGTGACCCACGAGTTCGGCCAGCTTCTCCATGATCAATGCGGTGCATTTCTCGATCTCCTGTTGATAGGGATCGCCGGCCTCTTCGACATAGCTCTTGGGCACGCCATGGGCACTGAAAAACACATGAGCTTCCTCCGGCACATCGCTGTTATGGATCTCGGTTGCGATCAACTCAGCCATGGATTGAAGATATCCAGGATGGTCATACCAGCTGCGGATACAACGAATCGGAAGCTGTTCAAAGGTGTCATCTCCCTGCCTTAATCGCTGCAACTCCCGAAAACTCGATCCACTCGTGCTGATCGAAAAATGGGGATACAAAGGAAGTACCACCACTTGATCCATACCGTCGGCCTTGATGTCGGCCACAGCTGATTCTGTGAAAGGGTGCCAATAACGCATCGCCACGTAGCTGGTGGCGTCGATACCCCGTTGCCGCAACAAACTCTGAAGCTCCCGGGCCTGTTGCTCTGTGATGCGTCGCAGCGGTGAACCGCCTCCGATCGAGCGATAGGCCTCCTGTGATTTGCCACTTCTCAGGGTGCTGATCAACCAGGCCAGGGGCTTTTGCAGCGCCGGACTGGGCAAGCGAATGATTTCTGGATCGGCAAAAAGGTTGTACAGGAACGGGCCGACGTCCTGGATTCTTTCTGGTCCGCCCAGGTTCAGCAGGATCACGCCGACGCGGGACATACGGACAAAAGCACTGTCGAGGGTTGAGGGTAGCTGTCTCAAACGTCATCTTTGGAACCGATGACACAAACATGGAGCTGCAAAGTCACCTGATCGCCGTCAATGAAGAGCTGGCGGCCCAAGGTTCCCGACTTCGCATCGAGCAGCGGGGACAAAAACTTTGCTTACGCGGCACCCTTCCCAGCCGCGATGATCCAGCGCGTCAATCCGTCCAGAGGATCAGCCTTGGCTTGAACGCTGATCCCCAGGGAGTCGAGGAAGCCAGCCAAACAGCCCGGATGGTTCAACGACAGCTTGAGCGGAGCACATTCAAGTGGGACGACTGGCGTTTGCGTTCCATCCAACCAACAGCGAGCGTGACTGCTGTGGGGCCCCAATCCGCCATCGAACGCTTCCAACAATCTTTTTTTTCCGACCCAAAACGTCGTCGATCCCCAGCCGGAAGCAAAACCACTTGGACAGGGGCGTATCAGCCTTACTTAAGGCGATTACAAGCTCTGGCAGGCCCTCGCACAATCGATGCCAACCTGCTGTTTGAGACCCTCCAGAGCTACGACGACGGCAGCCGCAGCCGTCAGCAATGCGCCACTGCACTGGCGGCATTGGCACGCCATTTGGAAATAGCGTTACCGGAGGGTTGGCGCCAAGAAGCCGGCGGCTACGGACTGCATCGCGCCCAGTTCCGACAGCTACCAACGGACCGTCAGATCCTGGAGGCTGCACTGCTAATTCCTAACCCTCGCTGGAGGCTCGCCTACGGGTTAATGGCCACCTATGGACTCCGGAATCACGAGGTGTTCTTTTGTGATGGCCATTCCCTTGCTGATGGCAGCGATCAAGTGCTTCGCATTCTTCCCACCACCAAAACAGGGGAACATCAGAGTTGGCCCTTTCATCCCGAATGGGTGGAGCGTTTTGGCTTATTGGAGCTCGCCCATAACCCGAAAGCCCTGCCAATGGTGACCACGGATCTCAAACACACCACCCTCCAGCAGGTGGGCCGGCGGGTGAGTGAGCAATTCCGTCGCTACGAGCTACCAATTACCCCCTATGACCTACGGCACGCGTGGGCGATCCGCACTATCCATATCGGCCTACCAGACACGGTGGCCGCCAGGATGATGGGCCATTCCGTGGCGATCCATACCCGCACCTACCACCACTGGATCACCCGCCGCGATCAGCAGCAGGCAGTGGATGCGGCCCTCGCCCGTCACCGTGCTTGATGACTTCGTTTCTTAGACCGCTTGCTTACCGCCACCGCTGGATCTACGACAGCGTCACGGCCGTGTCGTCTCTCAGTGTTGGCGGCGTTGATCGACTGCGTGGGCTAGGACTTGAAGCCCTGAGAAACCGCCTCGAGCCGGGTGCTGCCATCCTTGATCTCTGCTGCGGCAGTGGTGAAGCGGCAGCCCCGTGGATCCGTGCTGGCTATGCGGTGACCGGACTGGATGTGTCTCCACGAGCGCTCGATCTCGCAGCGCAACGCCATCCCCGCATGCAACGGGTGGAGGGGCTCGCGGAGGAGCCACCCCTGAAGGATCAAAGCTTCAACGCGATCCAACTCAGTGTTGCGCTCCACGAGTTCCCACGCGCCGAGCGGGAGCAAGTGCTCAAAAGGGCCCTTCGACTCCTAAAACCCGGAGGCTGGTTGGTATTGGTGGATCTTCATCCTGCGGATCCGCTCATGCGACTCCCCCAGCAGGTGTTTTGCGCTCTGTTTGAAACCGAAACCGCTACCGCCATGCTGGAGGACGACCTACCGGCTCAACTTTCGGCTCTTGGCTTTATGCATGTGGAGCAAGAGCTGTTGGCAGGTCGGGCTCTGCAACGCATCACTGCTCAATGCCCATGACCAACAACACCCCTGAGACGAACAAGCTCGACCAATCAGCTGCCGACCTTGGCATGGGCGGACATCTAGCCCCAGAACAGGACGATGCGGGATATCGCAAACGGATGGAACGGCGCCAAGAAGTGCAACGTCAGCGCGTGGAAGAACGAAACAAAGAAAAGGGATTGGTGATGGTGTTCACCGGCCAAGGCAAGGGCAAAACAACCGCGTCACTTGGCCTCGTTTTACGCACCCTTGGCCATGGCAAACGCGTGGCCGTGATTCAGTTCATCAAAGGAGGATGGGAACCCGGTGAGGCTCGCGCTCTGCGGACCTTTGGTGATCAAGTGGTGTGGCATGCCCTGGGGGAGGGTTTCACCTGGGAAACCCAAGACCGAGCCCGCGACCAACAACTCGTGGAGGAGGCGTGGCAAACGGCACTGACCTATTTGCGCGATGAGGAGATCCAGCTCGTGGTGCTGGACGAAGTGAATGTGGCGATGAAACTCGGCTACATCTCCGCCGAAACCGTGCTGGCAGGCGTTCGAGAACGTCCTGAACTTACCCACGTGACCCTGACTGGCCGAGGCGCACCGAAGGAGCTGATCGAGACCGCTGATCTGGTGACAGAAATGACCCTGGTGCACCACCCGTTCCGCGAACAGGGCGTCAAAGCCCAGGCCGGAATCGAGTACTAAGCCATAACACTTACAACTCAGCAGCCTCGAGATCGTCTTGCAACAGACGGGTTCCGGCGATAAGCACCGATAAGCCGCTTACCAACAGCGCGCGATGGACCAGCGGATCCCTCCAACACGTGGAATCGTGACTCGCGCGCTCAAGGGCCGACAAGGTCAGACGCGCCATCACCGTGCTTTGACGCCCTTCAATGTCTGACATGGCCCATCGGCTAGAGCATTCATCCAAGCGGCAATCCAGACAGCTGGCCAGTGCTTGCTACTGTCATAAAGATCTGGACCGTTGATGAAGTACACACGCGTCCTGCTGAAGCTCAGCGGCGAAGCCCTGATGGGATCTCAGGGGTATGGAATTGATCCTGCGATCGTTCATTCGATTGCTGAAGATGTTGCCAAGGTCGTGGCCAGCGGAACACAGCTCGCCATCGTTGTTGGCGGAGGCAACATCTTTCGAGGATTGAAAGGATCTGCTGCCGGGATGGAACGAGCCACGGCTGACTATGTGGGAATGCTGGCCACGGTGATGAACGCGATCACCCTCCAGGACGGGCTCGAGCGAGCGGGAGTACCCACCCGCGTCCAAACTGCCATCGCCATGCAAGAAGTGGCGGAGCCTTACATCCGACGCAAAGCGATGCGGCATCTCGAGAAAGGACGGGTTGTGGTGTTTGGGGCTGGCTGCGGCAACCCCTTTTTCACCACAGACACCACCGCCGCCCTTCGAGCCGCGGAAATCAATGCCGACGTGGTGTTCAAAGCCACCAAGGTGGACGGTGTGTATGACAAGGATCCTGCCCGGCATCCTGATGCCGTGAAACACGATCACCTCAGCTATCAGGATGTTCTGAGTGGTGAACTTGGCGTGATGGACGCCACCGCGATCTCCCTCTGCAAAGAGAACAATATTCCGATTGTGGTGTTCGATCTTTTCGAACCTGGCAACATCGGCAAAGCCGTTGCTGGAGAACCGATCGGCTCACGCATCGGCAACCCGGCCTGAAGCACTCACCAACGACGACGTTCCCCACCTCAATCATGTCGACCAAGGACCTCGAAGCCAGCATGCGCAAGTCGCTGGAAGCCACCCAGCGCAACTTCAACACCATCCGTACAGGCCGGGCGAACTCATCGTTATTGGATCGCATCAGCGTTGAGTACTACGGCGCAGAAACACCGCTCAAATCGCTCGCCACCCTCTCCACACCGGATTCCCAAACAATCCAGATTCAGCCCTTCGACATCAGCGCATTAGCTGCGATCGAAAAGGCCATCGCCATGAGTGAGTTGGGCTTCACGCCTAACAACGACGGCAAAGTGATCCGGATCAATGTTCCTCCCCTCACGGAAGAACGCCGCAAAGAATTTTGCAAGCTGGCCTCGAAATACGCCGAAGAAGGAAAAGTAGCCCTACGCAATTTGCGCCGGGACGCCATCGACAAAGTGAAAAAGCAAGAAAAGGATGGTGATTTCTCAGAAGATCAAAGTCGTGATGAACAAGATTCCGTGCAGAAAGTCCTCGACAAGTTCATCGTTGAGCTTGAAAAACACCTCGCTGAGAAAGAGGCTGCCATCCTCAAGGTGTGAGCGAAACCGTTAGAGCCAGCTGCGATGTTCTCGTCATCGGAGCTGGAGCAGCGGGAGGAGCAGCAGCTTTTCATCTCGCTGCCGCAGGTCACCATGTCGTCCTGCTGGAAAAAGATGCGGGCATCAGGGTGAAGCCCTGTGGTGGTGGCATGGCGGCATCTGTTCAAAACTGGTTCCCGTTTTCGCTTGAGCCAGCTGTCGAACAGGTGATTCGCGAAGTGGACTTCAGCTGGTGCCTGGAGGATCCAGTGGTGGCAGAGCTACCCGGCGATGCTCCGTTTTGGATCGTTCGACGCGAACGGCTCGATCAACTTCTTGCCGAGCAAGCCGTTGAAGCAGGTGCAGAGCACTACAGAGGTATCGAGATCAATCAAGTTGAACGTGATGGCAACAACTGGGAGCTGATCGCCAGTGATGGTGAGCGCTGGCGTAGCCGAGCCGTTGTGATCGCTGATGGCTCAGGATCCCGATGGCCACAGCAACTTGGCCTCGGCCCAAAGCACGTGCAGATGGCCTCCACCATGTCGGTACGGCTTGAAGGGCAGGGCAACCTGGCCGATGGCACCACACGCTTTGAATTCGGACTGGTAAAGCAGGGCTTTGCTTGGGCTTTTCCAATCGCCGGTGGCGTGAATATCGGTGTGGGGAGCTTTATCGGCAAACAAGACGCCGATCCTGATGCCGTCTTGAGTGAGCTCTTGCCCGATTTGGGCTTCGATGCCTCTGCAGGCATCCGCCAACGGGGACAACTGCGCGTCTGGAACGGTCACCATCGATTGGATGGTGACGGTGTTGTGGTGGTTGGAGATGCAGCGTCGCTCTGTGATCCCTTTCTGGCAGAAGGCCTAAGACCGGCCCTCATGAGCGGTTGCGAAGCAGCCCATCATCTGAACCTTTGGCTGAAGGGTGAACAGACCCATCTGCGGGGCTACAGCCAAGCGGTGCGTCGCCGCTGGGGAGACTCCATGGCTTGGGGTCGGCGGATCGCCCAGGTGTTTTATCGCTTTCCTGGTGTGGGTTATCAACTCGGCATCAAACGACCCACCGCACCACAGCGCATTGCACAAATCCTGTCAGGTGAAATGGGCTACGGCGACATCGCGCAGAGGGTGATCAAACGCTTGATGCTGCAACGGCGTTAGACGTCGAGGCTGAGTTGCTGAAGTGTTGGATCTGCCTGTGAAGCCTTACGGCGACGCCGTGGGCTGCGACGCATTCCGGTGGGTTTCATCCCGGCCTTTCGGGATCCATGCTTCTGCTGAATCGCATCGGCATGGCGATCAAAACCCGCTGAACGACGAATCGACCAGATGCGGTCTTTTGCCTCTTGCATCGAGGCGGTGACATCCACAATCGGTAACGGCATCCCACCACCCAGCTCCCATGGCTCATGGATGTAGATCGCAGGCACCTCGCGCAACTCAGGGCACCAGTGGCGGATGAACCGACCCTCTGGATCGTGATCGCGCCCTTGTTTAATCGGGTTGTAGATGCGGATGGTGTTGATCGAGGTGCTCCCCGATTGCATCTGGCATTGGCTCCAATGAATGCCGGGTTCGTAATCCACAAACTGGCGTGCCAAATGCAAACCGCTCTGCCGCCAGGGCAACCAAAGGTTGTAGCTCGCAAACGACATCAACATCGCTCGCATCCGAAAGTTGATCCAACCGTGAGCGCGCAAGGCCCGCATGCAGGCATCCACAAACGGCACTCCTGTGCGCCCCTCCGCCCAGGCCCGAAGATTCACCTGATTCGCATCCCGGATACCGCGCATTAACGGATGAAAGTCCTGAAACTCAATCGACGGTTCGTCTTCCAGCTTTTGGATGAAATGGCAATGCCAGTGCAATCGCGAGCCGAAGCTGTTCACACCGCGTCCGTGCATTGTTCTGCTCTGCTGCAGCACCTCACGCATCGATAGACATCCCCAGGTGAGATAGGCCGACAACCGTGAACAGCCGGTAAAGGCCTTATTCGGACTGGAGATGGAACTGCAGTACCGCTCAACCCGCTGGTCTAAAAAATCGCGATACTCAAGTTGGCCATGACGTCGTCCACCAAGTTGACGATGGGGACAAGGGTCGAGATCCATCGCCCCATGGGGGAAGTCGGGAATTGCACCGGGATCAAGGCCATCCAATGTCGGCAGTGAAGTTGGTGGCTGGGTCATCGGTTCAGCCATCTGCTGTTCCCAACGCTTCGCCCAGCCATTGCGAGATTTCAAGCGCCGCGTCACGCCAAATTGCGGGATCTCGGTCCAGGCGATGCCATGGCGCTTGCACCAATCCGCCACACGCCGATCCCGTTGATACGTCCAGCCATTGCCCGTTTCTTGATGGCTCCAGAGGGCATCGATCCCGAATTGACGCCGGGCACGCTCCAACACGTCCACAACATCGCCACTGCGCACTACCAAGGGCTGGCCAATTTCCGTAAGGGCCCGCTGGAGATCCAGCAGCGATTCCCGACAAAACAACCACTGCCGCGCAGAGGTATCGGGCTGCCGCCACATCTCAGGCTCAACAACGTAGAGCGGCAGCACTGGGCCACGCTTGATGGCCTCGACGAGCGGCCGGTGATCCACAATCCGAAGATCTCGTTTGAACCAAACGATCTGGAGCGCCGACATCCTCCGGAATCAAGGGAATCAAGGTCTAGTGGATTGACCTCAAAACCGTGCTGCGTTCAACCAAAGCCGCGAACAACCCGCGGTCATTCCAAAAAGACCAAAGCCGATTAAAAACGAAAACTCCCTTCATAAAATGCTTAAAAAGCTATCCCGTAGCAGCACAGATTAGATTTGATATTAACCACTGAAAACTGCGAAATTCAAGACTTGAAGACAATCAACATCGGCATATGCGCAAAACCAATAAATCAAAAACTTCTAAATAAGTTCCCTAAACCGATTCCGCACATTCCTGCGGAAGCCATCCACATCCAACCGGCGCATCAACAGAACAGCAACCAAAAAGGAAGCGATCTGCACACCAAAAACACCGCCAAAAGATCTGAAAATATGATCTGGATTTAAAATATTAAACAACGTGAGTAAACCTCCTCCACTGATAGTGGCCAAGCCACGGGAGTAGGCATACAAAGCACCCCAGATCCCAAGTAGCAAACCTACTTTGCCAGGCTCGACGAAGCTAAACATTAAGGTGAAGCTCGCATGAATACAAATGCCAAGCGATAGACCAAACAGAATCACAGCAAGCCGCAAGCCTTCCAACAACTGCCATGGCGCCGATAACAGCATCAGAACTAAGGCCATCGAAGCAAGAATGCCACCAAGCTGAGCTGTATGGATATTGCCTATTCTCTCGATTAAAAGAAATCCACTTACACCAAGTCCAACAAAAAATCCCAAAGCAAGAAACACATTCAATGCCGTTGTGGCACAAAGACTCATGCCAAAAATTGCAGCGCCATAGGGCTCAAGCACCGCATCATTGAGAAACATGCTGAAGGTGAAGAGGCACAAAACACTGGTAAATCGTCCGAACTGAGGAATGGTCAGCAAGTGGCCCAGAAATTGCAGCAAGGGCCCATTCTTAGGCAGATGATTGGCAACATCAGCGTTCACAGATTGAGCGATCGAGTCGCGCTCAACAACCCGATCTTCTAGCCCGAGGATTGAGAAAACAACAAGCCCAAACAGCAGCAACGGACCCACCACGATCAACTGTTCCAGCCCGGTCTTCAAGGCATCTCCACTGGCTCCCTCCTCACAGGCTGCTCCAAACAGTCGGGCGACAAAAGCGCTGCCCAACAAAACCCCAAGTAGCCGCATTCCCCACACCACAGCCAACACACGGGGACGCTCACGCTCGGAGGTGAGGTCAACAACCAGAGCTGAAAAGGCTGTTCCCCCTGCAGAAATCGCCGTCCCAAGGGCGATCGAAATCAGCGTCAAAAGCCCCACCCAAGCGCCGACAAAAGGCTGGTCTGCAAGGGTGATTGTTTGAGCCAACTGCAGAACCACCCATCCCGCCAGTCCCAACAGAACTGAAAAAACCAACGCGCTGATCACGATGTAAGGCGTCCGCTTCAGGCGACCTGCAGCGCTTCGATCCGACCGGTTCCCAAACCAAATCCTGGTGAAGCCCATCAGCTGCTGAGTCCCAATCGCCAAAGCAACAACGGCTGCAGGCAGACCGATCTCTGCAATCAGCAGCCGATTGAACAAGCCCAGCATCAACACCCCAAGGATGCCAAGGCTCAGCTGGAACAAACCAAGACGAAGGCCAAGACGAATGACGCGTACCAATCTTTAGAACGAGGGCCACACAACTATTCTGAGCGTATGGCTTCAGTTAATTGATGTTGATATCCATTATTTATCGGCCATTTTGATATCCCGCAGGCGTTCATCGATCGATGCCAGCAGCTCGAGGGCAAACATCGGGGTTTCATGGAGTGCAAAAAGAAATTTTTCGCGGGTCATTTCGATCAGGCGGCAATCCATGGTTGCTGTTGCCATACCAAGCCGCTTGTGTCCTTCCATGACCAACGCCCCTGCCCCAAAAACATGGCCAACGGGGATGTCTTCATGACCACTCTGGCCAGCTTGTCCAATCCAAGTAATGCGAATCGCCCCTTCAAGAAGACCAAACATGGTTGTTCCCGTTTCACCAGGACGAAACAAAACCTCTCCAGACTTCAGCGAAATCACATCGTCTTCACGCGTAAAAGCACGCATGGTGTCGAGAGCATGGAGTGAACTCATGAAGGACTCCCCAACGCGAATCGTGAACGCATCAATCGATTAAACAGTCGACAACGCCAATGCGGCACCAAAGCCCAAACGCACATCATCGGGCGTTAAGCGGCCATCATGGTCTTGATCGAGGGCATCAAACACCGCATCACTCCCCAGCCATTCGTCGCGGGTAATGCAGCCGTCACCGTTGAAATCGTTGAGCAAGAAAATTTCTTGCACAGCATGCCCAAACGCCGATCCACCCTCCACTTCAGCAAGTCGATGAGCCAGTTGTTGCTCCAGGGTCTCAATCGCCTTACTAAAGCCTTTGATCCCCTCACCAAGCTTGTCGGTGGCCATGCGATCGTCGGCCATTAGGGCATCAAAACCCTCACGATCCAATTCAACTTTTTGAGCACCCCCCACCGGATTCGACGCATCTAACTTACGAACCAAGGGCTGATTCGTTTCCCGAAGCTGATCAAGAAGCTTGGGCGAAATCGTGAGAAGATCACAACCAGCCAACTCAACGATTTCATCCAAATTGCGGAAACTTGCCCCCATCACTTCCGTCTTATAACCAAAACTCTTGTAGTAGTTGAAGATTTTAGTGACTGAAAGAACACCAGGGTCCTCAGCACCTGGGTAGGAGTCACGACCGGTTTCTGCTTTATACCAATCCAAAATACGCCCCACAAAAGGAGAGATCAACGTGACACCCGCTTCTGCACAAGCAACGGCCTGACCGAAACCAAACAGGAGAGTGAGGTTGCAGTGAATGCCTTCTTTTTCCAGAACTTCAGCGGCCTTAATTCCCTCCCAGGTCGATGCAATCTTGATCAAGACACGGTCGTTACTAATACCGGCATCGTTGTAAAGACGAATCAGTTTTCGTCCTTTTTCAATCGTGGCTTCCGTGTCGTAACTCAAACGGGCATCAACTTCCGTCGACACACGGCGAGGAACAATTTTAAGGATCTCCTTACCAAAAATTACACTGATTTCATCGAGTGCTTCCCGCACCACCTCCTCAACGGGTGCGTTCTCTCCAATCAATTTGCGAGATGAGCGCAAGGCCTCATCAATCAAGCTCTGATAAGCCGGAATCTGTGCCGCGGCCAGAATCAGCGAGGGATTGGTGGTTGCATCCCGAGGCGTGAACTTTTTAATCGCTTCCAGATCACCGGTATCAGCCACAACAACGGTCATCTCGGAGAGCTGCTCAAGCAGACTGGCCATGGTGCGGAAGGCTCTGATCTTTTTAACGTAGCTGCGATTTCCAGGCCGTCAGCTCTTCGTTGGCTTGTTCAAATCAACGGGTTGTGATGGAGCGATGCGCTCCACAACCAACAGCGCATCAATAATCTGTTTTGCAACAGGTACAGCCACCGTGGAGCCATAGGCATGGGCTCCTTGGGGCTCATCGACAACAACAAAAACCACATATCGCGGATCTTCGATCGGCAATGTGGCCACAAAGCTGCAAATCTTGGCTCCAGGCAAATACATACCGTTCAAGGCTTTCTGAGCCGTCCCGGTCTTCCCGCCGATGCGGTAGCCCGGCGTCTTGACGCCCTTCCCACTGCCTTGATCCACAACCGATTCCATCCACTTCAAAACGGTGCGCGTCACCTCCGGCCGAAGCAGTTGCTGTCCGGAAGGAGGTGCCGCGGGAGCCAGGGCTGCGCCTGAACGAAAGCCCCGCGTGATGTGGGGGCTCACCAAACGGCCATCATTGGCAAGCATCGCGTGCAATTGCACGAGCTTTAGAGGGGTGAGGGAAAAGCCCTGACCAAAAGCTGTTGTGGCCGGCTCGATCGGTTGGGTCGTGAACTGCTCCTTGCTTTTCAGCTGACCGGCAACAGCCCCGGGAAGATCCGTATCCGGACGTCGATCGATGCCCAATCGATGCATCCAGGTCCAATACAAATGATCGTCCAGTGAGCGCATCGCTTGCACCATGCCGACATTGCTCGACACCTGGAGAACCTTGGCGAAATCAATCAAGCCATTGGCTTTCTTGTCGTGATTATTGATCGGCCAGCCACCAATCGTGAGTTGACCGATGTCATGGACGCGGTCGTTGGGTTGAATCGCCTTCTCCTGCAACGCCAAGGCCAAGTTGATCGGCTTAAAGGTAGAGCCAGGTTCATAGAGATCCTGAACAGACCACTCACGGAAACGTCCGGTCGGAAAACTCCAGTACTGATTGGGGTTGTAGGTCGGAGTCGACGCCAACACCAACAGCTCACCATTGGTGACATCCATCACGATCGCGGCGCCCTTCTTCGCTTTCCACTGGGCCACTTGTGCCGCAAGGGCCTTAACCGCCAATTCCTGCAGCCTGGAATCCAGCGTGAGCTGAAGTCTCAAGTCGTCGCCGTAAAACACGCCCGGAGCGAGGTTGTCGGGCAAGGGCGTGCCATCGGCTCCGCGCCGGAGGCTCCTGGCCTGTTCATGCCTGATGAGGTCGCTGTCGCGGCTTTGTTCAAGACCCGCCTGCGGGACGCGCTCCGCATTGAGGAAGCCGACAACGTTGGCAAACAGCGACGCTTGCGGATAAATCCGTTGGGGATAGGCCTCGAGATCAAGCCCGCTGATGCCAAGCGACTGAATCCGTTTTGCGGTTTCAGGGTCAATCTCCTCGCCCAACTTGATTCCCGAGGATCGTGTTCGCAACGCGTTCAACAACTCAGCCGCGGGAATCGCTAGGCTGTCTCTTATACACATCTGACGCTGCCGACGAAGGCTTAGGTGTAGATCTCGGTGGTCGCCGTATCATTAA
>CAXDNN010000028.1:0-18176 GCA_963990675.1 uncultured Synechococcus sp.
CCGCATCCCTGCAATTCAAGGGAAACTGCACAATCCGGCCACCGGTGGAATCATCTTCAGCGAGCACCTTGAGCGTGATTGCGGACCCATCAATCGTGAGCAGATCGCCTGGTCGCATCCGCTTCGCCGGGCGAGCCAGACAAAGCCAACGCCCCTCTCCTTTGGGCTCCAACACCAGAAGTTCAGAGAGACCACCGCCAGCACGCCGGACCGCCAGCCGCGCTTTGAGCACCCGGGTGTCGTTCACCACGAGCAAGTCACCAGGACGAAGCTCCTCGAGCAGATCCCAAACGTTTTGATGGCGCGCTGCATCCACCCCGTCGGCGTGCTCAGGCGTGATCAGCAGCCGCGCCTCATGGCGCGGCTCCACCGGAGCCTGAGCAATGCGCTCAGGCGGCAAGTCGTATGCATAACTGCTGAGCTGCTGATCGAGGGAATCCGGCACTCGGATCAGAGCGCCAAGCTCTCCGGACGGTTTTCAATTAAATCAGCCAAGGCCTTGAGGAACGAGGCTCCATCGGCGCCATACACGACCCGATGATCAGCGGTGAGGTTCACCTGCATCTGACGCTTCACCGCAATGGAGCCATCCTTTCCTGCCACCACCATCGGCCGCGACGCCGCCACCGCCAAAATCGCTCCAGTGCCAGGCGGAAGGATCGCATCGAAGCGGTCGACGCCAAACATACCCAAGTTGGAGAGGGTGAACGTTCCTGTGCTGTATTCCTCAGGCAAAAGCTGCTTACTGCGGGATCGCTTCACCAGGTCGGCCCATTGGCGAGACATTTCATAGAGATCGGTGCGATCGGCCTGGCGCAGAACGGGCGTGATTAAGCCCCCGTCTTCCATCGCCACAGCAACGGCCACATTCACATCGGCGGGATAACTCATCCCAGCTGCAGTGGTCGCCGCATTCACCTGGGGGTGATGGACCAAAGTCACTGCCACAGCCTTAGCCAAAAGGGCCGTCATCGTGACGCCCTTTGGCTTCACTTGCTTGTAGAAGGCGTCCAATTTGTCGGTGGTGATCGTGTAGCCGACGCGGAAACAAGGCACCGCCAGACTGGCCTCCATATTTCGGTTCACAGCCCCCTGAAGGGTGTTGAACGCAACCGTCTCGCCAGGACGGCCAAAGCTGTTTCCAGCCGGAGCAGCGGCTGCCGGCGCTGCGGCTGAGCCGGCAGATCCTCCAGCAGCAGGAGCCGTCCCTTCCGCGACCCGCGGCACCGAAATGGGCTGTCCGGTGGCCTGTTCCACATCCTCGGCCTGGATTCGCCCGTGGGGACCACTTCCACGCACCGTGGCGAGGTCGACACCCATTTGGGAGGCAAGCTTTTTGGCCCGGGGGCTGGCGACGATGCGACCGTCGTTCACAACTGGTGCCGCCACCACAGGGGTGGCGGAAGGGGCCGGCGCTGGAGCGGGAGACGGCGTCGCTGCTGGAGACGGGGTCGGTGCGGGGACCGCGGCTGGCGTCGGAGCTGGTGTAGGTGCAGGTGCTGCCGCGGCCGCTGGAGCTGCTGGCGCCTTGGCTTTGGCGTCAGCAATCTCAGCTTCGGTTTCAACGATCAAACCGATGGTTTCCCCCACCGGCGCCGTGCTGCCAGCCGGCATGAGAACCGCGGCCAGAAAGCCGTCCTGAAACGACTCAACGTCCATGTCGGCCTTGTCCGACTCCACCACCAGCACAGATTCACCGCGGGCAACCTTGTCCCCAGGCTGTTTCAGCCATTCCACGATCTTGCCCTCCGTCATGGTGGAGCTAAGGGCAGGCATAAAGATGTCGTGGGTTGCCAAGACCGTCTCCGAGGGCTGATCAGGGCAGTTTACGAGTCAGCTGACGACTGGGATCAACCTTCTTCGATTGACTGCACCACACCATCACGAACAACGATGGCAACTTGCATTTTTTGCACGAGGTTGTCGCCCACCTTGAGCTCACAGGTGCTCTCCAACTGACCCTGTTCAACGATCTGATCCATTTCCAGTTCGCGGACCTGAGCCTGCTGTTGCAACAAGTTGCGCTTTTGCTCTTCGAGCTCGGAGCGCTTGGCCGCCACCTGTTGCTGGATCTGTCCCACTTGATCCTGAACCCTTGGGTCCAGGGGGTTTGCACTCTGACGACGAACCTGATCCACGACGTCCTGACCCTCCTTTTCCAGCTGCGCCAGCTGCTGATCGGCTGTCGCGATGCCATTGCTGAGCTCGCGCTCGGCTTCTTCTTTCCAGGTTGGCGTCACCACGGCGCGCACCGTGATCGGCCGCTTGATGTTTAGAAACGTGCCGTCGGACATGGACTTCAAAAATTTGACCTAAGCGTCACAGGCGTTCATGCGTCGGTCAATCACCGGAGAACCGCCCCTAACGGCTGTATATCCCCCGGATCAGGGCGTTATCCCGGGCCGTAATTCGGTCGCGACGTTGCTTCAGGGTTTGCGTGAGCAAACCGTTGTCGATGGTGAAGGGATCAACCAAAGCCACGCCCGCAAGCCGTTCATCCCCGCGAGACCCAGCACGCTGCTTCAACAGCAGATTGCATTCACGCATCAGCAATCGGAGGAGGGCCTGATCGCCTGGCTTTCCACCGAGGTCGCCCGCAAGGCTGAGTCCTTGCTGGGCAGCCCAGACAACCATCACGTCAGCCCGGGGAACGATTAATGCTGCCAATTGGCGCTCGTCCTGGCCAACCAACATCACCTGCTCGATCAGAGGACTCGCCACCAGGACTTCCTCCAACGGTCCGGGCTCAATGTTTTCGCCACTGCTTAAGACGATCGTGTCCTTCGCGCGGCCGGTTAAAGCCACCGAGCCATCCGCAAGCAGCATTCCGAGATCGCCGGTATCAAACCAGCCATCAGCGTCCAGAACTTTTGCGGTGGCATCCGGTTTGCCCCAGTAGCCCCCCATCACCTGCGGTCCGCGCACCAGCACGCGTCCCCTCTGACGACAACCCAGCAACGTTCCAGATTCAGGGTCCACAATCCGGAATTCCGTACCCGGCAACGGCAGCCCCGAGCTACCGCGAATGTTGTGCCAAGGGCGCCGACAACTAATCACTGGACTGGTTTCGGTGAGGCCGTAGCCCACCAACAGTTCAATGCCCACCGCTTCAAAAAACGCATCGATGTGGGGGGCAATTGCTCCTCCTCCACTGATGGGATAAGCAAGCTGCCCACCGCTCAGCTGACGGCGCACCTTGGGCCACAACAAGGCCGATGCCAAAGCATGCAATGGCCAGCGAAGGCATGCCTCCCCAGCCGACTGGAATCGTCCTGGCCAGGACACAGGCTCCAACATCAAGTTGTTCGCCCGCCGCAGAGCTTCTCGCTGGGCTGAACTGTTACTGAGGGCAGCACGAAGCAACCGTTGCCGGGAGGGCGGAAACGTTTTCACCACGTCCTCGAAGCCGGCCTGTACCGACTCCCACAACCGTGGCACGGTGGCCATCGCAATCGGTTGCACCCTGGGGAGATCCTTTTTGAGCTGCTTAATCGTGGTGTAGGTCTGCGTGCAAGCACAAGAAAGGAAGTAGTAACTCGCACTGCGCTCGTAGGCATGCCAAATCGGCAAAACGCTCAACACGGGATCCCCTGGCTTGGGATAGGCCACGCAGGCCAACGAGCGAATTTGGTGCAACAGGTTGGCGTGCGTTAGCGGCACCCCCTTCGGCTGACCGGTCGTACCGGAGGTGTACAAAATCGTGGCCACCTGGTTCGACCCACGTTCTCCGTTTCCATCCCCCCCTCCATCAAGGTGTGGGGTGCGATTTGCCGGAGCAAGGCCAGCCGCGGACGACAGCAGCGCGTCCCAACCGGTGAGTCCATCCACCGGATCACCCTCGAGCTGCACAACCACCTTCAAGCGCGTTCTCTGCTCCGGTGTTAATGCCAAGCGGCGCCAAAGATCAGCGTTCTGGACCACAAGGGCTGTGGCCTTTGAATCCTCAAGGATGTAACGGAGCTCCTCAACGGGCGCAGACGCACCGCGAACAGCATCAGCAGCACCACAACGCATGAGGGCTTGGTCGGCCACTAACCAGCGCGGACTGTTCTCAGAAAACAACGCCACAACATCCGTCTCGCGGACACCCCTGGCGTCGAACGCAGCAGCTGCCGTGGCAATGCGTTCGGCTAATTCACCAAAACT
Organism: uncultured Synechococcus sp.; assembly: GCA_963990675.1. Classification (GTDB taxonomy): domain Bacteria; phylum Cyanobacteriota; class Cyanobacteriia; order PCC-6307; family Cyanobiaceae; genus Parasynechococcus. Next base: position 4,147 of record CAXDNN010000028.1, read on the forward strand.
GAACTGTTCCGGATGGGTGGCGTGGGGGGCATCCAGGGCGGTGACCGTTCCATATCGATCCGCTAACCAGGGCCACATGGCATCCACCCGGTCAAAGCGCTGGGTATGGCCATGCCGTTGCAGCGACGTGGTCTCCCGAGCGGTAGGGGTCCAGCTGGCCGTCATCCGAGACGTTGCATCGATCAGCACAGGCGTATCACGCCTGCGGGGTCCACGCCAGCTGGAAGCGTTCGGCAAGGGACTGACGGAGCAAAGGCTGGACGTCACTCACCTTCAGCCCGGGCAACCAATCGCACAGTCGTCCGACCGGATGTCCGACCAATCCACAGGCTGTGATCTGGGAAAAACCCTGGAGTTCGCAATCCACATTGAGAGCCAACCCATGTTGCGTAATCCAACGGCGGCAGCCCACACCAATCGCCGCCACCTTGCGCCGCTCCATCCACACACCCGTGAGGCCCGGCAAGCATTCCCCCTGGAGGCCTAAATCCTCCAAAACATCGATCACCACATGCTCCAACTGCCGCAAATACCAGTGAAGGTCGGGGGTATGCCGTTGCAAATCCAAAACGGGATACGCAACCAACTGACCCGGCAAGTGATGGGTCACTTCTCCGCCTCGATCAATGCGATGCAACGGGGCGGGTGGTTGGTTGGGGTCGAAGTGCAGGTGGTGGATACTGGCACCCCGCCCAAGGGTGTAACAGGCGGGATGCTGCAGCAGCCAAACGGCTTCAGGGGCGGACGGCCCATCGAAGAGGCGTTGCTGCCAAAGCTGCTGGTCCCGCCAAGCCCGCTCGAACGGGATTAGGGCGGTTGGCTCAAAAAGAAATGCAGCCGCGGGGTGTTCCGAAGAGCGACGCGTTACTAGCTTGCCGATATCCACCGGCACAGGAACAAAGGATGAAGGTGCTGATCCATGGTCGCAACCTCGAGATCACTCCGGCGCTGCGGGAGTACACCAATACAAAACTGGAACGGGCCACGTCCCATTTCGGTGATGCCATCCGCGAAGCCGATGTTCACTTGTCTGTGGCGAGGAACCCACGGGTCCCCCAGCAAACCGCAGAGGTGACTGTGTTTGCAAACGGCACGGTGATTCGCGCCCAAGAACGCAGCGAAAACCTATACGCCAGCATTGATCTCGTGGTGGGCAAGCTGGCGCGACAGCTGCGCAAATGGAAAGAGCGTCATACGGATCACCACCACAGCCACGGCCACAGCGCCAGCCTGACGCCCAGCACGGAAGAAGTGAGCGATGAGACCGCCGTTGAGGGCTCACTCGTCGACGGCAAAGAGGCACAGCTCCCCGAGCCAGGCGTGCGACGCAAATACTTTGCAATGCAACCGATGACGCTCGATGACGCTCGGCATCAATTGGACTTGATCGACCACGATTTTTATCTCTTCAGAGACAGTGAAACCGGTGAGCTGCAGGTTATTTATCGACGAAATCACGGCGGTTATGGCGTGATCCAAGCGCGGGATTAACAGGATTCGCGGAATTCAACAGCGAGCACAACCAACTGAGCCCTGTCATGGCCGCCATCCCCAAGGACCTACCGGACCTACCACCCCTTCTGGATCAGGCCATCCTCGATCCCTTGCTGAACGATGAACAACTCCATGAGTTGTGCGATGCCAGCCGCCAGGAAAATGTTCGAGCCATCTGCACCGGCCTGCAGCAGCTACCACTGCTGCGTCAGCGCTTGGGAGCATCAGAAGGAGGACCGACATTAATTGCAGCGATCGGCTTTCCATTTGGCGCCCTTCCATCTGAACTCAAACAGGCCGAGGCGGAATGGGCCGCATCCCAGGGCGCCGAAGAGCTGGATGTTGTGCCTGATTTCCGAGCGCTCGCCAACGGCACGATCACGACCTTTGCCGATGAAATTGGCACACTCTGTGGCCTGGGATTACCGCTCAGGGTGGTCCTCGACATGGCCCGTTTGACGGAAGATCAGCTCGCCCTCGCGGTGGAAGCGTCCATCGATGCCGGCGCTACGGGCGTACAAACCGGCAATGGCTTCGGCCCGGCCTGTCATCCGGAGCAGGTGAAACAACTGGTGGGGCTCTGCCGCAAACGCTGTGCCATCAAAGCGGCCGGTGGGATTCACAGCATCGATCGCGTCGCGGAACTGATCGAAGCCGGTGCTGATCTGCTGGGGACCAGCAGTGCACCCCAATTGCTTCAATCCCTCCGCCAACCGATCGGTTAGGTGGCGGACCGACGATTGGAAGGTCTCGCCCTAAAGGTGGGACCACTTGGGGAACACGACCGTCTGCTGAGCCTGCTCAGTGATGCGGAGGGTCTAACTCGATTTGCCGTACCTGGCGCGCGACGCCCCAAAAGCAGCCTGGCAGCAGCCGCCCCGCTCACCCTGCTGGAACTTCAGGTGGGGGGTCGCAGTGGTCTGGGCCGGGTTCGCCAATTGCGAGTGCTGCGCAGTTTTTCAAGGCTGGGACAACGTTTAGAAACCCTGTCTGCCGCCCAAGCCCTTTGCGATCTTTGCCTGCAGTTGGCAGCTGACGACCCCGTGGAAGGTCTGTTGAGCACAGTTCTGCTCCACTTGGAACGGTTGGAAAGCCATGCCGACGATGCTGATCTTGTTTTGGCAGGAACCGTTCAGGCCTCGATCCACCTGCTCACCCTGGGCGGCTACGGCCTACCCATGCAACGTTGCTGTCTGAGTGGTGCACCGCTGGATGCACCCCTAGGCCAATGGGACTGGCGCTGCAGCTTGTTGCCAGAGGACGGGTTCGCCATCCATTCCCAACCGGATTCCGCCATCGAGCTCAACCCCTCAGAACTGGCCCTGCTGCAGCGACTCGTACGAGCGGATCTACCAAGGCGGCAGGACGGGGAACTCATGGGGCCCCAGCGGGTTTGGCTGCGCTTACTTCGGGTCGTTGAACTTTGGATCCGCACCCACTTGGCGCACCGCAGTCGAGCGCTCGCCATGCTGCGCGAAACCCTGATCACGCCGGCATAAGCCATCATGGCCGCGACGCATTGACTCCTTGAGCGGCCCAAGCCTGTCCACTCCAGAACCCGCCCTGCCCACCAGCAGCAACCCGGAAGGGAAGCGCGGGATCCAAGCCGTGATGGCGTTGGGCGATTTTCGCAAGCTTTGGCTGGGTCAAATTTTTTCCCAGCTTGCGGACAAGTTCTACATCGTGTTGATGGTCTTTTTGATCGATCAACACCTGCTGGTGATGGGTGGTGGGACCGGGATGCTGGCCGATATGGCCTCCGATTACGGCCTTGATATCAGCACTCGCACCAAAGTGATCACCCTTTTGGCGACAGGCATTTTTGTGGCCAACACCATTCCTGCCATGGTTCTTGGAACGCTGGCGGGCGTTTGGGCCGACCGTTGGCCCAAACGGCGGGTGATGGTGGCATCGAATGCACTGCGAGCCCTTCTAGTGGTGTTCGCACCTCTGTTTCTCCTCCCTGGCCCCCTTTGGCTTGGCCTGCCATGGGGGTACTGGGGTTTGGTGGGGATGACGTTTTTTGAATCGATCCTGACCCAGTTCTTTGCTCCATCCGAGCAAGCGACGATTCCGGTGTTGGTGCCAAACCAACACCTACTGGCAGCGAATTCCCTTTATCAAGCCACCAGCATGGGGGCAACGATCCTTGGATTCGCCCTCGGGGAACCGATTCTCCGCGCACTGCATCATCTTTTCGCCTTCGCAGGTATCGATGGCGGTGAATTTATTCTGCTGCCGCTTTGCTACGGCCTCTCAGCTCTGAGCCTGGCGCGATTGTCCTTGCGAGAGGCACCGAAGCCACCCCCGACAACGTCTGTTTGGGTCGAGATCGGTGAGGGCCTACAGGTGTTGCGTCAGGTGCCCTCCGTTCGCGGAGCGATGCTGCACTTGGTGCTTCTTTACAGCCTGCTCGCAGCCCTCTACGTACTCGCGCTTCAGCTCGCTGCCCTGATCGCCAGCCTCGGGCCGTCTGGTTTCGGTGCACTCCTTGCCATGAGCGGATTGGGCATGGCGATCGGTGCCATCGTGATTGCACAAATGGGACATCGGTTCAGCCGACGCCGCCTCACAGCCTCAGGCCTTGGCACGATTACCTTCTCGCTTGTGCTCCTGAGCCAACTGCGTGGATCTCTGATCTTCACCTTGACCCTCTGCGGCATCTTGGGAATTGGCGCAGCCCTGGTGGCCATCCCCGCCCAAACCACCATCCAAGAGGAAACCCCAGAGGCAGAGCGCGGCCGGGTCTTTGGATTACAAAACAACTTGATCAACATCGCCTTGAGTCTTCCCTTGGTGCTGGCGGGAACCCTCGTAAGCAGCCTTGGCCTGAAACCTGTGTTGTTGCTTCTTGCCGGGCTCGCCTTAATCGCGGCATTACTCGAGAAGCCATGGCAACGCTGCTAGCTTTTGCTGTCACCTGAGGAGGACCACCCCGGTTGGTGCAAATTGCATGGCTTGGAAAGAAGTCGCCCTTCTGCGGGAACGTCTCCTACGGGCTGAGCACCACTGAGGCGCTCCGCCTACGTGGGCATCAAACTCATTTCATTCATTTCGACACCCCCCTGAGTCCTGAGCGGGGTGCTTCATCCCTTCTGGGAAACGACCCGGATGTGAGCCTGCCGTACCTGGTGAAATCCCAGGTGTACACAATCCCCTCCCTGGGCGCACAACGGGAACTTCGGGACTCTCTAGAGCGGATCAAACCCGACCTAGTCCACGCCAGTCTCACGCTGTCGCCCCTTGACTTTCGTCTTCCAGAACTGTGCCAGCAACTGGGGGTTCCGTTGGTGGCGACATTTCATCCCGCCTTTGATGCCGATTCTGGGTTACGCAATCTGTCCGCCGGCACCCAACAGCTTTCTTACCAGCTGTATGCACCCTTCTTGGCTCGCTACGACAGGGTGATCGTGTTCTCGAAACTCCAGGCAGATGTGCTGATCAAGCTTGGGGTCCCAGCAAAAACACTCGCCGTGATTCCTAACGGTGTCGACACCGATCGCTGGTGTCCAGCCAGTCCGAGCACGGTTTCACCCTTACAAAAAACCGTGCGTCAACGGCTCGGTAACGAGCGCATTTTTCTCTACATGGGTCGACTGGTCACCGAGAAAAACGTTGAAGCCTTATTGAGGGCATGGCGCTTGGTCTCGCCCGAGGGCTGTCGATTGGTGGTGGTTGGTGACGGTCCCCTTACCAGCAGTTTGCAGAACCAATTCAGTGATCCACAGATCCTGTGGTGGGGTTACGAACCCGATCTGGAAACGCGGATCGCGCTGCTGCAGTGCGCTGAGGTGTTTTTACTGCCGAGCCTCGTTGAAGGCTTATCGCTTGCCCTGCTCGAGGCCATGGCAACCGGAACGGCATGCGTCGCCACCGATGCCGGAGCCGATGGCGAGGTCTTAGCCGGAGGAGCAGGAATTGTGATAAGCACCCAGGGAGTGACCACCCAACTGCGCACCTTGCTTCCCGTGCTGCGAGATCAGCCCGTTTTAACAGCAGAACTCGGACGTCGAGCCCGTGAACGAGCCCTCGAGCGTTACACCATCGGTTGCAATATCGACGCGATTGAAAAGCTGTATCGCGATTTACTCGACGACTTCAGGGTCGCCGCTTAGTCATTCGGTGCATCGCCAGTCCAACCCTGGGCAATCTCGAACAATCGCTGGGGTTGAGGTGGCATAGGCGACGTAGTCGGGATGCAGCTGGCGCAAGGCCAACTCTTCGAACCGCGCCTTACCGCGCAACACCACCGCTAAGGCAAGGAGCAATCCGAGATGAACCAGGCTGCCAGTGGCCACAACCACCCCAAGCGAACAAATCAACACCGCCTGATACATCGGATGTCGGCAATGGCTGTACACCCCCGTGCAAATCAGCTGATTGTGCTGCTTTGGCACCGGTAGGGGAGACAGGCTTGCTCCAAGCGAGAGCAAGGCCTGAACTGCCCGAATCAGCCCCACGACCAACAGCAGCAGACCAAGACCCAACAACAGGCGCGGCCAGCTCACGAGACCCCAAAACGCTGGAACAGGCCAAACCGGCAACAGATGAGCTGCAATCAAGGCCAACTGGGCCGCCAGCCACCATTCCCCACGGCGATTATCAAACCAACCTGCCCAACTCAAACCCCAACCCGAAAACATCGGAACACGTCCACCACTTAGCGGAGATTACGCATCATCCCCACGCTCAACACCACCTGGGCATGATTTAAAGCTCATTGCTGAGCAACGCTTGCGCCGCTTGTTCGTGCTTTGGATCCAGGCCGCAATCAGCACCGAGCAGCTCCTGGAACCGGGGAGTCACCGCCTCCACCAATGGGTTGTTCAGAACGGCCGCATCAATCCCCAAATCCTGGAGAGTGATCTTGAGCGCTTGAACAGCCTCGGGCAAACTCAACGTTCCCTGGCCGACCAAGCAAAGGCTATGGGCTTGGGACATCGCGGCATACGCACGGATTCGTTGCGCCAAAATCACCGTCGCGACGCGACGCTGCACCTCCGGCGCTAGATCGTTTTGCTGCGTCCGACCAGGCAACCCGATCACAACCACGGCACTGAGCCAACCAACGGCCATCAAACCCAGCGGCAAGGCAGCACGGAGCCTTCCAAGCTTGAAACCCTTCTCGATCAATCCAGCTTGGGGAAGCGCTCAGAGATTTTATTCCCCGTGAATGTTGCCACCCAACCAACCGTGTTGTTGAACCAGCGCAGAGCACAGAACGCTGGCCGGCTCCCCATATCAAACCAATGCTTGGTACCAGCCGGAACCCGGATCAAATCCCCCCGTTCACACAGGGTGAGCAGCACCTCTTCTCCGAGATGCAGGCAGAACAAACCACGTCCTTCCACAAAAAATCGCACCTCATCTTCTGCATGGGTGTGTTCGTCGAGAAATTTGCTGCGCAGGGCAGCCCGATCGGGGTGATCGGGGGTCATCCGAATCGCATCCACCGTGGCGTAGTCGCCGTCCCGCTTCACACGGGCAATGTCATTGGCATAGGCCTTCAGAATCCACGCCTGATCTGCTTCGAGAGGCAACTCCAGCAGCGCGGGCCACTGCTCGAACCCGATCCCACGCTGCGAGAGTTCGGCCTGAATCTCATCGGGAGTTTCCGTCACCAACAGCGGCGTTGGCGAGTTCTGGTCCATCGACGTCGATCCATCTGGAAAGATGCTGAGACGACTCATCGCCTGGCTCCCGGGCGTTCCACTGCTGACCATCATCGATCCCAAGTCCCCAGGGACGCTGACGCTTGTGGGGGTCGGCCCCGGCAACCCGTCCCTGTTGACGCTGGCCGCAGTGCATGCCATCGAAACCAGCGACGTAGTCGCCTACCCCGTGGCTCGTCTAGCAGCTCCAAGCATGGCCGCAGGCATTGCCGCCCAGTGGATCCGCGACGACCACACTTGCTTGCCCCTTCTCTTCCCAATGGTGGCTGGGGCTGAACCCAGGCGGCAGGCGTGGCACGCCGCGGCCGACTCTCTTCAACAGCTTGTCACTGAAGGAAAACGCGTTGTTCTGCTGTGCGAAGGCGATGCCTCCCTGTTTGCCACATGCAGCTATGTGCTGATGGCCTTGCAAGAACAATGGCCCGACTGTCCCTGCGCTGTGATCCCTGGCATCTCATCGGTTTCAGCGGCGGCAGCAGCTGGTCTTTGGCCGCTGGCATTACAGCAGGATCAACTTCTGCTGCGCCCTTGTCCGGACAGTCCCGACGAATTGAAGCTTGAGCTAGATGAGGCGAAGCAGAAGGGGCGTGTCTTGGCCCTTCTCAAGTTGGGGCATCGCTGGGAGTGGGTCCAACCCTTACTGAATGAACGCCATTTGCTTGGGAAAGCTCTGTTCGCCGAAAAGGTGGGATGGCCAGACCAGCAGATCCAAGCTGCAGACACAGTTGCTGCCAGCCAGCGACCCTACTTTTCCCTGCTGTTGATTCGTCAAGATTGGCCTGATGTGCTCCCTTGAGCCATCAGCCCAATTGACGGCTGCGCTCCGCTGCTGCCATCACCGCCTCGATCAATGCAGAACGCAATCCTGCTTGCTCCAACCGTCGAAGGCCAGCAATGGTGGTGCCGCCGGGGGACGCCACCATGTCTTTGAGTTCGCCGGGATGCAACGCCCGTTGATCCAGGAGCGCCGCCGTTCCCGCCAGTGTGCGATGGGCTAATCGCTGGGCCAAATCCCTCGGCAAACCCGCCAACACAGCCCCATCTGCCATGGCTTCCGCCACCAAAGCAATGAAGGCGGGGCCGGATGAAGTGAGGGCAAGAAAAGCATCGAGCTTGGATTCGGGAAGTTCAAGAACTTCCCCGACATCGCCAAACAAGTCCTGAACTCGGAGACGCTGCTCGGCATTCACCCCATCTCCCAAGGCCAATGCCGTCAAGCCAGCGCCCACCAACGCCGGTGTGTTGGGCACAGCACGCACACAGCAATGCCCCGGGAACAACCGTTGCAGACGGTCGAGGGACACGCCTGCCAAAACAGAAATCAATAAGGGCCGGCCCTGCACGGGTGCACTGGCTTCGGCCACAGCATCAAGCTGCTGGGGCTTCACAGCCAGAAGTTGCAACGGCGCCCTCCAAACGTCAACGGCCCGTGAATCCGCTGCAGCTACAACGTGAACGCCTTGAGGCAGCTCACTACGACGCAGTGTTGCCGTCGCTTCTGACCCCACCACAGCCAAGAGCTGGTGTGGGTCGACATGCCCCTCGGCCAGAAGTGGAACGACGAGGGCCTGGGCCATACGACCCAGACCGATCACTCCAAACGCAGGCTGGATGTTGTTCGTCGGCACAGAGGAACTCAGAGAGCTGCGGCGCCCCAGGCAGGAGACGGTGCCGAGGAGGATTCAGACGGCTCTGCCACATCAATCTCGCGGCTCACAACCGTGGGAGCAGACGTTTCGTCTTGGCTGGCATTTGTCACCGTGACACAGCTCGGTGCAAACAGAAAAATGCTCTCACCAACCCGTTCTTGATGGCCATCAATGGCAAATGTGCCACCCGCCACGAAATCAACCGCCCGCTGGGCTTGGTCTGGCTCCATCATCGTGAGATTCAGGATCACCGTTTTGCGCTCTCGCAACGCTTGAATCGCCCGGGGCATTTCATCAAAGCTGCGGGGCTCCATCAGGTTCACTTCTGCCGCTGCGGTGCTGATCCCTGGCATGCCGATCACGTTGGAGCCAGGTAGGTCTCCACCAAGATCGAAGGGATTGCTATCACCCAGGGTGGCTAGCGCTCCACCATCGGCCTGAGTGGCGCGTTGGTCCTGATCCTGTTGCTCATCGTCGTAGGCGAAATCATCGAGTTCACCATCGAAATAGTCGTCACCAGCGACAACGGCACGAAGGCGGGAGATCAGCGACACCTTAAAAATCCTCTCGGGCTGAAACTTGGTTGAACAACCATGTCCCTGAATACCGTTTCAGCCGCGACCGGGCAAGTCAGCCCGCACCATGTTTTGGCACATCCCGTTGGCCAAACACGGCAGATCCCAAACGCAACCACGTACTCCCGGCTGCAACTGCCTCCGTCCAATCCCCCGACATTCCCATCGAGCATTCCGGCAATCCCAGTTGATCGGCTAAGGATCGGCACTCCACAAACAAGGTTTGACGCGCCTCTCCCTCTAGTCCAAGCGGAGCCATGGTCATCAATCCTGTGATCCGCAACGACGGCAATGCACAGAACTGGGGCCAAGCCGAAAGCAGCTCGGCTGGCTCCATTCCCCCCTTCGTTGGATCCTCGCGGAACCTCACCTGGAGCAACACATCCGGACAGGATCCCTCTTCACCAGCAATCCGCGAAACCCGCTCAGCTAGAGCGAGGGAATCCACCGAATGGATCACAGAAAACGCCTTCACGACCCCACGCACCTTGTTGCGTTGCAAGCGACCAATGAAATGCCATTGCAGCGTTAAGTCCGAGAGCAATGCCTGCTTTTCAACAGCTTCCTGCAACCGACTTTCACCAAAGGCCTGTTGCCCCAATGCGGCAACAGCACGAATCGAAGCGGCTGGGTGACCTTTACTCACTGCCAGCAAACGGGCCCTCGGGGGCAGCCCCCCCGTCACAGTCGTCCAGCGGTCAGCCAGAGAATCGGTCAATGGATCAGATGAAGGTTTGATCAAACAGTTGGCGCCAACTCACTAAATCGTCTGAGCCATCACGCCGACATCGGCCGATGTTGACCTCGGCATGATGGCGGGCGTCCCCATAGGGAATCACTTCAAACTGGGCTCCACGCGGTTGCAGGGTGACCAGAAAAAACATGCGCTGGGCATACAACGTGGCGTATACATCCCGTCCTTCACCCGCCGGAGCGACCCGATAGAGCATCCCAAACGTGGGATGGTTGAGGTAGCGCTCGGAAGCCATCGCTACAAACCCAAATTAAAGAGCACCGTACTGACCACGCAGGCCAACTACCAATAGCAGGCCAAGAAGGACCAGGGCATTGAGAAGAGGCGAAGGCCGCTCGGCTGGCAAACGGAACCGTGAAGGGCCCAAGATTCGCCCACCTCTGGCCACCAAGGCATCAGCGCCTTGCTCTGCACGCAACAAGATGTTGGCAAGAAGGCGTTCGCCCACGGCTAAAACAATCCCAAAGCCTGCTTTGAACCCCAAGCTGCGCAAATTCACGGCTCGACTTGCCATCGAACGCAGCAGGTTTTGAAGCTCCTCCTGAACGAGAGGCAAAAAGCGCAGCGCTAACAACAGTTGAAATCCCAGCTTCTCCACCGGAAGTCCAAAGACTGCAAACGGCGTTAAGTACCAGCTCAATCCCCATACGAGATCTTCTGGGGTGGTGGTAATGAGCACCAAGTTGACGCTATGGATCACCGTGAAAATCAAGGTCGACGTCCGCAGCCCCAGCTGAGCTGAGGCGCGATCCACCACAAGCGGACCAAGACTGAAGGAACCCCATTGCAACGGTCCAATCCTGATCAAATCCCAGCTGGGCCCGTCGGTCGCCGCATCGGGCAGTTCCGCAGGATGACGGAGCGAGAACGCCGCTGGAGGATCCACTGCAGGGAGCAGCATCGACAGCAAACCCACCGCAACCGCCAACAACACCAGCACCAGCAGCGATCGCCACCAGAGCTTGCGGGGCAAGCCACTCACGGCTGTGATTGCGAGCAAACTCAGCACCAACCCGACGCGCCACACAGGACCGGCCAAGACCGGCGTCAGCAGAAAAACCAAGGACCACGCCAGTTTCAGACGGGGGTCGAGACGCCGAAGCCAACCTTCAGAGCCATCGACGTACTGCCCCATGGGGATCTGACGCAACCAGTCCATCGATCAAGCTTTGCGGTTCTGTTGACGGGCCAACTCTTTTTCAGCATCGCGTTGCTGCTTCCCTCGCCAAAACAATTTCAACGGTGTTCCGTCAAAGCCGAGACCTTCACGAATGTGCCGTTCCACATATCGGCGATAGGTGTCCCCAAAGAGTTTTGGATCGTTCACGAACAAGGTGAAGCTGGGAGGACGACTGGCCACCTGCGTGCCGTAATACAGCTTTCCCTGCCTGCCGCCGCGGGTGGTGGGTGGTGAGCGCCAACTCAAGGCTTCTTTCAACACCTCATTCACCACGGAGGTGGTGACACGACGGCGATGCTGCTCCACCGCCAAGGCAGCCAGAGCAAAGATGCTCTCCACCCGTTGTCCAGTGAGAGCCGAGGTGAACAGCATCGGAGCCCAATCGAGAAAATAGAGCTTGGCTCTCAACTCTTTTTCCGTCGCCGACATGGTGTGGCTGTCTTTTTCCACGGCATCCCACTTATTCACCACCACAACACAAGCCCGACCGTCTTCTTCGATCCGTCCCGCCAAACGCTGATCTTGTTCCGTAACCCCATCGAGGGCATCAATCACCAACACGCAAACATCACTGCGTTCAATCGCCTTAAAACTGCGATTAATCCCAAAATATTCCGGCCCATAGTTCACACTGCGGCGGCGGCGGATTCCCGCTGTATCAACAAGCCTCCAGGGACGATTTTCCCGAACAATATTGGTATCGATTGTGTCGCGCGTTGTGCCTCGGATCGGGCTCACAATGGCGCGCTGCTCACCACAGATGGCATTCAGAAGGCTGGACTTACCCACATTCGGGCGCCCAATAATCGACATCTGAATCGGCTCCTCTTCATCACCTTCTTGATCCTTGGGCGGCAAAAAAGTAAGGACTTGATCCAAGATCTCAGCGGTGCCTGCTCCATGTATCGCTGAAATGGGATAGGGCTCCCCAAGTCCTAGCGACCAAAACTCAGCCGCCATGGCGAGTCCCTGCTCAACGGACTCACATTTATTTACCGCTAGCAATGTGGGGCAGCGCTGCTGACGCAAAAATTCCGCAATGGATTCGTCAGCCGCGGTGAGTCCTTGCTTCCCATCAACGATCACCAAGGCAACGCTGGCCTCATCCAAGGCCAATGCAGCTTGCTCACGGATCTCAGGAAGAAATTCGCTGTCGTCGTCAAACACCAACCCACCGGTGTCGACCACCTTGAACTCACGGTCACCCCAGTAGCCGTCTTGATAGGTGCGATCCCTTGTCACCCCAGGCTGGTCGTGCACAATCGCCTCACGACTTCGGCAGAGCCTGTTCACCAGGGTGGACTTACCAACGTTGGGGCGTCCAATAATTGCGACGACAGGACGCGCCAAGGAGCTTGATTGAGATCAATCTTCGACCCTACAGACCCGTCGAATCTTGATTCTGTAGCGGTTTTGATCTCATGAAATCGGGAGATCTCCCGGATGCCCCCTCACTGGATCATTGGGGATCGGCATCTCCTGGGCCAAAGGACCGTGATCCGGCAAAGGCTCCCCCCGCTCGGCGAGCCATGCCAGCAACCAATTCACCGCAGTGGCGCGGCGGGTGCGACGGGGATACAACCCACCGATTTTGTATCCAGCAAAACCCAGCTGTTCTTTTAAAAGCTGTTTATGGAGCTTGGGAATCGAGCGGGTTAAACGAACAGAGGCTGGGCGCTGGGCAATCAATTCAGGGCCAAGGGGAAACGCATCAGACCAATCCTTGGATGTGGAGGGACCGGCATGCCATTGATCCCCATTCGGCGTATATCCCAACCGGGCCCAGATGCATTCACAGACGAAACGATCGGTGCAACGATCCTCGAGAATCTGTTGCAGTAATGCGCGACTCACAGGCCAAAGATCACCCATAGCGGAGGAAACTGAGCGGAGTGGTCTTCATCATCCCCAAGCCTTGAACCACAGCCTGCAAAGCCCCATTCATCTTCCCGGCAATGGCACCTGCCGGCAGCTTCAGTCGCGGGTTCTGCAATCTCCTCTAGCGGGCGTAACCGACAAGATTTTTCGTGGGTTAGTGCGGCGATGGTCGCAGGATTCTTTGCTGTTCACTGAAATGGTGAACGCCACAAGCCTGGAGCTCGGCCACGATTACGGAAAGATGGACGACCTCAAGGGCGAGGACGGCCCGATCGCGGTTCAACTCTTCGATCACCGCCCTCAGGCGATGGCCGATGCAGCACGGCGCGCCGAACAGGCCGGGGCCTTTTTAATCGACATCAACATGGGGTGTCCCGTCCGAAAAGTCGCGAAGAAAGGCGGTGGCTCAGGTCTTATCCGCGAGCCGGATCTCGCCACTGAGATCCTGGAGGCTGTCGTTGAAGCGGTCTCAATTCCCATCACCGTCAAAACTCGCTTGGGTTGGTGTGGGAGCAGTTCAGACCCAATCGCTTGGTGCCGACAACTTCAAAATGCCGGCGCCCAGATGTTGACGCTGCATGGACGAACCCGGGAACAGGGTTTCAAGGGCCAAGCAAATTGGAATGCCATCGCGGAGGTCAAACAAGCCTTAACGATTCCAGTGATTGCTAATGGAGATATCAACAGCCCCACCGATGCAATTCGATGCTTAGACGTCACTGGAGCCGATGGCGTGATGGTGGGTCGCGGAACCATGGGACTGTCTCTTATACACATCTGACGCTGCCGACGAAGGCTTAGGTGTAGATCTCGGTGGTCGCCGTATCA
>CAXDNN010000029.1:0-18109 GCA_963990675.1 uncultured Synechococcus sp.
TGGATCGCTATCAGCAGTTCTGGGCTGCCGGTAACGCCAGCAAGATCAAGCAAAGCGATATCAACTACTACGCCGGCCTGTACGCCAAGGGTGCTCTTGACCCCAAAACTGCTGTTGCCGCTTGATCAGCAGCGTTCAGCGTTGAATCACTTGGGGCCCTCTGGGCCCCTTTTTTTGTGCAGTGTTGTTGAGGCACTTGAGGCACCACAAGCTTCAGTGGCCAACCCATCGTTTCCATTTAAGGAAGCGCCATCGCGCTGCCCTCCCGCCGTGGATCAGCGACGCCATGCCAGCGCCCGTCGATCCGCTGAAGTAGAGCAATTCCGCTATTCAGCGGTTGGGCCTTGAGCTGCTGATCACCGGTGCTGAGCGCTGTCCAAGCGAATGGCCAGGGTATGGGTGAATCGCGTTCGGCGATCAGCCGGTTGCCTCGGATCGAGAGATGGGGCATGGCAACGGATTGTTCTGGCGGGAGTTTCCAAAACAGTGATGCCATCAGCACGCGACTGATGAAGTGGGGAATCGTTCGTCCACCAGGAGATCCAACGGCCAGGACGGGTTGATCGTTTTCAAACACGATGAGCGGTGCCATGGACGACATCGGACGTTTCCCAGGGCGGCGACGGTTGGCCACCGGTTGCCCCTGAATGGCTGGCCGAAAGTTGAAGTCTGTGAGCTGATTGTTCATCACCATTCCGGCGACCACATGGCGACTGCCAAACACCGTTTCCACTGATCCTGTGTAGACGGCCAGGTTTCCATGACGATCGACGATGGAAAGATGCGTCGTCCCTTGTTCAATGCCAGCACTTGTTTTGGCAAAGGGGAACCGGCTTCGGCCCGGTGGCATGCCTGGGCCTGGAATGGAAGCCGGTTGATCCAACATCGCCTTGGCTCGCCCCCGGAGATAGCGCGGAGCTAGCAATCCCTTTAAGGGAACAGGCCAGTCACTTGGATCGTTGACCCAATAAAAGCGATCGGCATCGGCCCACTGAAGGGCCGTGGCAAACCGTTGCCATGCTTTCGGTCGTTTCGGCGCCGATATGGGTCCAGTGGCTTCCAACAACGCCAGCGTTTGGAGAATCGCGAGCCCGCCACCACTGGGCGGTGGCACGGTGCAGAGCGTTCGGTGCTGGATGGGGTGGCAGACCGGACGCCGTCGGATGACGGCGTAGTTCTTGAGATCGGCTGCCGACCATCCCTGAAAGGCCTGTTCATTCGAGCCCAGGTCAGCCATGCCCTTCAGGATTCGAGCCGCCAGCGTCCCGTTGTAAAAGGTGGAACCACCATCCCGAGCAATCTGCTCAAGCGTGTCTCCGAGTGCCGGATTCCGGAACACCTGATTCAGCCTGGGTCGTTCACCACCAGGTCGATACAGCTGATCAAATCCCGGGCTGTGGCGTGTACCGATCCGTTGGGCCAGGCTGATCGAGCGCAACAGCCGTGGGGTGGTTCGAAACCCTGTTCGGGCCAAGTGGATCGCCGGTTGAAATGTGGTTGTCCATGGGAGGCGCCCCCAGCGCTGATGGGCATCCCAAAGCAGGGCCACAGTGCCTGGGATACCAATGGCTCGGAGTTGGCTGGAGGCCTCACGCCAGGGAAGCGGATGCCCGTCAGGTTTCAGGAGATCGTCTGGTTGGCTCGAGCTAGGGGCCTGTTCTCGACCATCGAGCACATCCAACTCCCGTTGTTGAGCATTCCAATGCAGTAGAAACCCGCCGCCTCCAAGGCCCGAGCTTTGCGGTTCCACAACGGCTAGGACGGTCTGCGCTGCCACGAGGGCATCCACCGCATCGCCTCCTTCCATCAACATCGTGCGGGCCGCAGCTGTGGCAAGTGGATGGGCTGTCACCACCACCGCCAAACCTTTTGCTGAAGAGATCGTTCGCCGGCTGCTTTCGGCACCCTCGGGGTCATCCCGACTGACGGGTTCAGCGCCCATGGGTTCAGCGCTCATGAACCCAGCGCAAAACATCAGCAATAAAACAAAGGCACGAATCAAGGGAGGAGCGCAAGCCTCCCGCGTCGACCATCAAGGCGTGCCCGCTGCCCCAACGGTAGGGCCTGGTTGGGACGTCCATGGCCGATGGGCAAGTCCATGACCAAGGGCACGCCTAGGCCCCCAAGGCGGTTTTCGAGAATCTCCTCCATGCTGAAGTCCCCCGGCAGGATGTCGTCTTTCATCCAGCTGAACCGACCACAAGCCACCCCGGTCAGCTTGTCCAAAAGCCCGGCGCTTCTCCATTGGGTCAACATCCGATCCACTCGGTAGGGGGCTTCTCCAACGTCCTCTAAAACCAAGATCGATCCGTCGAGATGGGGCATCCATGGGGTGCCGATGAGATGGGTTCCCACTGTGAGGTTGGTCACCACGAGGGGACCTTCACCGATCCCTCGAACAATCCCGCGTCCATTGAGGGGCGCGACGGGTTGTCCCTTGAGTAAGTCAACGGTGCGTTGCCATTGATCTTCGGGCCCTGTGGTGGAGCTATGAATGGCCCCAGGTAGCCCAGCGGCCCACTGGGCGAGCAATAGAGAACAGCTGTCTGAAAAGCCCAGGCTCCATTTGGGTCGGCGGGGGAACTGAAAGCCAGCCTCCAAGACGCGAGCGCTGCCCCACCCTCCACCGAGGGAAATCACCGCATCAATGCTGGGATCTGCCCAAGCCCTCGTGAGCTCGATAGCCCGTTCTTGGTCTTGGCCTGAAAAATATCGCCACTGCTCCGTTACAGAAGGCGGAATCTCCAGGGTCCAACCCTCGGCGGCGCAGCGATCGATCAGGGCATCAAATGTTGTATCTGGTTCGATCCAAGTGCCCGGATTCACAGCGCGTAAGCGGGATCCCTTCCGGAGTGGTGGCAGCTGAGCTGTTGATGCTCTCGCTGGAGCACTGGTGTGTCCGCCAAGCAGCGCTCCCAGCGCAGCGGTCGCTCCTGAGATCAGCAGCGAACGGCGCTGGATCATCAGTTCAGCAGGGCGTTCAGCATGATGCGACCGTCGGTGCCACCGGTGGCTGGATCACAGGCGCGCTCTGGATGGGGCATTAATCCGAGAACATTGCCCGACGCATTGGTGATTCCAGCAATGTCGTCTACTGACCCATTGGGGTTTGCGCCGTATCGCAGCGCAATGCAGTCCTCGTCTTGAAGTTGTTTCAAGGTGTCGTTGCTGCACTGATAACGACCTTCTCCGTGGGCGATGGGCAGGACAAGCGAAGCAGCATTGCTGTAGGACTTCAGCCAGCCAGTGCGGGTGCTGGATACGTGGAGTGGCGCGTCTTCACAAATGAAGTGCAGGTTTTGATTGCGTGTGAGGGCGCCAGGGAGCAATCCCAATTCTGTGAGCACCTGGAAGCCGTTGCAGATGCCCAGAATTCGACCGCCTTTCGCAGCAAAGTCCATTAGCGACTGGAGCACCGGTGCAAATCGAGCGATGGCTCCACAACGCAAGTAATCGCCGTAACTAAAGCCCCCGGGTAGCACGACGGCATCGAGCCCACTCAGATCGGTTTCCTCATGCCACAACCGCCGTGTGGGCAGGTTGAGGCATCCCTCCGTCGCCCATTGCACATCCCGGTCGCAGTTTGAACCAGGAAAAACAACAACCCCGATCGTCATGAATCCTGGAGCTCCAGCGTCCAGTCTTCGATGACTGGGTTGGCGAGAAGTCGATCGCTCAGCAGTTCAATCCGACGACGGGCCTCCTCTTCATTGGGGGCATCAATCTCCAACTCAACGGCTTTTCCGATGCGCAGTTTGTTGATCCCATCCACGCCCAGACGGACTGCGGCACCTTTTGCCGCTTCCCCAGCAGGATCCAGCACAGAGGGGCGCAGGTGGACCAGAACGCGGGCTTGATAACGCGGCACGATCACCAGCAGGGCTAGTGGAATCCTGCCAGACCCCCAACCTGTTGGTTGTCCTGCGTGACCCCTTGATGGGTGGCGGGTGGTAAACCGGTTTCGGCGTTCCTGGCCAAAACCGTGTTCACGCTCATCTGTAGAAGTTGTGGGACTCCCGTTGAGATCCCTGGACGTTTTGGCTTCAAGTTGAAAGGCAGTGGCATCAACAGCACCCTCTGCAGCCGATGCCGTCAACTTCAATTTCGAGAAGCGCGAGCCAATGACCTCGCTTCCGTTGATGACCAACATCCAGATGGTCGTTTAGAGCGATCCAGCTCCAGACGATTGTTGCCCACTGCCGCCCTTGGTCTTGCGATGTTGTTGTTAATTGGCAGTGTTTGGCTTGGACGTCGCTCAAGCGATCAGGAGCAGCCTCCTCAAGAGGTCGCTGCTCCTGTGGTTACCCCATTGCCCTCCAGATAAAGGGTCTGGCTTGGGAAGGCAAATTCGATGCCCTGTTCTTCAAATCTGCGCATGATGCTTAGGTTGATCGATTGTTGAATGTCTAGGGCATGGGTGTAATCGCGATTATCGATGTAATAAACAATCTCAAAATTTAAGCTGTAATCACCAAATCCGGTGAAGTGGCAACGGTTGAAAATGGCATGCGTTGTGTTGTCAACGATGGTTTGAATAGTGGTTGGTATCGATTGAATCTGATCTGCCGTGGTTTGGTATGTCACGCCAATTGAGTAAATCATTCGGCGTTGCTGCATCGTGGCAAAATTCTCGATATTCGAGCTGGTTAGCTTTGAGTTATTGATAACAACAATTTCACCTCTCAAGCTGCGAAGATGTGTGGAGCGAACCCCAATCTTTTCGACTGTTGCTGATACGGAGTCGACCGCTATGAATTGACCAATGCTAAAGGGCTTGTCGATAAGAATCATTAGGTAGGCAAATAATTCTTGGGCTGGTTCCTTTAAGGCAAGGCCCAACCCAATGCCACCAGCACTCAGTAGTCCCCACACAACCGTCAACTTGACGCCTTGGCTTTGAAGAACAATGAGGCTTACTGTGATCCAGGTGAGTGTTTTTAGGAGAGGGAAAAGAGTTTTGACGAGTTGCTCAATGTCTTCTCTTCCGCTTCGACGCGCAAAGCTTTGAAGCAGTCGCATTCCAATCCGGTTGATTAGACGAATGACAACAACGGCCGCTGCGATCGTGAGAATAATTTCGTAAGGCTTGTTCAGGCCTCCTGTGAGTTGAAGCTTATCTTCAGCAAGAAGAAGAACAACAATACTTCCTAGTGGAAAGATTATATTGGTGATTTCACGTAAAACAAAATCATCGAAATCTGATCGTGTTTTTTTTGCCAATCGCGGGAGAATGTTTTTAAATATAAAGGAAATTAAGAACGTTAGTGCTACTCCTCCGGCGATATCAATAAGGGCGTCAGGCACGTGCTTCAGGTATGGCTGTTTTAATTGTGCTGTTCACTTATGTTGCTGGCAAGCTTATTCACGAATCAAGATGAGCATCTGATTATTGGCTGGCATGGAATTGCATTCCATCAGCGTCAGTGGAAGTGTCGTGATTAACGACTCGATCCATTCGATGTCACGAACACCCCACTCAGGATTGCGCTCTCGCAGACTCGCATCGAAGCTTGCATTGCTCTGGCTTGTATGGACTCCCTCTCGTTTAAATGGTCCATAAATCATGAGAGGCGCATTGGGTGGGAGTCGCTCTGCGGCTTGCTGGAGAAGTACCTCAGTGCAAACCCTGCTGCTGATATGAAGCAAGTTGATACAAACAATGGCGGATAGACATCGTTGGACATCCTTTGGTACTAACCAGGGCTGTTGTGCAACATCGATGTCCAGTGCATGGGCCATCGTGCTGGTTTGGTTGGTATGACGGATCCATGCATTGATGCTGCTGCGGTGCTGAGGATCCGGATCACTCGCTTGCCATCTCAGATGGGTAAATCTCTGTTGAAATTGCACAGCATGTTCACCACTGCCGCTGGCGATTTCCAAAATGGTTCCCCGATTCGGGAGCCATTGTTGAAGCACTTCTGCAATGGGTTCGCGATTTCTTGCTGTGGCGGGGAAGTGCAACCGTTGATCTAGATCTGTCATGCAGGATGCATCCGTGGTGCAGTCGCCTCACATAGTCTCCCTCAGCTTCTTGACTCTGAAGGGATTGTCGCTGAAAATTCAGCAGCCATCAAAATCTATTGTTGGAATTCTAAATTTGCTGAACGATGGATCTGAATCAGCGTTCGCTTGATGTTTCGAATGATCCAATCCCTAGGATCTCGGTAGGATCATTTCCATGGCCGCATGTGGCGGGATTTTGGCTATCACACAGGAATCAATACTTGTGCTGGGATTATTTGGCTTTGTTGATTTGATGCAAGCTTTACTTATCAGTCGATCAATAACAAATAAACGCTCAATTTTCAACACATTATCGGGATGAAAAATTTTTTGCTTGCTTGTTGGCCATCAGTCTTGCCTCCCCCACCACCCTTGCGGGCCATAGCGAATAGAAGCCTGGGAAGATCCTATCCATCACCAATGGTCAGCAGCTTTTAGTCGAAGTTGAACAGGATGGGTGCGCCGGTCGTTTGGCTTGTCTTCAGGCCCCTCGTTTTCGTCAAGAATCCTGGGCAACGTTTTCTTAATCAGTGTTAAAGAGCTATCTCAAGCGAGGCGATGAGGCATCATTTGAGCTTCGATCAAGGGATGTTGATGGGCGTTTGGTTGGTCGCTTGTTTGTGAATGGCAAGGATCTTGGCGCTCAGCTTGTAAGGCAGGGAAGTGTTATGGCTTGGGATGGGTTTGTGGGTCGTTGTGATGACCTGAATGACTCAGAGCCTGAAACGAGGGCGAAGGATGCGGGCCTGAGGCTCTGGTCGGCATCTCCACCATTGGAGCGTCCGGGGGATCTGATGGTGGCCGTTGGTGGTGAAGAGCCTTGATTCTTGCTGAGTATTTTTTGCTTTGGTATGGATCAAGACAATCGAACCGGAGCATTTTTGGCTGAATAGGGTATCAACGAAACTCAACGATGCCTGATGAAGCTGGAAGTCTTGATTGTCGTGTGGTGATTGATGCCAAACGTTCCCTCGAGGATGTTTTGCGGCTGCTCTCAGATCTTCCCCACACCGATCACATCCGCCGACAAGTGTTGGCGGTTTATAACCAGCTCGAGGGAATGCATGATCTAAAGCGCTCAGCAGGGTCAAAAGTATCATTCCGGTCGGCAAATTGGAGTTCCGCAATCCGTTAATGAGCGATCGGGATGCTCTTGAGCAATGTGGGATCAGTAGTTTTAAATAGATTGATCTAATCTGTTAGTGCGTTGTGTGTATCACAATCGCTCCATCACATTTAACGCCGTTGTTGTAGCGTCACCAATCTGAGTGACGGCGGCAAGATTGGGGTTCTCTTGCAGGAGCTGCAATTTTGACATGTGTGTTTGTCCATCTTTTCCCCGAATTGGCTAGTGGCGGTAGTAAATAATCAGAAATAATCGGTATGATTCTTCTGCTCCTTCACTTTTGGTTGAATCTCTTTTGTGTTTGTCGCTCTATTAGGAGTTTTGTGATTTTTTAGTCTTGATCTCTTGGCCAAACGCCATTGCCAGAGCGTCGATCTTATTATTGCTCCATTGAGTAGTTTTGCTGAAATTAATGATCTTTATGCTTCTTCCCTTTCCTCTTTGATTGTTGCTGGGATCGTCGATGGGATTCTATTGACAGTTGCGGTTAGAAGTTTTGTTTTGCTTTCTGATCGTTTCGCGATCATTCATTCTCCTAAGCGATTTCGCCAGCGTCATCATTGAATTGGTCGTTCTGCTCTAGGCTGAGGCTTATTCAATGCATTTTTACAGCATTCGATCTTAGATTGAATGCTTTCTTTTGCAACAGTATTTCTCTGTAGTGGCCTTCTGATCACCGTGCTTCGCCAGGAATCATCTGCTGCAAATAGCATTCGTCTTCTATACTTAAGATCGATATGGTGATGCATCTGCTTCCGCCCATGTTTGAAAATGATCAACGTCCTGCCTGGTTGAACTGGGTCTTTTTAGCGATTTTTCTTTGGTCGTCTTGGCAACTCCTCGGTTTTTGGCTCCCTAAGATTCAGGGCTGAGCCCATGTTTTAACGCTTAAGCCACCCCAACGAGTCTCACCGTTCCCCAGAGGTCAAAGACACAGAAAATTAATCCAATGATGATGATGTCCCATGCGCGATGCCGAATGGCCCACGGAGCAAGAAACAGTTCGGCCACTCCATGCAGGGCTGTTCCAATCGCAATATGCTCGAGCACTAGCAATCCATGGGCCACCAAAAATAAGGCGCTTGCCACGCATCGCATCAGCACCTGCCATGACCCGAGCAACAGTGATGACCCATCAATGATGCAGTACCTTAAGCGTGATACGCCTTTGAACTCAAGATCTGCTGTCTTAGGCGTTGGCTCGGCGCCGTTCTTGGCTGGTGAGTGTCAGTGCTTTTGGGCACGGTAAGAGTTATTAGTGGATTGATCAATGTCGATTGAACTTGGAATTGTCTGTATTGGTGCCGCGATTGCGATCAGCATTTCGTTTGCATTTGCAGCATGGTTTGAGCGATCGAAGACGAAAAAAGAATGAGTCGATGATTGGTTGAAGATTGTCTTTTCGTGTTTCTCTAGCCCTGTCACCCTCTGTTCACTAGGGATTTTTGTTTTAGAGAGATCTGCAGCTTGCGTTCGAGTCTTGACCAGCTCAGGTCTTGAGCTCTTCGTTCACGTCAACGCACCCTCGCAAGTCGGATGGCGATGCAGGGCTCATTTGCAGTGAGCGAGAAATGACAAAAAAAAGCCAGCATTAATGCCGGCCGAGTGATGGGGATATCCACAGTTTAGTAGGAGGGTCCAGTTCCCGCAAGGCTTTTCGACAAAAGCTGACCGAATGCAATGGCTCAGGTTTTCCACCAGCCTGTGGAGAATGGCGCGAGTGATGGCGTTTGGCCTGTTGAGAAGTGAGTGGTGCGAAAGGGTTTTGAGGTCGATAGGGGGCCTCTTTCTCTTGAGATCTCGTTCGGATCGGTTCAGGATTTCGATTAGAGGAGTCGCTTCAGGGTTGAATTGATCCCCGACAAAATGAGCCGAGTTGCTTCGTTTCCTTTCACGGATCGGAGTTGGCCCGTTTCACAGTCGCTTGCTTGGAAGGTGTTGTTCCCAGAGTCGACCGCGCTAGCGCCTGCTTCTTCCGAATGAATTATCCAACCAATCCACCAGTCCGTTGACGGGTCTTCACTGCTCGGGCAATTCGGCTCGACCAGCACAAGATCACCTGGTTTCAAGGCTGGAACAACTAAGGCGCCGAACATTGCAACCCCTATTGATTGATTGTGCAGGTTTTCTGCTGGTGGATCGCCGAGTGAAGCGTGTTCCTGACTCCCTTGGTTTAGCTGTATTTGGCTTTGTAGCAAGGAGCACAAAGGCCTAAAAGTTTGTTTGAACTCAAGCGTTGTCGATTCCGCTGCGTCGACAACGCCTCGCTAGCTCAGCAGGGTTGGAAATCAGTTGTGACGGGTGGTCCACCGCCTGGGGGCGTCGAGCAGCCCGGCGCAGTTTTGGGTTGTTTGGGCTCAAGTTCGTTGGTGTCGACGTCTTTAGGTTTTGTTAGTTGTTGCGTTGATGGTGGCCCTCCTTTCATGTTGGGATCAACGCTGGTCTTTGGTTTTGGGGGCCATGCATTGGGATGTTCCACCTTCGGTGTTGGACGAACCTCTTGCTCTTGCTCGTGATTGTGCAGATCAATTTTTTTGGGCTTGAGCAATCCCAGGGTGGATGAGTAGGCCACGCCGATCATGAGGGCGACGGCCATCACTTGCGCACCTCTCACCACAGCCAGATTCATTTTTGCTCCCATGACCTCTTACACCGATCAGCCCATTATCGGAGCAGGAGTTCGTTTCTGCTTTCAACGAATCAGTGAATTAACTAACGTCGCCAACCGTCGCAGCGAGCTTTTTTATATTCACGATTAGCGCTGCTGTAGAGCTTGGTTTCAGTCGCCAGGGCACGGCTGGCTTCGTCGATCATGATTGGATCACTGGCTTCAGCGATGATTAATCGGTGTCTGCTCATGCTGCTGCCGAGGTTCGACAACACTTTGGCGATGAGTTGACACTCCTCGATACTTTCGCTCGGAGGGGTAATCAGCCCGACTGAACCAATGCCTAGAAAAAGAATTATCAATGCTTTGACTCGCATATCATTTTAAGGTTTTGATGTGATTAAGCAGGGCATGAAGCATGGCTAAATATTAGACGCTCGATATCTTTTGCCGACCTTGATCGATCATTATTTGAGATTTTGTGCCGCTCTCTCTAGGTCTTCCCAGCACAATTCTGCATCGGGGAGTGCTTCATTGATTTCGGCCTTGACCAACTCTGCTTGGTCGAGCAAATTTTGCTGGACCAAGTCGAGATACTTCCTGTATTGGACAAGCCAAATCAGGAGGGTGGGTGTGCTGTTCGTCATGAATCAATTATGACGCATCGGATATCGAAATTTGGTGTCGCAGGCTCCAATTCCCTGCTTTGCAATGGCCACTGAGGCATACGATCGCCGAATCGTTATGTTTACCCTTGATGACTATTCATGTCTCTATGGATAGTGATTTGGAACAAAGAACTGTTCGTTAATCGGAGGTCGCTGATATGTCCCTTGGTTTGGGCGCTTGGGTAGCTTGATTGGCGGGGGGGTCATGTCTTGGTATGGCACTTTGCTAAGCACATGGTGGAGGCAATTCAAGCGAGCGCGACGTTTGTCATCGGCCTCGATCGTGAACCAGGGAGCTTCGGAACTATGGGTGTGCGCCATCATGACGTCTTTGGCTTTGGAATAATCAACCCACCGATTTCGAGACTCGATATCCATGGGGCTAAGTTTCCATCGGCGTTGCTCATTCTCAATTCGTTCTTGAAAACGTTTTTCTTGCTCTTCATCATTAATGGAGAACCAATATTTCAGTAGCAGGATCCCGTCTTCGGTAAGCATTTGTTCAAATTTTGGGCAAGCAACATAAAATTGCTCTACCTGCCTTTCGGTTGCAAAGCCCATCACTTTTTCCACTCCAGCGCGGTTATACCAGCTGCGATCGAAAATCACGATCTCTCCGGCCGAGGGTAAATGTTCGATATAGCGTTGAAAGTACCACTGGGTTTTTTGTTGGTCTGATGGCGTCCCAAGCGCGACGACTCGGCAGCCTCGGGGATTCATGGGCTCGGTTAAACGTTTGATGGCGCCACCCTTACCTGCGGCATCGCGACCTTCAAAGAGAATGACAATCCGATATCCAGTTGCTTTAACCCAATACTGCATTTTAACCAGCTCTGCTTGGACTTTACTGAGCTCTTCTTCGTAGAATTTTTTCTTTAACGGTTGTGAGTTGTGGTGAAGAATTGCATCACCTTTAATGTTTTTATTGATGTTTAAGTATTCGTGATCCTTCTGCTGATCTTTTTTTGACACGAGTTAACCGATCATTTACTGATTTGATAGTGGATCTCCGGCTGCAGTGCTGCGCTTGTTTATGAATTGTTTCGGCTTCGGTGATGATTATGCGCTTTTTGCTTTTGATTTTTGTTGATGGTTTGGAATGCTGATTGTGACTGCAAATTGGCCAGGCGTTTCATTTGCCTGAGAGGGATAATGGTTCTCGGACTTGCCTCTCAAGAACTGAACCTTGCCCCCGTGCTGTTCAACAACATGGCTCACGATGGCCAGTCCAAGGCCGCAGTGGCCCTGGGCGCCACGGGCTTCATCGAGGCGTTGAAACGGTTGCAGAGCTCGTTCCCAACGTGCGGATGGAATGCCTTTGCCTTGGTCCCAAACCTCGATCGACACTGAGGTTTCATGGCGTTTGAGTCGAACCACCACGGGAGCTTTGCCGTAATTGAAGGCATTGTCGATCAAATTCCCGACGGCACGCCCCATGGCGACAGGTCGAATATCCGCATCGATCGAAACCAGGTCAAGCCTCAAGTTCTTGGCCGAATAGCCCGCAGACACCTCCGCCAACCAATGGTCCAAGGGACATGTCACCATCGCTTCGCGTTCTCCGCCGCCGGCGTAGAGAAGAAATTGTCCGGTGATGCGTTCCAGGGATTCGAGGTCCCCAGTGCAGCGTTCTCGTTCGTCCAGGCTGAGGGCTGCCATGGAGAGGCGGAAGCGAAGCCGAGTAATCGGTGCGCGGAGGTCGTGGGCAATGCCGGCCAGCATGGTGGCGCGCTCTCTTCGATTCGCTGCTAATCGCTCAACCATCGCATTGAAATGCGTGGTGATGCGTTGCACTTCTGGCGCACCACGACGTGGAACGCTTGCTGGATCCGACCCTTCGCCAACGCGGGATAGCGCTGTTTCTAATCCTCTTAAAGGGCGCTCAACTTCGATCAGTAGATACAAAACACCCGTCACGACGACAGCGCTGATCAACCCTGCTAGCAGCAGCATCGGTTCGGGGGGCCAGCCTCGGGTGTCTGGTAGCTGACTACCAAGCCAAACCGGCTCTAGCGGAGAGATCAATTCAACCCAGACCTCCGTGCTTCCTTCGATTCGACCTGCTGGTAAGAGGGTTGGGCAGTGGCTGAGGCGATTGCAGAGCACTGCTTGTAACTCGTTAATCCGTCGCTTTTGGGCTGCCTGGGGTTGATCGGGCTGGATGGGGTTGTCCCCGACCATGAGCTCAAGACCAGTGAGATCGCTGATCAGCGATGGTGGATAACGTTCAAGGGTGAGTTCTGTAAGCCTTACATTCAGCGCTAAATTCCGCCCTAGTTGTTGAATTTGTAGGCGATCCATTTGGCGCCCAAACAGAGCTTGGAGCAGTAGTAGTGAAATCAGCCAACTTCCTAAAAGTGTTCCACTCCAAAGGCTGATTTGTAGCATCAATCGCCTCACGGTGACGGCCTTTGCCATCTAGCGGCTTCGAGGGGTTCCGTCGGGTACAAACACATAGCCATAGCCCCATACGGTTTGTAAATAGCGGGGGCGAGTTGGATCGGGCTCCACCAACTTTCGCACCCTTGAAACCTGAACATCCATGCTGCGGCTATCGGTGTCGCAACTTGGACCACGGGCTAGCTCGATTAAACGCTCGCGGGAGAGGGGGCGGTGGGGATGCTGAACGAATGCCGCTAAGAGACTGAATTCTCCGCTGGTGATCACGGTGGGGTTGTTGTCACGCCAGAGGGTTCGGGCTGACAAATCCAACACATTGTCGCCAAAGCTGATGCGACCACCATCGGGGACGGGCGTTCCTGCGGGAATTTTGCTTCGCCGACGCAGAACCGCCTCAATCCGGGCTGAAAGTTCACGGGGCAGAAATGGTTTGGCGAGGTAGTCGTCTGCGCCCTGCTCGAGTCCAATGATTCGATCAACGCCTTCTCCTCGGGCCGTCAACATCACAATCGGAAGGTCATCGCCTGCATCACGTAAGCGTCGCAGTGCGGTGAGACCGTCATCTCCGGGGAGCATTAAATCAAGAACAACGAGATCGGGACGTTGAAATTCAAGCCGTGCTTCTAATTGCTTGACATCGCAGAGG
The DNA here is from genome assembly GCA_963990675.1 of uncultured Synechococcus sp. Lineage (GTDB taxonomy): Bacteria > Cyanobacteriota > Cyanobacteriia > PCC-6307 > Cyanobiaceae > Parasynechococcus. Next base: position 13,455 of record CAXDNN010000029.1, read on the forward strand.
CTTCGAACGTCATATCCCTGATCGATCAGGTAAGTACTCACCATTTTTCGAAGATCAGGATCATCATCGACCACCCAAATCATCGATGTGAGTGCACCACTCATCGATCCATCCGTCGTTCCTTACGTTCTACTTGTCTTCCCCATTGGTTTATGCGTCTGATCTATGGGCTTGGTGTGACCAAGTACGTATGAGATTCGTACCTGTCCCTGACACTGCCCTCGATTAGATGGTGTTGGGTCGGTCTGAGCGGGATGAATCTTGTCATCACTTGTGCTTCCTTGGTCATCGTTCAGACATCGTCGAGGGGCGACTTTTTCCATAGTCTGTGGTGATGATTGTGTTCACTGCATCCCGAGCTCTTGTGCCCGCTCTGGTTGTGGTGTGGGTGGCACTGCCTGCGGAGGGAGCCCCGCAATCGCCACCCATGCGTGTGTACAGCATGCGGATGGAAAGCCTGTTTCATCGACTCGATCGGAACCGTAATGGCCGCTTGGAGTTAGATGAACTTCAAGGGCAGCGTGCCCTGGTGCGCCGATTGAATCGTCAGAAAAATCGCTCTTACCTTCTCTTAGATGATGTGAGAATCACGGGGCTATCCCCGAGCGGCCCACGCCTGCAACGTCATTTTCAAGAGGCTGATCGGAATCGCGATCGACGTCTGAATTGGGACGAAGCCCAGTCGATTCCCTGGATTGCCCGTCATTTCCAACGTTTGGACGAGGATCGGGATGGCACGGTCACGTTGGCGGAGCTTTGGGGAATGCAGCGATCGTTAGCACCCCCTCAACGTCGTCCTTGAGGATTTCGCCTTAGCAGCATGCGTAGAAGCCGTAGCAGCCGCCAGATGCCGCCAAAGCTGAGCACACTTGCCAGCACCACCAAAGCGGCAATGACGACAACGGCGGCGAGTCCCAGCAGCGCTTCGAGCAATTGCTGAATTCCACGAATTAAGTCGGCGATGGCTTCGCTAACCAACAGCACAACATCGATTTGTTGAGGCAATTGCTGGAGCAAAAAGGCAATGCCCAAGCCGGCCGCCAACATCAAGAGTCCGGCAAAAAGCTGCCGGACCACAATCACAAACGGAAAAGGCCGTTTTGGGCGAAAGACCCGCCGCTTTAATCGATGGGACGTACGAGCGCGCCTATTCATGATTCGAGGGTATGGCCTGCTCCACGCATCCAGCGTGCAAATTCAATCAGCACCAGCTCGTTTGGACAATTGATCAGGGTGAGACATCCCACCGTGCAATCGCCATAACCACTGTGATGAAGGGTGAGGTGATAGTCCAACCCACTGAGCCCACACACCTCTGGGTCGCTGCGAACGACTACATCGAGAGAGGCTCCGATGCGGGCAACACGTCGTCTCAGGTCCGACCAGCTGTCACCCATGCTCTGGAACTGATGTGCGAATGCTGTCGATTCTGAAGGCTAAGTGTCTGTCGTCAACGTTCGGGTTCGGGTTGAGCTGTTTCAGTTCCCGGGGCCAGGGGTTTGGCCGACTCTTCTCCGATCGGGGGTAAGGGTTGGAGTAGGGCAACGCCCACCGTTGCAGCGAGAGCAAATCCGCCGAGAACCGGAGCTGCTAGTCGGCGTTGCAGGGGAATGCGATCGACTAGATCCTGACGTTTGAGCGGTTGGTCGCTTGGGATAGTCCAGGTCAGCTTGACGCGTTCGTCCAGGCGGAGACGATCCAAGCAGCGCACCAGGTCAGCCAGGTCGGCATCATCGAGCTTGATCTGCAGCGGTTCGACCCCTTCACGACTACTGCGCAATTCCAGCTGATGCCCAGGGCCCGACTCCATCGGGCCAATGGAAACAAAACTACTGTTGGCGCCGAAGCGCCGGCCCACGCCTGACAACTGGTGGCGTGCATAGGGCATTACTGCAGTCATTAACGACTCGAGATGGTCGCGGGTGCCCTCGAGTTCCGGCGTGCCGATGAGCTGAAGTCGCCAAGCGGACAAAATCCCAATGGCTTCGTTGCCGTGGCCGGCGGATAAATCTGGGTACCCCTCCACGAGAAGAAGGGCGGCCGTTTGTTCGTAGCGGTAAGTGTTTTTTTGCATGGCCGGATTCAGGGCGTGGGGTCGAGCAATGTGGCGCGGAGTCTGTCGATCCCACCGGGGCCAGCACAGAGGGCCAGGGTATTGATCAGTTGGCGGTGAAGGGGCCCCTCACTGTCGTGATTCAAAAGATGCACCACTGCCCCCCGTCGAAGATTCAGCCGTTCCTCGATCAGATCCCCCAGGCGCCCTTTGAGCAACTCCCAGCGCTCTTTGGTGAGTTGTGCCGGTTCACGGCTGGAGAGCAATTGGTGGAGCATCGGATACAGCCGTTCCGCCATGGCACACACCAAGCAAATCAGGGATTCGGCATCCACTGGATTGAGTTGCTCCCTGCGCGTCGTGCGGCGAAGGGGGTTGTGGCACCGCCGCTTCCACAGTTCAACACGATTGGGAAATTGGGCCTGAAGCCCCATCTGGTGGCTTGTCCACAGCATTGCCTCACCCCCGTTGAGGTCGAGGGCCTCAACGGTGAGGAGTAAGAGGTCGAGTCGTTCCACGCCTCGACGGCTGAGGCGTGCACCAGACTGGTCAGAGACTTCTGTCATGGCTGCGATGACAATGAAGCCAGTCTGAAACAGGATGTGGTTGGAGTTTTACGACTCTCTCGCAGTTCTCTGTCGCAGAACTCTCGCAGTACTGATGCCATGGGCAGACCTAAGAAGCCAATCCAGAGAAGGTCGAACGGAGTGTATTGCGTTCAGCTGCACTTGGACGGCAGGCGTGTGATGCGTTCTTTAGAGACCAAGGACATAGAGGTTGCTCACCGTCGAGCAGGCCAAGCAATGGCTGAACTTGAGGCTGCGCACAAGGCCAAGCAGCAAGGCGCGACCAGGTGGAGAGAGGCAAGTGAGTTCGCCAGCCTTCTTGAGTTTTCGGATGTTGTCGACATACAGACCGCCGCTGAGCAGTACACGGGCAAGCCGTATCAAGACGAAGTGACAGGGGATTATCTCGATCCGAACACCCAGGCACTCGCTCAAGCCCTGTTCCAGAGGCAAGTGCCAGTCATTTGGAACGATTTAATCCGTGAGGTTGAGCGCATACGTAAAAGAAAGAACCTGTCCCCTTTGTCTGCCAGCTGGCACCGGAACGTAGGCATCGCCATCAAGCAGTGTCCTTTCGAACTTGCAGAAGCCACTCCAGAAGCAATCAGAGAGTGGATCGATCAAATGCAGGACTCTGGCCTCACTGGTCAGACCATCAACAGCAAGTGCTCATTGCTGTCGGGGCTGGTGTCTAAGTGCATGAAGTCTGGATTGCTCCGGGGTCTGCCTATGAACCCTTTCGATGGTGCGGACTACAGCGCTGGAGAGGCAAACCACATCTACACAGCAATCGAACAGGACTACAAAGATCTGTCTCTGCTTTTGCCAAAGCTTTTGGATAGGCAGCTCATCCCTGTCTTGATTCAGGTCTATTGCGGTACTCGGATCAGTGAGGTCCGTAATCGGAAGCGTGAAGATTTCAATTTGGAGTTCGGCACGATGCAAGTCGCTGTCGGCACCGCGAAGAACAAATCCTCTGTCAGAACTATCCCGTTACCGCCCAAGGTTGTGGAACTTTTGAAGCAGTTTCCTTTTGAAAATGGTTGGGGGACAGCATCTCAAATCAATATCAGGCTCAAGAGCCTCAACCCTGAGCTGACAACCCACAGCTTCCGCCATGGCATCACAGACTTGGGTAGAAGCAATCAAGTGGATCCTGCTCACATCGAAGCACTACTTGGTCATAGGCTCTCGATTAGTCAGATGTCTAACGTTTATGGACAGGGATATGACCCAGAGGTTTTAAGAAAAGCACTGGCCTCTGTATGGAAACAGATTGACTCATGGTTGCTTGATTGAGCCGATTTAATTTCTGCATCGCACTATGGCCAAGCTTGCAGGGCATACCGTTGCTGTCTGCGAGAAGTACTACGCAAGACTTGATATGGCAGTTAAGGCAGAGGAGATGACAGAATTTGATTACGGTAGAAAAGGTTCACGTAAGAAAGAAGAGCGCAGCTACTGACAAATTCATTAACCAGGATGCTCAGTATTATTTAATACCTCAGCCCTTCCAGAATCGCCTACAGCACCACCCAAATGACTGAAGGACGTGATCTCACAATCACAAAAAGGGTGGCAAACCGACCCTTATACAGGGAGAAGAGAAACCCCCACCTTATACAGGGGAATAACAGTCAATCTGGACTTAAAACGTAGAGACAATTAACCGTCATCTGAGATAGCAACAGATGCATGCCGCTAGTCATGGGTACTAGTAAGATTTAATCAAAGTGAGATACTGCCTACAGGCAATACCTTATTGATGGTTTTATTTTGAGGTTTGGGGTCCTTTTCTTTTTCGCCGTAAACGTCCTCAGTGAAGCTGCTAAGCAGCATCTCGCTGGACAATCCGGGTGAAACCACTATCTCTTTCATTCATATGAATGGGGGGTAAGGGGGGTTTTACTTTTCTTTTTGTCCAAACCTTCCTAGTGAATATACATAAACCGTATCTAACTAGATGATATAGCATCTGTCTCTTATACACATCTCCGAGCCCACGAGACTAAGGCGAATCTCGTATGCCGTCTTCT
>CAXDNN010000030.1:0-17929 GCA_963990675.1 uncultured Synechococcus sp.
GCGATTGAGATCCTGTTGCAGGAAATGGAGCGACAACGAACGGATTTTGTCGTGATTTTTGCTGGCTACAAAGACAAAATGGAGACTTTTTATAGCTCCAATCCAGGCCTTTCATCGCGGGTAGCGCACCATCTTGATTTTCCCGATTACAGCGATCAAGAGTTGATGGCCATTGCAGATTTGTTGCTTAAAGAGCAGCACTATTGCTTGAGTCCTGAAGCGAATGAGGCCTTTGAGGAGTACATCGGTCGACGCCGTCAGCTGCCATTTTTTGCGAATGCCCGATCGATTCGCAATGCCATCGATCGGGCACGGCTGCGTCAGGCCAATCGATTGTTTGAGCGGATGGGAGACGCCTTTACAAAGGACGACTTGATGACCATTGAGGCATCGGACATTCGTGCGAGTCGGGTGTTCGCGGGGGAGGTGGAGGGACATCACCCAGGGTTGTCCCCTGCTTGATCAGGTGAGCCATGGCGACTCCCACCAGCAGACCACTGGCCCCATGCCCTTGAAGCAAGGCCAGGCCGAGCACAACAACCACCAGTGGTGAAGGCAAAAGCATGCGATAGAAGGCGCCCGTGAGTCCTCCGCACCAGCTGCCGAGGCTGCCCAGGTCGGGAAAGATTTGATGGAACCCCGTGCCGGTGGCACAGGCAATCAGAAAAATGGGGAAAAAGATTCCACCACGCCAGCCTGTTTCGAGGCAAAGGCCCAGCATCAACAGTTTGCCGAAGGCGGATAAGAACAGCAGTGCGGAGGGATGGCTTTGTTGGTTTTCCAGCAGAGGTCGCATCTGCTCTTCCCCGCCAAAGGGCACGAGGGGAAGCCAATGCATCGAGGCACCCAGCAGTATTCCGGTGACCACAGGCCACCAGCACCAGCGCGCCATGAGCCGCCGTTGTTCCAGCCAGTGACGCCACCGTTGGAAGATGAGTCCTAGTCCGCAACCGACTGCCCCGGCTAGCATCGCTGCAACAAGGGTGTCGAAACGTTCGCCAATGTTGGAGGGCCAGACGTAAGGCAAGTTTTTGAGGGACCCACCGCTGGCTTCATTGATGCCGTGGAAGGCAGCGAAACCACTAAGGCCCCCCAGAATTCCAGGGATCCAACGCCGAAGATCATCTTGTTTCCGCTCACCGACCACCATGCCTCCCAAGAGAGGGGCGCCGAAAAACCCCAAGCTTCCTGCCACAGAGGCTGACTGCAGAGCTTGGTCGTTGCCTTTCCAGATTCGACGACTGATCAATGTCGCAAGTCGCGTCATTAAGGCTTCTGGACCAATGCTGCCACCACCGATTTGGGCGAGGGCTGCCCCAAGAATGGCCTTGCGCTCGTTTCGTTTTGGTGCTCGGTCTGGATGACGCAAATCCTCCATGGTTTCTGGGAGTTCGGGCAGCAAGGTGGAGGAACCACCGCGATGGATGAACGAGAGAAGCAATCCAACGCCCCCGCAGACCAACACCGACCAAGCCAAGGGTGGAGCTTGTCCGAGGGCCTGTTCAACCGGACCTCCCCAAAGCTGTTGTGTGGCGAGATCAATCAGGCTGATGATCAATGCCACGCCCGCCCCACTGGCTGCGCCGGCGAGCAAAGCCATCAAGCTGAAGCGCAGTTGTTTGATCAGTAGTTGTTTGATCAGAAGAGGGAGAGCGAGGTGATGGTCTGAGTGTCGCTGATTCATCCGCAGACGGGTAGGTGTTGTCTTTGCAGGCGTCGTTCCACCTAATTGGCCTGCTTGCAGTGATGCTCCTGTGCCATCGCTGTGGGGTAGGTCGAAGACTTAAATGATGCGCCGGACGGAAGGAATATTTCGTAATTGATGGCTTCCCCAAAATGACAAAATGATGGCCAAAATCGTGGCCAATAGGCTCAGGATCCAGATATTATTTAGCCCTAATAGGTAGAGGGTCATGAAGGATCCATAGAGGACGGGCATGTGAATCAAATAGGCCCCAAAGCTATCTCTTCCGGCTTTGGCTAACCACGCTCCACCGACGTGCTCATGATGCTGAGTCCAATAAAGAAAAATTGCCATATAGCCCCAGCCCACGAATGGAATCAAGGCCGATAAAATCGGCCATATTCGTGGAATAAACGTTGTATTTATACCCCCTTTAAGTGTGGCAATCATGAGGGCAAGAAATATCAAACTGATGAGCACAGAGGCTTGGAACCATGAATATGCCAAACGTTGATTAATGCGTTCAATCCAACGATGGGATGCTGCTTTGCAGCCGACAGCAAAGAGAAAGCCATAGGTGAAGAGGTGCATGCCTTGATATCCAAGTCCATCCAGGATTGTCTCCTTCATGTTGATCCAAAAGCCTGAGAAATGGCTCATTCCCATCTCTACAATCCCAAGAATGACGGCACTGATGAGCCACGATCTCCAGTTTGGAACACATATATTTTGTTTGATTGAAAATTTTGTTTTGTATAGCGATGCCCATAGACAATACATTGCGTTGAAAAAAATTAAGACCAATAGAAACCATTGCGGTCCGATCCTATTGAGAGGCAGATTGGCAATCTGCTGGCCGAATGCAGGGCTGTCGGGTACAAATAATCCGCCAATTGGTAAGATATTGTTAATCAAGAATATGCTTAATATCAATGGAATCCCAAGTCTGATTAGACGATTCCTGGCAAAGTGCTTTAAACCTTGTTTTTGGAAGGATTGAGGTAAAAGATATCCGGATATTAAAAATAAGATATTCATGAAGAATGTATTGCATACCCAGACAAACCAAAGATTGGCTCCCTCGAGTGCTGGCGTATCTTTAATGAGTTGGCCGACTCCATTGGAGGATAAGTTGGCGAGCAGAATGGTGTGTGAAGCGATCACTAAGGCGACCATAATAGCTTTGATCTGGTCTAGAAAAAGGCGCCTGTGCTGCTGCTTATTTTGAATCAGTGATCCCATTAAATGATTGCTTTCCAGCTAGAGTTTTTATTGTGCTGATCTGTTTTTGTTTGTTTTTTCGTGGTCAGAAGGAGAAGGCGTTGGGGTTTTCGACGAGTTGTCATTTTATCACTGTATTCAATGAAGTAATTCAATTGGGTAATTCTAATTCAATGGTTTGATTTATTGATGAGATGTATTTTAAGGCTTACAGCTCGCGCTGTGGCGAGGCTGGCGATCCATCTTCAGGGGTTGGTGGGGATTGACTCCCTGTTGTTGTTGCAGTGACATCGGCCAACATCATCTTCAAAATGAATCACGATCGGCCAGGAGTGCTGCCTCGAACGTGGAATACTTTGCCCAATCAGACCATGTGTGCGACCAATTGGTCAACGTGTCGATGGCGATTTTTTAAAGTCCATTCGTGCGATTGCAAATGGTTTAAGTTTCTACCCTAAGGATGTGAGAACCATGATTGGTTATGCAAAAAGTATCGCACTTGCGGGATTGTCGGAGCGTGAATCAGAAGTTTTAGAAGCCTTGTGCCAAGGGATGAGTAATAAGGAAATGGCCGAAGTCTTATTCGTTTGTCTTGAAACAATTAAAAGCCACGTCAGTACCTTGATTGGTATGCTCGGTGTTAAAGACCGAACTCAAGCAGTGATTTTTCCATCCATTCAGGGATGTAATGGCTTCATTGTTTTTAAGATTGATTTGCTACCCGATGCATCGTCTTCTGGCTGATTGCAATGAGTTGATGGATTTGGTTGTAATCTGATCGCATTATTTGCAGCTGATTATTTTTTGTCTGCCAGTAAATGGTGATGCTGAATGGCCTGCCTTGCAAGACTTTTTTGGGGCAACGAAGAATGATGTTGTCAGGAAAGAAATGATTGGTTTGATTGCCCTTTGGCTCATCTTCGTTCCACTTCCATTGAATGGTTTGAATTGGCTCTCGAACAAGGTTTGGATTGATTTGGAGCTTTTCCCCTTGCCACTCTCCATCGATTGTCCAGGGATTCAGTTGGTTAATATCGACCGACCAGTTGTTGTTGGCTGAATCTCCACGGTATTCGCGAACGCTTGCTGTATGCAGCAACTGTCCGTTCTCGCCATATAAAACTCCCACGCTATGGCGAATGTCTTTTTGCATTAAAAAGAGTTCAAAGGGTTGATATTGGCTGTCTTGAAGCTGGGGTATTAACCATGCTGCTGCACCATTCTCAAAGGCGAAGCCCCGCATTGCGGTGCTGGCTGGATGGGCAAATCCGTCGTGACGGCTGTGGTCGTCGATGGAGTAACTCCATCGCATTGTATTGATCTCACCATTGGCATACTTTTGTTGATTGATTTGAGCGATTTCAGAACAATCTGAATTGGCGAAAAATGACCGTGTGCTTTTAAATGTTTCCTGAATTTTGCCTGTTTTGGAATACCGGGTCCACTGGCCTCGCCAGCAGCCTAAATGGTGCTGCCAAAATAGATTCCAATTGGTTGAGGATCGTGTGATCATTTTATTGTTATTGCCTGCGACGCGAAAATCGCACGTCTTAATGCATGAAAGATAGGGTATTTGATTTTGGGGTCGACTTTGCGATGCGTCAGACGTATTTAATTGACAGATGATCTGAGTTGTCGTTTGCTATGCCACCGGCCAATCCTTGGCATGGTCACAATTAAGGCTGCAAGAAAGCCCATTGTGAGAACTAAGCCGTGCATGAAAAAGAATGTGAGAACGATGTGAATGGTGATCGCCACTGCTGCGAGCATCGCTAATCCTGTTAAAGCAGCGCTCCTTAATGTTTTCGTGTAGCTCCGCATCTCAAGATGGCTGATAGGCGCACGGTATCGCTCAACCTCTTGATGTCCACCCCGGTTGCTGATCGTTCTCTTTGAGTGGCTTGGTTGATACAGATCACCAAAATGGGTGATGTGAGTGGCTCGGATGCTCCCCCATTCATGGGACGACATCACGCAACGATGGGACGAAACTTGGTAAATCGAATGTATACATCCATGGTTCAACTCCCAATTTTGAAGATGCGATCTGAACGACAACAGCTCGCTCTGTTGATGAGTGAACCTTTTGCTCGGCGGCCCAATTATGAGCAAATAAAGCAGGCGTTTGATCTATTTGTTCAGGGTTTGTGTGCTTCGAAGGTGATGGGATGTCTTGCGGCGATGGAAGCTGGCTACGTGCACTTACCAGTAGGGGTCGGTGGCAAATGTCACCACCAATTCTCCCGATTTTGAGGGTGGCACTGTGCTGATACAGGCCCGAACCATCTTGCCGTTCACTTCAATTTCACAGGCGCCACAGCTGCCTCCCAGGCATCCGGTTGGAATCGAAACGTCCGCATTGCTAGCGGCTTTTAACCAGTCCTCCCCAACGGTTTCCACGGTGGTTTGGCCATGGGGCCATCGAACAGGAATGCTGCTCATCGAGCTGTCATCGCGATGATCACTATGGTCGGAAAGATCACGTTCACTCGATATTTTTCTTCTATTTACACCATCAATATCAATTGGCTCGGGTCAATTTGATGTGTTTGTTGAGTGGATCGTGTTGACAATCCTGTTTGCTTGGTTTCGCTCCAGAACGCCCATTGAAGGGATGACCCCTAGCGCAAGAGTGGCTCGAGATTGATGTGCTCTTCGAAGGCATCCGCGAGCCGATCGAGCAGTGCTTCCCGCTTTCTGCTGTGATGCGGCTGCTGCTCGGTGAGCGGCGCCAACCCTTTGGTGGCTCGGAGTTGGTTGAGCCAGCGCCGTCGCCAGGGGCCGCTTTCAAACACTCCATGCAGATAGGTGCCTGCCACCACGCCGCCATCGTCTCCGTGTTTAACCCAGCCCAGCTCGGCTTCACCGCATAACTGGTCGCAGGGGGCAGATGCTGTGGTGCGGCCACAGTGCAGCTCAAAGCCTTCTAACCGAAGCGGTGTGTTTCCTTGGGGCCAGAGAGCTGCACTGCTGCGCTGCCGCAGTGCTTTGTTGTCCGTGAAGATGGTGTGAAGCGGAAGAAGGCCGAGTCCGGTTTCGCCGGAGTGAGCGCCACCTTCTAGGCCCTGAGGATCCTCAAGCTCCTGGCCGAGCATCTGCATGCCACCGCAAATGCCGAACACGTGGCCGCCCCCAGCGCTGTAGGTCTGCAGGGCGGCCGCAAGTCCACTGCTGCGCATGGCGGATAAGTCCCGCAGGGTTTGCTTGCTGCCTGGAATCACCACGGCATCGGGCAGACCAAGCTCCTCCCCTGGGGCAACCCACCGCAGCTGCACCGTGGCTTCCGTTTCCAAAGGGTCGAGATCAGAGAAGTTGCTCAACGACGGCAATCGCAACACGGCGATGTCCAAGTCGGTGGCGCCCCGGGTGGGTTTGCGCTCGAGCAGGTCGAGGGAGTCTTCGGGGGGAAACAACTCATTCAGCCAGGGCATCACTCCCAGCACTGGCACTCCGGTGTTGTCTTCCAGCCAAGTTCTGCCTTGATCAAATAATTCGCGGCGGCCGCGGAAACGGTTGATCAAGATTCCTTTGATCAGCGGTCGTTCTACGGGGCGAAGCAAAGCGAGGGTGCCAATGATCTGAGCAAAGACGCCGCCCCGTTCGATGTCGGCGACGAGCAGACAGTTGGCTCGTAGGTATTGCGCCAACCTGAGGTTGGTGAGGTCGCGCCGTTGCAGGTTCACCTCGACGGGGCTGCCGGCTCCCTCCAGAACTAAACGTCCTTCAGGCCATTGCTGTTGCAGTTCCGTTAATCCGCTACGAATGGCTTGCCAGCCTGGGCGAAACCAATCGCGGTAGTAATGCTCGGCGCGGGCGGTGCCAACGCTTTGGCCTAAGTGGATCACTTCGCTCGTGCTATCGCCCTTCGGCTTGAGCAGCACAGGGTTCATTGCGCAGCACGGTTCAAGTTTTGCGGCCCAGGCCTGCATCGCTTGGGAGTAGGCCATCTCGCCTCCCGCTCCATCCACCCAGGCGTTGTTGCTCATGTTTTGCCCTTTGAAGGGCAGGGGTTGCTCTCCCTGACGTTTCAAGACTCGGCAGAGGGCTGCTGTCATGAGTGTTTTGCCGGCACCACTGGAGGTGCCGAGCACCATCAGTGGGCGCTGCATTGAAAGCATGGTTTCAAGACATCCTGCGCCGAAGCCAGTGTTGGAGCCACTCGCTCCAAGACACCGGGAGAAGTAGAAGGTCTGGGGTTTCGTCGAGCAGTTGGCGGCCGAGGGGCGTTAATCGGAATCGGCTGGTGAGGCCCTGGCCATCCACTTCCCGGCGTAGGACCCCCACGCAAATCAGCCAACGCAAATCGTTCTCGAGAGAATCGCTGTTGCGATACCAGCTCCCTTTGCGTTGATACAAGCGAGGGTTGTTGAGGAGTTGGCCCGCATCCAGTCCCTGCTCCTGGAGGTCTCGATAAACAGCTTCCGCAAATGGCAGGCAGCGCATCGCTCGGCTGGCCCGGTTGCGGCTGCGTTGGTCGAGCAGGTCGGTGGGGTGAGCGATGGCAATACGGCCTGATCCTGGCAGCCTACGAACCGTTGTTCGGCGTCGTGTTTTTGTGCTCCTCCTTGCTTCGGCGTCTCCCGCCCGTCGACGTCTGCTGGAGCAGGCGGCGATCCCCCATCGTGTTCGGGTTAGTGGGGTTGATGAAAGCACCATTCATGATCGAGACCCAAGGGCGCTCGTTCAGCAGCTGGCGTTGGCCAAGGCATCGGCAGTTCAGACGTGTCTGGATCCTTCGGGCGATGCCGAGATCACAGCCGTTTTGGGGTGCGATTCGGTGTTTGTGTTTGAGGGAGAGGTGTTTGGAAAGCCAACCGATGCCAAGGAGGCGGTCGATCGCTGGCAACGCATGGCTGGTGGCAGTGGAGAGTTACTGACTGGCCACTGTTTGGTCGCTAATGGTCAGAAGGCGACCATGGCTTGCATCAGCACCGTGGTGCATTTCGCGGCCCTTCGTTTGGAGGACATTGAAGAGTATGTGGCGAGTGGCGAGCCCTTGAACTGTGCGGGGGGCTTTGCCCTTGAAGGGCGCGGCGGGTTATTGATTCGCGGATTGAATGGTTGTTATTCGAATGTGATCGGCTTAAGTCTGCCCTGGTTGCGCACGGTGTTGCCTCTGATCGCTTAAGAACTAGTTCATTAGCGAAGTAATAAATTTCGGGTTCCTGAGACTGCTTGCATAAAAAGTAAAAGGGCAACGATCACATTGACGCTGATATGCAGGCGTCTGATTTGCATGTTGCGGCCAATACTGGGTTGCATCGCTGTCGTTGCCAGGAGCAGGCCGATGAGAGCTATGCCCATCCAAAAGTGGGATTGCCAGAACAACGCCGTCCATGGCTGATCGCTCAGTCGCTCCACGGCAGGCTGGAGGCCGAGGAGTAAAAGCCCGATCCAGCTGGTGGCGGCCCAGGCCAGGCGTTGCCAAATCAGCTTGGTCTTTAAAACTTTGCTGTAGCTGAACAGCACCGCCCCAGCGATCAGCACCAGTGCGAGGGGAGCTGTGGTGTTGAGCAGGCTGACGCTGAGGGCGATCGGAATGGCAACAAGGATCCCTCCCACGGCCCAGGCCGCATGTTGGGCATGTTCGACCGGGACCGTTTCAGCAATCGGGTTGAGCTCCAAGCGTTTTTCGCGGGCGAGGATTCCGAGACGCACCGTGGCTCCGAACACGGGATATACGAACAGAATCATCAACACAGGATGAGCCAAGCTCAACCAGTCGTGTGGGCTTATGGATTCCATGGCCAACAACGATCACGACGCCTCAATAACTATGTTCCATCGATGATCGCTCCGATGGCTCAGTCGTTTTGACGTGTGGTGCTCGAGTCGTGCTGAGATCTTTGAGCCTGGCTGGAGCATAAAAAAAGCCTTGCTCTCCCAAGACAAAGGAGGCAAGGCTTAAAAAAATGGAGCAAAAGGTATTTCTTGCTCTTGGTATGAACTTGGAACTTAGACCTTGCGTGAGTAGTACTCCACCACCAGCAATTCGTTGATTTCCAGGGCCACCCATTCGCGTTCGCAGCGACCGATGCACTTGGCACTCAACTTGGCTTTATCCAACTCCAAGTGGGGAGGGATGTTGGATAGGCCGGGGAAGGCAAGGTTGCCTTCGGCTAGCTGTTTGCTGCCTTTCTTTTCGCGGATGGCCAAGACGTCGCCGGGCTTCACCTGATAACTGGCGATGTCGGTGACGCGACCGTTCACGGTCACGTGGCCATGGTTCACCAGCTGCCGGGAGCCTGGAACGGTGGGTCCAAAGCCGAGGCGGAAGCAGATGTTGTCCAGTCTGCTTTCCAAAAGCTTGAGCAGGTTGGTTCCAGTGGAACCCTCCTGGGCACGGGCCTTTTTCACGTAGCGCACGAGTTGGCGCTCGGAGACTCCGTAGTTGAAGCGAAGTTTTTGCTTTTCTTCGAGGCGGATTGCGTATTCGGAGCGCTTGCGACGGGCTTGGCCGTGCTGACCGGGGGGATAGGACCGCTTTGCGGCCTTCCGGGTGAGACCAGGGAGGTCTCCCAAGCGCCGCGTGATCCTCAGGCGAGGGCCGCGGTAGCGAGACATAAGGAGAAGGAGTTAGATCAAATCGCGCGATCTTTGGGCATGCTGGTCCTATTACAGGTACCAGCGCATCCATCGGTGCACGAATCTCCAATCCTATCCAATCGAGACCAAGCAACTCGCTGGGCTGGTTTTAATCAGCGTGTTGCAGCGCTGTTGCTGGCCTTGATTGGCTTCTATCGAGCTTTTATCTCGCCTTTGCTCGGACCGCGTTGCCGCTTTACGCCCACCTGCAGCGCCTACGGCTTGGAGGCGATTCAACGCCATGGACCGTGGCGCGGCGGCTGGCTCACGCTCAAACGTCTCCTGCGTTGCCATCCCTTTACGCCTTGCGGCTGCGATCCGGTGCCTGACTGATGCACGTCTTACGCCTTTACAGCCGTCAAGGCTGCTGCCTGTGTGCTGGTCTCGAGGAGCGTCTGCGACAGCTGGATTTAGGCAGCCTTGATCTGGCGCTGGTCACAGTCGATATCGACCATCCCGATACCCCCTCCGAGTGCAAGGCCCGTTACGACTTTGAGGTTCCTGTGCTGGCCCTTAATAACAAGGAATTACCGCGGGTGTCGCCGAGATTGTCGGGCGATGGTTTGTTGAAGTGGCTCGTTAAGCATTTGCCTGCTTGAGCTGTAATGAGTGTGTTGTTCTGGTGCGAGATCGGAATCAATCAAGCTGTGTTTTGTTGGGTCTGAGTTTGGTTTGTGATGAACATTTGTTTGTGTAATTGTTTGTTGCTTAAACACCTTTGAAGGCGACTACTGGTGGCTTCGCTTGATTTTTCAAGGATGTTGACGAGATCAAAATTTTTTCGCGCCAGTCACTTTTTTTCTCGCTCGGATCGCCTTAGAACAGCATCAGGTTTTAGGTAGATCGGAGTGTTCAATGGCTCAGCTTTTGGATGAGCTTCTCCGAAACGTGGGTCTCACGCGTCCGTCCGGTGGGACCAATCTGCCGGTCGAGGCCGTCACCTGCGACTCCCGCTTGGTGGGTCCAGGCAGTTTGTTTGTCGGACTGCCTGGCGAGCGTGTCGATGGAGGGATGTTTTGGCGTCAAGCCTTAAGCGCGGGTGCCGCGGCGGCAGTGATTGGTCCTGCGGCTGCTGCCGCGGATCCACCCGCTGAAGGTGATCCCGTGGTGGTGGTGTCCGATCCAGTGGCCAGCACGCTTGGTGAGCTGGCGGCGGCGTTTTGGACCCACCCGAGTGAGCGCATGGCGCTCTTGGGTGTGACCGGGACGAATGGAAAAACCACCACCACCTATTTGATCGAACATTTGGCCCTGGCCTGTGGGAGACCCACCGCTCTGTTTGGCACCCTCGTGAATCGATGGCCTGGCCACAGCATCAGTGCCACCCACACCACGGCGTTTGCCGATCGCCTTCAGGCCCAGCTGGCGGCGGCGGCATCGGCTGGGAGTCAGCTGGCGGCGATGGAAATCAGTTCCCATGCCCTGGCACAGCATCGGGTTGCGGGGTGCCGGTTTGGTGGCGCTGTGTTTACGAACCTCACCCAGGACCACCTCGATTACCACCTCTCGATGCAGGACTACTTCGAGGCGAAGGCCCTGTTGTTTTCGGACGCGTTGCTACGGTCTGGCCCCGCCAGGGCTGTGGTGAACAGTGACGACCCCTGGGGAGCGAAGCTGGCCGAACGGCTTGGCGCGCAGTGCTGGCGAAGCTCCCTCACCGATTTAACGGCTGAGTTGCGCATGGAGGATCTCAGCATGACCAGCCGCGGCGTTTCGGGCCGGTTGATCAGTCCATTGGGAGAGGGTGCGTTTCAGTCGCCTTTATTGGGTCGCTTCAACTTGATGAATCTGTTGCAGGCGGTGGGTGTTCTGCTTCAGCAGCAGTTGCCCTTGCCAGATCTGTTGAGGGCCGTGAGCCACTTCCAAGGTGTGCCTGGACGGATGGAACGGGTGCTGTTGGAGGACGCGATGCCCAACACGCTTCCCACGGTGCTGGTGGACTACGCCCATACGCCGGATGGGTTGGAGAATGCCCTGGCTGCAGCACGACCCTTTGCTGAGGGCAAGTTGATTTGCGTGTTTGGCTGCGGTGGTGATCGCGACCGGGGCAAACGTCCTCAGATGGCAGCGATCGCCGCGCGCTTGGCCGATCGTGTGGTGGTGACGTCCGATAACCCACGCACCGAGGATCCCCTGCGCATCCTTGAAGATGTGGTGAAGGGCATCCCGAGCGGTATCGATCGGGTGGTGGAACCAGACCGTGGTGCGGCGATTGCCCAAACAATTGCCGAGGCTGATGCCGCTGATCTGGTGTTGGTGGCCGGTAAAGGCCATGAGGACTACCAGATCTTGGGGGTGGAGAAGGTGCACTTTGACGACCGAGAGGAAGCGCAACAAGCACTGCGTCGTCGGCTTCAAGCTTGATGGGTGGCGAGGGCCCCACTCAGCTGCTCGAGCTCTCCAGTTGAGGTGGTGATGTGGGTGCAAGCCCTGAGGCAAGCCGGGTCGGCCAGGTCTCGGATCCAAATCCCTTGCTTGCCAAGTGCTGTCACGACGTCGGCTGGGGGCGGTGCAGTCTCCAGCTGAAAACTCACCAGACCGCTTGTGGGTGGCACCAACAGCAGCGGTGTGATCCCATCCATCGCATCCAAGCTCTGCCAGAGCATTTGGCTGTGCTGACGAATCTGATCGAGCCGCTGGTCGGCGGAGCCCTCCTGCTCCAGCAGCTCGAGTGAGCAGCGCAACCCTGCCATCAGCGGCACGCAGCTGGTGGCCACTTCAAAACGACGGCTGTCGTGATGAAAGGGATCCTCTGCATCGAACACGGCTTTGCTCTCATCCTGCAAACTGCGCCAGCCGATCAGGGTGGGTTGGCCCTGCTCGAGTACGCGTTGGGAGAGGGCGACTCCGCCAAGCCCCTCGGGTCCAAAACACCATTTGTGGCCGGTAAAGGCATAGATATCGGAGGCAGCCGCTGCGGCTTGCACGGGGATCTGCCCCATGCTCTGGGCTGCATCCACGAGCAGAAACGGATGCTCGGGGTGCTGCTTGAGTTGATCTGCGACCGCCTCTATCGGCATCACTTGGCCGGTGTTCCAGAGCAGATGGCTCAGCACCACGAGGCGTGTGCGGGGGTGCATCGAGGTCTCCAGGCTTTGGAGAACCCCTGCATCGGTGTCGCTAGCTGTTCCCCGCAGATGCTTCACCGGGAGGGTGTCGATCACCAGCTGTTCGCGGCGGGCGAGCTCAACGCAAGCGGCCACTACCCCTGGGTGTTCGCAGTCGCTAATCAGCAGGTGGTCTCCGCTGCTAAACGGCAGGCCCCAGAGCGGTAAAACGCAGCCACTGGTGACATTTTCGGTGAGTGCCATGCGGTGGGGGGGAACCCCACACCATTGGGCCAGCAGACGGCGGGTGCGATTCACTTCTGCGGCAATGAAGGGCCATACATCGGTGGTGAACGGACCCAGTTCTTGAATGCGTTGCCAACTCGCTGTGATGGCCTCCAGGGATGCTGTGGGTAAGGGGCCTTGCCCCCCGTAGTTGAAGTAATGCTTATTGGCTAGTGCTGGACAAAGATTCCTGATTTTGCTCATAATATCTGGGTAACAGTCATGGGTAACAGTGGCCTTCAGGAGAGCGCCAAGCTACATAGCTCAGCTTCCATCCGGTAGCTATCAGCTCCAGCGTGGAGTGCCTCGACCATTGCGGCAAGCGATAGGCAAGGCGATGTTCAAAGGTCCCTCCTTCTCATCAATCCATGAGGCAAGGGCCAACGTTCAAGGCTTCCTCGATCAGACCGAGCTGGAGATAAAGAGAGCGAAGGGTGAGCAGGTAACACCAGAGGAACTGATGCTCGAAGTAGTTCAAAAGGAGCCATCTTTCATCCATGAGGAAGGGAGCTATGGGCTCGTCGAATTAGTAGCTCCACGACTTGATCCTTACCTCGACGACCAAGGAACACCTAACCCTGAATTCGAACGGCTCTATGCCACAGCTCAAGCCATCAGTAAGGGTGAGCTTCAGAGCCTGCTGACTGCTGATGGATTACTTGAAGCCAGACGGCTTGATCGTGAGCCAGCGCCAAGAACGTTTGAAGGCTGGGTGAAGGCGCTTCAAGCATTCATGGCATTCACCAAGCATTCAAGACCGGGTGAAGCCACGAGGGCTGATGCCGTTGCTTACAAAGACCATCTGATTCAAAGGATGAGCCGCAACAGTGCAAAGACAAAGCTCGCCTACCTCGCTGGCCTATGGACAACGTTGATTGAGAAACAGGGAGGCGGCGAACACCTCTTCAAGGGACTGCCTGGAACGTTGGATGAAACAACAAAGACCAAGGCATTGAGGGCCGCTCAAGCCAAAAGAAACCAAAGCTTTGAACCGACAACACCTATTGATCAGTGGGATGGAACGATCTATCTACCTGTCTTAAAGCTGCTGTATTTCACGGGGTGTCGTCTTGCTGAGGTCTCAGCCTTGAGAGGAGAGGACATTCATGAGGACTACATAAGCGTTGAGTGGCAGGAAGAACGGTCTCTTAAGACAGCTAACTCAGTCAGAGACATTCCCCTGCATCCATCTCTCATCGAGCTTGTGGAGCCATTGAGGAAGGTTGAGGGACACATCTGGCCAAGGCTCAAGACCACCTCAACTATTAGAGGAGTGGAAGTAATTCGATGGGGCGGAAATCTATCCAAGCCATGCAAGAACATCACTGGATTGAGGCCGAAGGACTTCCGAGATCGGTTTGCTACTCAGCTTAGGGAGCATGACTTCAACCAAGTGAATATCGAAAGGGTTATGGGTCACTCAGCGTCGGATACCAACAGCTCGTACGGCGGCAGGAACTGGGATAAATACGTTCAGATGGTCAATAGCGTTGTTTAGCTCTTCAGCGCGGACTTCAGTCTCACGACTTCAGCTTCTCGAGCATCACAAACAACATTTGAAGTTCTTTCAATCTTTCAGGTGTCAATGTGTCCAGTCCCATCCGTTTGACCATCGTCTGATCGTCATCGGGTGGGGCGCTATGGAGAATCTCTCAATATTTGGGGATCTTCAGGGCAGCTTTCACGAGGGCAACGATCATCGAAGTCATTGGTCTGCGCTCTGCCTCGGCTACTGCGGTGACCTTCTCCTCGAGATCCTTGGGGAATGAAACCATCACACGCTTTAAGGAAGTTGGCGTAGCTCTCACTTCCACTTAGTGAGCTGATGTTGGCAAGTGTGCATAGGTGTTTAACTTGCCAGGTTTTTGAGTTGCTGGGAAATCCTTGGAGATGGAAGTTGTGGCTATGGGCGTGACTGGAGCGCCAGCCTTCCAAGAGTGCTTTTATTCACAAGCCGGCTAATTTTTTTGTCTCGAAACAGACAAAATGCCAGACAAGCGCCATATTTGGGCCGAGTAATTTAACGAAATCCATGGGACCGATTGAGGCGTTCACCACTGCATGGCGGAAATCCTTCACCTACGGCGGCAAAGCAACGCGATCTGAGTACTGGTGGTTCGTCCTGCTTGACGCGATTGTTTATTTCATCCTGCTGATCATCGGCACCACCGTTTTCGCCAACACTGAAAATGGCGTCCTCCTAGGCGTGGCTGTGATCTATGCCATTGCCCAAATCTTTCCGTCCCTCTCAATCACCATTCGCCGTCTTCGCGACAGCGGCAAGGAGTGGGTCTGGATTTTCATCAACTTGTTGCCCATTATTGGCGGCCTATGGTTTCTCTATCTTCTGGTGCAGCCCAGCGTGGTCGGCTGAAGCAAACGCATCTTGACCACTGAGATTGACCACTAAATGTGCGAAGGGGCTCCAGAGCCCCTTTTTTCATCTCTCCGATGCACCGGTGACGTCCTATCGCATAACCCCGTCACGGTCTGGTGTGTGAATTGCATTTGCTGCCCACGAGGACTTATCCCTTTGCCGTCACAGACGGTGCTCAAGATGCCTTCTGTGATTGGGCAGAGGCATGGTGGAAAAAGGCTGACTAGCCAACAACAAAGCCAATTTTGGCGGCGACGTATGGCGACGGGTTCAGCGTTGACTCAATGAGGACTGCAATGACACCGATCTGGGAAAGGTTGGATGGCTGGATGCGTTAGTGGCTGACAGGGACAGAGAATATGTATGACCTGCCAACACTTCACTTATGGCGTTGACCGGCACTGCCGAACGGTCCTGGGCTGCAGCCTCCGCAGAGGTCAGCTGCAACAGGGAGAACACCTCACCAAGCAATGCAAATACTGGTCTTCGGTGTCAGAAATGAAAACCGGAGGCACAGTAGTGGCATGAAACAATCTCTGCTGCTATTTCTCCTTATACCTTGGCTATGCGCTTGTGATCGCTTAAGCGATACTGAAGTAAAAGCCCTACGGTGTGAGTTATGGAGAGAAAATGGCGGCGTACTCAATCGTCAAATTTATAGAGACCTTACAGGCAAAAATAAATGCATCACAACAAATAATTTTGGAGAGATGTTGAGCATTAAAGGAAGCAAAGGCATTTCCATTCCATGCGATCCAAAAGAACAAAAGTCATTCCTGCAAGAAGTCAATTCAATTTGCGATGCTCTACTCAGCCCAGAAAGTTTCTAATTGTCAGTTTCGGCAATAACAGTTGTGCTATTCAGCGACGCCAGCCTTGCACGTAGCCAACAGGGGCACGCATCGACTTCTGATCAGTTCCAAGCCGCAGCATTTCGTTCAGCAGCTTGATTGCACCAATGGTGTTGCTGTATTGCCCTTTCTCCATTGATGTACGTGCAACACGCTCAAGCTTGTCGATGCAGGCAAACAACAAACCGCTGTCTTCTTCCTCGTAGTCATTAACGAACTCAGCATGGGCGTCTTTGACGTAACGACGGGCTTGAGCACGGGATAACCCCCATAAATCCTGCACATGCGTCGTTAGTTCACTGAGACCCCAGCCTTCACCGATCATGCGAAGCACGTATGCACGACGCTGCTTCTTTTCACTAGCAGTGACTCTTTTTCGAATCATGGCTAGAAGGACAAAAGATCAAGATTAAGAAATGGGTTTTCTGATTTTCTTGTGGGCTGGCCTGGCTGCCTCGTGCGCCCTCTTCACAGGACTTGCAGCGCGAGGAAAGGGGTACAACGAATCCAACTGGGGCATTGTGGGTTTTGTCTTCGGACCTCTCGGCTTGCTGGCCATTGCAGCCTGTCCTGACCTCCGTACTCGCCGACTCCTCAGATTTATTGCTGAAAGCCAGAGTGGAGCAGGAGACAAACTCAGAGCATTCGACTCTCCAGAACCGAGGTACTCCGGTGGAGGAGGAATGTTTGGCGAGATGGTCGAGTCCCTCACGAAAACCAATCGCGACTGAAGTCACAACAACCCCGCAGAGATAAACGCTTTATCGACCTGCGATAACGAATCAGGATCTAAATCCATATCAGCGATGACCTCTGTGCCCCCTTTGCCCAGCAGTAGGTGATAGCTCCCACATCACGACCTGAATTATTAGCCCTTTTCCTCCACTAGCAATAAAAAAATATCTTGCGACGGGTTAATATTATTTGAGTTGAATGCCCAGATCAAAATCCGATTTCACTGTTCCCATTGAAATCCAAAGCAAACAGATCTTCGTAACTCTCGCCAGTCATCCGATTACCGTTTAACCAAGGTGTTTTCATACCAATCACTCCTTCCTCACTTGTAAACAAGACTTTGAACTTCCCGGATTTATTTCGATGACCTTCCAAAAGTACAGAAAATCCACCCTCGACTTCCACCGCCTTAACTGCATCCCACTTCCTTGAAGTTTCTTCTGAATAGATTTTGCCACGTCGACTTCGCAAGTTAATACCGCCTGATACAGTCCACATTTGATAATTGATTACTTCGTCGACAAATCCATCGTCATTTATATCCCGAACTGCTTTTTGAATATCATTTTGATAGATCAATTCAAGAAGAGATTTATCGTCCTGCCACAATTCACGCCCTTCAAATTTATCGGGAAATGGGTCTTCTTGCACGCTTTTAATTGCATCACTTGGCTGAATGTCTCCCAGGCCAAGTATGTTGCCTATTTCATGCATTACCGTTGTAATGAGCCATTCACCATCTAGTGCATCAGAATTTAACCTAATAATCGCCTTTATTATATTTTTGCTTGCGTCATATGCGTAATTCCATTCCCCCAAAGATCCATCAATATCAAGGGTGGTCGCAGATAAAGTGATGTCGGCACTATTGCCATTGCGGGATTCAATAAAAGAAATTCGATCTGTTGCGTTATCCCAAATGAAAAAAGCTTCTCGAATTATACTTGCGTATTCGGAAAGCGAGGCTGTACTTTCAATATATTCGCCATTCGGAAGTATTAATTGCTTGTCCTCAATACTCCAATCTATCTCCCTCGTTGAATCGATAGGCGTCTCCCATCTTACTCCATAGAAACTGTCTCTTATACACATCTCCGAGCCCACGAGACTAAGGCGAATCTCGTATGCCGTCTTCTGCTTGAAA
>CAXDNN010000031.1:0-17638 GCA_963990675.1 uncultured Synechococcus sp.
CACCGAGATCTACACCTAAGCCTTCGTCGGCAGCGTCAGATGTGTATAAGAGACAGAATCCTGCCTTGGGTGAAAAGAGGAAATCAAGCAGCTGATCCAACAATGTGTTGAGGTCGAGCTGAGTTTGACTTGCAGCGCTGGATACTAAATTCTCAAGTCGGCTCCAACGGAATGCATCGCCATCAAAAAGCATTTCTTTGAGACTTTGACGGAGTTGTGGATCTGGATCTTCCATCAGTCGTCGTGCGAAGTATGGATAGGCGGCGCCCAGAATTTTGAACTCGGGATCCACACTTAGAGCAATTCCCTCCAGGGTTACAAGTGAGCGAATGATTAGTGCGTAGTAGGGAGGAACTCGGAATGGAAATTTGTACATCACACCGGACATATCGTCCGTAACCGCTTTGAAATCCATGCGGTTCACACCAGCTTGAAGAGCCTGACTGAAAACTTTTTCGAAAGCAGGAACAATCGGTTCAAGGTTGACATCTTCTGCCAAAAATCCAAGGGTGACAAAATCTTTTGAAAGACGCCCGAAATTTCGATTCACTAGGTGAACAACAGCTTGGATTAACCCCGTGCGCGACTCTCGACTGACTTCACTCATCATTCCGAAGTCGAGATAACACAGCCTTCCATCTTCCATGGCAAGAAGATTTCCAGGATGGGGATCTGCATGAAAAAATCCATGTTCTAAAAGTTGTTGAAGGCTGCAATTCACGCCAACTTCCACCATGTCATCTGGATCGATTCCCATCTCACGCACCCCTTCAAGATTGGTGAGTTTGACGCCATCGATCCACTCCATCGTGAGCACACGACGACTGGTGGCTTCGTGATAGATGGCGGGGACGGCAATGCGAGGATTGTGTTGATGTAAAACCCCAAATTTTTCAGCATTACCTGCTTCATTCAGGTAATCCATTTCTTCAAAAACGCGTTTTCCAAGCTCATCAATCAAGGCAACAAGATCGCTACGGATTAGGCCGATGTTTGTGTTGAGCCATGAGGCAATATTTCTGACGATATAAAGATCAAGAGTGATTTGTTCTCTGAGCCCAGGACGTTGAACTTTGACCGCTACTTTTTGGCCGTTTTTCAGGATCCCCTTGTGCACTTGACCCAGGGAGGCTGCTGAGATTGGATCACGATCCAATTGCTCATAAAAATCCTCCACCGGCCCGCCAAGGTCTTCCTCGATGCAAGCCATCGCCAACGCACTGTCGAAACCCGGCAGTTGATCTTGAAGTTGGGCTAGCTCTTCTAAAAGAAGAGGAGGAACGATGTCCGGTCGGGTTGATAAGGCTTGACCGGCCTTGATGAAGGCTGGGCCAAGGTCTACCAAGAGTTCGGCGCATTCTTTGGCCCGCGATCTCGCGCGGGTTTCATCCTTCAGCAGCTGGAACAGCCAGTCGAAGGCCACTCCGAAGAGCAAGAGGCCGATCGGAACCAATGTTTGCCAGAGACGCCTGATCAGGCGTTGAGGGTGGCCTGCATAGATCCGCGTAATGGCGGCAGGGTCGTACTCGAGCAGGCCCGCTGCTTCGATGAAATCCCCGAGTTCCTCCGCCATTGTTTTGGGCGTGTAATGCCCCCCTTCTAAACGAACTGCATCGCCGCTACGTTCGAACTCACCACCGGTGCTGGTTGTGCTGACCGGTCTTCGACTCAACAACATCGCCCTGATCGACAGCCTGGAGCTGGATTTTTGCGATGGTTTCACTGTGATGACAGGTGAAACCGGAGCCGGAAAATCCATTCTTTTGGATGCCCTGGATGCGGTTTTAGGTGGGGCTCAAGGAGCGAACGGCCTTCGATTGCTCCGCAGTGGCTGCGATCGTGCACAGATTGAGGCCAGTTTTAATCCCTCAGATCAAGTTCGTCAGTGGCTTTTGGAAGCCGACTTTGACTGCGACGAGGACGAGTTGCTTCTGAGTCGTCAATGGAAGCGTCAGGACGAGACCCGATTTTCAAGCCGCTCTCGTCTCAATGGAATTTCCGTGAATCGCCAGCAGCTGCTGGAGCTGCGGCCACTGCTAATTGATCTCACGGTTCAAGGACAAACGCAGCAGCTCTCTCGTCCTGGTCAGCAAAGACGTTGGCTGGATCAACTGGGCGGGGCAGCCCTCGCTGAGCGACTGGAATCGACAAGGACAACCTGGCAGCGGTGGAAGGCCGCGGCCATCGCTTTCAAAACCTCCGAACAGGAACAACAGCGATTTGAGCAAGAGCGGTTGGAACAAGAGGACTTGTTGGATCTCCTTGAGAAAGCGGAACTCGATGACCCAGCTGAGGATGCTCTGCTCGAGCAAGAACAGGATCGTTTGGTGCACGGCGTGAGGCTGCAGGAGGGTTTGGGTGTGCTGTTTGGTCGTCTACGGGATGGAGCAGAACAAGCACCCTCGTTGCAGGAGCACTTCGCAGTGGCCATTCAGGAGTTACAGGCGATGAGCCAATTGGATGGCTCAGTGCAGCCGTTGAGCGATCAGGCCTTGGATTTAGAGGCTGGTATCAACGATCTACTGCAATCCCTC
The DNA here is from genome assembly GCA_963990675.1 of uncultured Synechococcus sp. GTDB lineage: Bacteria > Cyanobacteriota > Cyanobacteriia > PCC-6307 > Cyanobiaceae > Parasynechococcus. The sequence continues at coordinate 2,535 of CAXDNN010000031.1, forward strand.
GACCACTACAGCTGCACTCTGGACAGCAATCCTGAACGACTCAGCTCGATTCAGGAGCGACTTGCTGATTTGAAACGCTTGCAGCGACGCCACGGGCTTGATTTGGCGGCTCTGATTGAACGTCGTGATTACTTGCGGCACGTCCTTGAAGAGGGTGGCGCTGAAGCCGATCTTGAGCGGCTGCGTTTGGCCGAAGAGTTAGCCCGGGCCGACCGGGATGAAGCCAATGTCTTGTTGCATGGTGCCCGTCTTGAGGCTGCCGATGCCCTTCAGGCCTCGTTGCTCGAGTTATTGCCCCCCATGGGGTTGACCAATGTTCGTTTTCAGGTGGAGCTCGCGGAATCAGAGCCAGCGGACCACGGCGCAGATGCCATTCGTTTTCTCTTTTCCGCCAATCCAGGCCAGCCCCTAGCTCCTTTGCAGGATGTTGCATCGGGCGGTGAGATGTCGCGTTTCCTGCTGGCCTTGAAGACCACGCTTGCCACCGTTGATGGGTCGAGCACCTTGCTATTCGATGAAATTGATGCCGGTGTTAGCGGTCGGGTCAGCGGTGCGATGGCGGAGTTGCTTCATGCCTTAGCCCAGCATCGACAGGTGTTTTGCGTCACCCATCAGCCCTTGGTGGCAGCAGTGGCCGATCATCACTTCCGCGTCTCTAAACATGTCGATGCTGGGGTTACTCGTTCACGAGTGTCCCAACTGCGGGACACCCAAGAGCGCCGTCAGGAACTCGCCGATTTAGCTGGTGGTGAGCAGGCCGATGCCTATGCAGCCAGTTTGCTGGCCTAGCGGTCAGCGTGAGTCTTGTTGTTCTCCTTAAGATCTTGTGATTTCGATTAGGGCGTCATGGGGCGAGCTGATGCCAACAATTCAATCCAGCCCGCATCATTAGAGCTCTCTCGAAGCACTCAAGACAATGTGATTCGAGTGCGAGGCGCTCGACAGCACAACCTCAAAAACGTCGACATCACCATCCCCCGGAATGAGTTGGTGGTGTTCACGGGTGTGAGTGGCAGTGGTAAGAGCTCTCTCGCATTCGACACAATTTTTGCTGAGGGTCAGCGGCGCTATGTCGAGAGTCTGTCGGCTTATGCAAGGCAGTTTCTTGGTCAGGTGGACAAGCCTGATGTCGATGCCATTGAAGGGTTGTCTCCGGCGATTTCGATCGATCAGAAATCAACGAGTCATAACCCTCGCTCCACCGTTGGCACCGTCACCGAGATACAGGACTATCTCCGCTTGTTGTTCGGTCGAGCTGGTGAACCTCATTGCCCCCAATGTGGACGGTCGATTCGTCCTCAAAGCATCGACGAGATGGTCGATCAAATTCTGCTCTTACCAGAGGGGACTCGATATCAACTTTTGGCTCCAGTTGTTCGCGGTAAAAAAGGAACACATACAAAGCTCATTAGTGGATTAGCTGCTGAAGGATTTGCTCGGGTGCGGATCAATGGTGAGGTGCGTGAGCTTGGGGACAACATCGAGCTTGATAAAAATCACACTCACAATGTTGAGGTTGTGGTTGATCGACTTGTTGCGCGTGAAGGTATTCAAGAGCGGTTAACTGATTCTCTTCGCACCGCTCTTAAACGTGGTGATGGATTGGCGTTAGTGGAAGTTGTTCCTAAAAAAGACGAAGAACTTCCAGAAGGAGTGGAGCGAGAGCGTCTTTATTCCGAAAATTTTGCTTGCCCAGTTCATGGGGCAGTTATGGAAGAACTTTCACCAAGATTGTTTTCTTTTAATAGTCCTTATGGTGCATGTGAGGCCTGTCACGGTATTGGTCATCTAAGAAAATTCACCGCAGAACGGGTTATTCCTGATCCCAGCCAACCTGTGTATGCAGCCGTTGCTCCCTGGGCCGAAAAAGACAATAGTTATTATTTTTCTCTTCTTTATTCAGTGGGAGAGGCATTTGGATTTGAAATTAAAACTCCATGGAACGAGCTGACAGATGAGCAGCGAGATGTGTTGCTGAATGGCAGTCGTGAACCCATCTTGATACAAGCCGATAGCCGCTATCGCAAAGGAAAAGCTGGTTATACGCGTCCCTTTGAAGGAATTTTGCCGATCTTGGAACGCCAGCTGCGAGACGTCAGCGGTGAGGCTCAGCGACAAAAGTTAGAAAAATATCTCGAGCTTGTTCCTTGTCAGGCCTGTGGTGGTCAGCGGTTACGTCCTGAGGCTTTGGCTGTCAAGGTTGGGCCTTTTCGAATCCCAGAGCTCACATCAGTGAGTGTTGGAGAAACTTTGGAGAGAATTGAGCAGTTGATGGGTGTAGGCATCCATGAAGATTCGGAGCCCCTCCTGAATCCGCGTCAGATCCAAATCGGTGATTTGGTTCTTCGAGAAATTCGACTTCGGCTCCGCTTCCTTCTCGATGTTGGTTTGGACTACCTAAGCCTTGACCGCCCAGCGATGACGCTCTCCGGTGGCGAGGCTCAGCGGATTCGTTTAGCCACTCAAATTGGGGCTGGTCTTACGGGGGTTTTATATGTGCTTGATGAGCCAAGTATTGGTCTTCATCAGCGGGATAACGATCGTCTGTTGAATACGCTTCGACGTCTCCGTGACCTTGGAAACACATTGGTAGTCGTTGAACATGATGAGGAAACGATTCGTGCTGCCGACCATGTCGTTGATATTGGACCTGGTGCGGGAGTTCATGGGGGTCACATTGTTGCGGAGGGCTCTTTCGACGATTTGCTCAACAGCGAAGAATCGCTCACAGGTGCTTACCTTAGTGGCCGTCGATCAATACCCACTCCTGCAGAACGGCGTGAGGAAGGAACCAGACGACTTCAGTTGATTGATTGCAATCGCAACAACCTTAAAAACGTCAGTGTTGATTTCCCTCTTGGTCGTTTGGTCTCTGTGACCGGAGTGAGCGGAAGTGGAAAAAGCACATTAGTGAATGAATTACTTCATCCTGCTCTTGAAAATGGTCTTGGCTTGAAAGTTCCATTTCCGAATGGATTAGGTGAACTTCGTGGGATAAAATCGATCGACAAAGTGATTGTGATTGATCAAAGTCCGATTGGACGAACACCTAGATCAAACCCTGCAACATATACCGGCGCGTTTGATCCCATCCGTCAGGTTTTTGCTGCCACAGTTGAAGCAAAAGCTCGCGGTTATCAAGTTGGACAGTTTAGTTTTAATGTTAAGGGTGGTCGTTGTGAATCTTGCCGTGGTCAGGGTGTAAATGTTATTGAGATGAATTTCTTGCCCGATGTTTATGTTCAATGTGATGTTTGCAAGGGAGCTCGTTTTAATCGTGAAACCCTTCAAGTGAAATACAAGGGTTATACGATTGCGGATGTCCTCCAAATGACTGTAGAACAGGCTGCTGAAGTTTTTTCAGCAATTCCTCAGGCAGCTGATCGTTTACGAACGTTGGTTGATGTTGGGCTTGGATATGTCAAATTAGGTCAACCAGCACCAACACTTTCAGGTGGTGAGGCGCAGAGGGTGAAGTTGGCTACTGAATTGTCGCGTCGGGCGACAGGAAAGACGCTCTACTTAATTGATGAACCAACCACTGGACTGAGTTTTTATGATGTCCACAAATTGATGGATGTGATGCAACGTTTGGTTGAAAAGGGGAACTCAATAATTTGTATTGAGCACAACTTAGATGTGGTTAGGTGTAGTGATTGGGTGATTGATTTGGGCCCTGAAGGTGGTGATCGAGGCGGTGAGATTTTGGTAACGGGCACCCCGGAAGAGGTGGCTCAGCATCCCACCAGTCACACGGGGCAATATCTCAAGCGGGTACTCGAGCAGCACCCTCCCCAAGTACCGGCGGTAGCCGCTTGATGACACCGATGCGTCACCTCTTCATCGCAGCTCTCACAGGAGCTGCTCTTTCTTTTGTTCCCAGTCCATCACGAGCGCTGGAACGTCTTGTGTTGCATTTCCCTTTTTTGGAGACCAGTGTCACGATCAACCTGGGTGATGCTCAGTCGAGCTCTGAACTGATTCGTCAAAGCCCGGATCTTGCCGACCTTCAGATGGCTGGAGATATCCGCCTGTTTGAGCTGATCGACAAGGTGTTCCTTGCTCCGCTCCCTGTGGAAACCAAGGCGTTGTTGAAAGGCTCCACCGGCCAGCCTCTGCTGGAGCAAGCTCTATGGGCGGCAACCCAACTGGTGGAGTTGGAGGGGACTGTTCCAGATCCCAGTGGTCGCATGCTGACGGATGCTCTTGTTGCGGCTGATGAGATGGGTCAGCCCAATGTTCTTGGCTTTTTGAGGTCGATGCCCGGGGAGCAAGCATCGATTGATTTTTCCAAGGTTGCTGTTGCAGCTAATCGGCTAAAAACCAACTTGGAGCAGGGAGTTGCCCTGGTGAAGGCTACGGAAGCTGCAACTGTGAATTCCGCCCTAAGGGAACCGTTGCGAGGGGGGTGGAGCCGTGAGGAGCATCGCCTGTCGTTGCCTCATCGACCACAGCCGTTACGACTGCTCGTGTTGAGACCCACTGGCACCGACCTCGGTCGATTGGCGGTGATCTCCCATGGTTTGTGGGACGACCCGGAATCGTTTGAAGGTTGGGGAGAACTGCTGGCTGCAAACGGCTACACCGTGCTTTTGCCAGATCATCCAGGCAGTGATTTCAGCCAACAGCAAACGATGTTGGCGGGTGATAGTCCACCGCCAGGTCCTGAAGAATTGCGGCTGCGTCCGTTGGATGTAACGGCTCTTATTGATGCTGTGCGTGATGGACGTCTTCTTTCAGGACAATCGATTGACACGAATTCTGTGGCGATGATTGGCCACTCCTGGGGGGCGACTACATCGCTTCAGATTGCTGGCGGTCGTCCTACCGAGAACAAATTACGGACCCGTTGTGTTGATCAAAAAGATCTTGAACGCAACATTAGTTGGGTCTTGCAATGCAGTTGGCTCTCTGGGATTGAACAAGCCGCCGCTCCCGACCCTCGGGTTCAAGCCGTGGTGGCGGTCAGTCCGCCATTGCGGTTGCTGTTTGACCCCACCAGTTCCAAATCATTGAGCGCCAAGGTTTTGTTGGTGAGTGGAACGAGGGATTGGGTGGTTCCCTCGGGCCCTGAAGCGATCAAACCGATGCGCGAAACCGGCGCGGTTCGTTTGGGACACCGTCTCGTACTGGTGAAAGGAGCCGACCATTTCAGCTTGCGTCACTTTCGTGGAGAAGAGCGTCCAGCACTGATCGGGCCTGTGATCTTGGCTTGGCTCAATGAACAGCTCGGCGTGGAGAGTCCTGTCACGTTCTCTGCTGGTGGTTGGGGCGACAGCGATGGACAGTTGGTGGATGTGAGTAGCAGCCTCTGATCGGGCGGCCGCTTTACAAACCCTGTTTAGGTCGGATCGACTGAATCAGGCCTATTGCCAGTAATGCCAAGCGATTCGGCGCTTTTGTTGTTTGTTGTTTTCAACCTTCTAACGTTTATTTTATTTTTCAATCCTTTTTCTTCCCTTAAAGAAAACCAAGGGCGCTGGTTGCGTTCGCCTGTTGTTTAGGGCTGGAGGAAATGGGTCTTCGTTTGTTGCATCTGCACTTGCATGGCCTATTTCGTTCTGAGGACCTAGAGCTTGGCCGTGATTCCGACACCGGAGGTCAAACGCTCTACGTACTTGAATTGGCGCGAAGCTTGGCTTTGCGTCCTGAAGTCGATCGCGTTGATGTTGTCACGCGGCAGATTGTTGATCGGCGTGTTTCGCCGGATTACGCGCGTTCTAAGGAACATATTTGTCCAGGGGCTCGGATCCTTCGCTTTCCATTTGGACCCAAGCGTTATCTCCGAAAAGAATTGCTTTGGCCGCATCTTGAGCAACTGGCCGATCAACTTGTCTCCCACCTCAGCCAACCAGGGGAGGCTGTGGATTGGATTCATGCGCATTACGCCGATGCAGGGCTTGTTGGTGCGTTAGTGAGTCAGAGGACGGGGATTCCTTTGGTGTTCACCGGTCATTCGTTGGGCCGCGAAAAACAGCGACGTTTGCTTGAAAGTGGATTGGATTGGTCGCAGATCGAGCAGACCTATGCGATCAGTCGCCGCATTGATGCCGAAGAACGTGCCCTTGCTCAGGCTGACCTTGTCGTGACCAGTACCCGACAAGAGGTTGATTATCAATACGCCCGTTATGGCCACTTTCAAGCCGATCAGTCTGCGGTGGTTCCACCTGGTGTTGATGCGACTCGTTTTTATCCCAACGCTTCGACGCAGGAGTTGGCTGAGATTCGGCCATTGGTTCAGTCATTTTTACGGGAGCCGGATCGTTCGCCTTTGTTAGCGATTTCGCGGGCGGTGCGACGCAAAAATATTCCTGCCCTTGTAGAGGCCTATGGCCGCTCGCCAGTGCTGAGGAATCGGCACAATTTGGTGCTTGTGTTGGGATGTCGAGAAGATTCGCGCCAGCTCGAGAAGCAACAGCGTGATGTGTTTCAGCAGGTGTTTGACCTGGTGGATCGGTTTGATTTGTACGGGAAGGTTGCTTATCCGAAACAGCACAGCCGCGCTCAGATTCCTGCCTTGTATCGGTGGGCGTCGAGTCGAGGCGGCTTGTTTGTCAATCCTGCTTTAACTGAACCCTTTGGTCTCACGTTGCTGGAGGCCGCGGCCTGTGGTTTACCGATGGTGGCTACGGATGATGGTGGCCCTCGGGATATCCAGGCCCGTTGTGAAAACGGTCTGTTGGTGGATGTGACCGATCCGGGTGCGCTTCAGGAAGCCTTGGAGATGGCTGGTCATGACCCTGTTCGCTGGCGCCGTTGGAGCGAGAACGGTGTGGAGGCCGTGAATCGTCATTTCAGTTGGGATGCGCATGTGTGCCGTTATTTGGCGTTAATGCAGCAGAGGACGGATCGTTCCTTGGTTTCTGCTCAGGCGACTCCAGCCTCTCAACCGTCAGTGGCTCGCTCAAGGATGTTGGTGCTCGACTTGGATAGCAGCCTCGATTTGCCGGCCGTAGGCCCGTTAAACGATTTGCGAGAGCGGTTGCATGAGGATGCCTTTGCGCGATCCAGTGGTCTTGTCATCCTCAGTGGTCGTTCCTTGGCACTGGCACGACAGCGTTATGCCGAACTGCATCTGCCTGAACCGGATGTTTGGATCACCCGTGCTGGTACCGAACTCCATCATGGTCCTGGCTTAGAGCTCGACCAGGCATGGACGCAGCGCATCAACCAGTGCTGGAGCCGACAAGCTGTGCTGAAGGCGATGGAGGATCTTCAGGATCACATCACTCTCCAAGATGCCGACCATCAAGGTGCTTACAAGGTCAGTTATTTGCTGAAGGAAGCTGATCCAGGCTTGCTGAGCTTGGCGCGGCAGCGGTTGCGCCGGGATGGTCTCCAGGCTCAACCGCATTTGCGATGTCACTGGTTTCTCGATGTTTTGCCTCAGCGGGCATCCCGCAGCGAAGCCATTCGGTTTTTGGCGATGAGCTGGGGATTGTCGTTGGAACAGGTGATGGTGGTGGCTAGCCAGCAAGGGGATGCTGAGTTGATGGATGGATTGCCAGCCACCGTGGTTCCTGCCGATCATGACCGCGCCCTTCAGGTGCCTCACCATCAACCAAGGGTGTACGTCTCGAACCGTTCCAATGTGGCTGCAGTGCTGGATGGCCTCAGTCATTACCACTTTTTATCGACGCGCTGAACCGTCCAAAACCTGTATGCAGGCCGCGGCCCGATCCGCTTTTGCCCGGACTTCGCTGAGATGTTCTCCACGTGCGAGTGCAACACCCATCCGACGGTTTGGGCGGGCATCTGGTTTACCAAAGAGCAGCACTTGTGTCCCCGCTTCACGCAAAGCTTGTTCCAGGCCTTCGTAGGCCACCGACTTGAGTTCACGGTCGGCCAAGATCACACGGCTTGCGGCTGCGGGTGCTACTTCCAGCTGAGGAATCGGCAAATTCAGTACCGCTCGGAGGTGCAGTTCAAATTCGCTGAGGTTTTGGCTGATCAAGGTCACCAAACCTGTGTCGTGGGGCCGTGGTGATAACTCTGAAAAGATCACATCGTTGCCGCAGATGAAGAACTCAACGCCAAATAATCCTGCTCCACCCAGGTTGTCGGTCACCGTGCGGGCCATGGTTTGGGCCTGTTGAAGCTGAGCATCAGTCATCTGTGCTGGTTGCCAGCTGCACTGGTAATCACCCCGCTCTTGTTCATGGCCAATCGGAGCACAAAAGAGCGTTTCGCCGTTGCGTTGCCGGATGGTGAGCAGGGTGATCTCAAGATCGAACTCAAGAAATTCCTCCACGATCACTTGGTGGGAGGTACCACGGGCATTGGCCATGGCTGCATCCCAGGCTTGATCAAGTTGTTCTGGGGTTTGAACAACGCTCTGGCCTTTGCCTGAGGAACTCATCACGGGTTTGACAACGACTGGCCAGCCCAGGGGGGCTGCAACCCGTTTGAGTTCTGCGGCGTTCGAGGCATAGGCAAAGCGAGCTGTGCGTAGGCCCAGTTCTTTGGCGGCCAGATCGCGGATCTGATCACGGTTCATCGTGAATGCGGTGGCACGGGCTGTGGGGATCACCGTGATGCCGTCTTGCTCCAGTTCCGCGAGTGCTTCAACAGCGAGGGCCTCGATTTCCGGAATCACCACATCGGGCCGATGGCGTTGAACGACCTCCTTGAGAGCTGTGGCATCGGTCATTGCAAACACTTCTGCTGTGTCGGCAACCTGCATTGCTGGTGCATGGGCGTACCGATCACAGGCGATCACTCTGCAGCCAAGTTTTTGGGCTGCGATCGCCACCTCCTTGCCCAGCTCGCCGCTGCCGAGGAGCATCACGGTCCGAGGAAACGCAGTCATCGGGGGTTGGAGCAACACACATCCCCATCATTCATCAATACAGCTCCTCCTTTGTTGAGGGAGGGAATCAGTCTGATCCTGATCGTTGAGCATCACGGATTGATCCGATTAGCCAAACAGCAACGAACCCTAAGGATGAGATCCCGAAGTAGATCAGGACCCATTTCAAAACGCGATCAGGGTCTGATGCTGCACTGGAGAGCAATTCGGCAGTTTTCGTGAGCAAGCTCTCCATTTAGTTGTTGAGATCCGGAATCAGAGTGAGTTGTCGAACAGGGGATTCTTCACTGATAAATCCCCATGCTTCAAAAACGGAAGGGTCTGGATGCGTAATGCGTTGTTGCGTTCCATGGCGTTCCACTTGAAAGCCTTCATTGGCCATCCTGCGCATCAGGCTGGCTGATTCTTCGAAACGTGACGCCATGGCCTCGAGGCTGGAGCATTCGGCGGTCAGACCGGATTCCCGCCAGGTGAAGTAGGTCATTAGGTTCAGCCCAAGGGACGAAGCAACAGCCCCAGCACGACGAAAGCGGCAGTGACCAACCAGAAGCATGGCACCAGAGTGCGCTCGTTTGTGCCCCCTAGTTCGAAGTGGTGATGCAGTGGGGCCATGCGGAAGACCCGTCGACCTTCACCATCTGCTCCTTTGGTGGCTTTGAACACCCACACCTGAATGATCACGGATAGTGACTCGGCAAGGAAAACGCCCCCCATCACGAGCAGTGGCCAAAGGCTGTTGGACAGCAGTGCAACTGCGGTGAGGGCAGCACCCATCGCGAGAGAACCCGTGTCGCCCATGAAGACGCGAGCTGGATGACGGTTAAACACCAAAAAACCCAGCCAGGTGCCGGCCATCGTCATGCAAAAGCCAGCAAGGGCAGGGTCGCCATGGTTGCCGCGCAACATCAGTTGGAGTGCTAACCCGGTAAACACGAGAGCGCCGCAGCCGGATGCCAAGCCATCCAATCCATCGGTGAGGTTGGTGGCGTTGCTTTCAGCGAGAAAGACGAATAAGCCGAGGGGCCAGATCATCAACCCAAGGGGCAGATGTTGGCCGAATGGCAAAGCAACCGTGCTGTTAATCCATCCTTGCCAAGCGGCGATGGCTAAGAAAATGAACGCAGCGGTTGTTTGAAGCAGTAACTTCCCTCGCGGTGTGAGGCCGGTATTGGTTCGTCGTGTGAGGCTGCGCCAATCGTCAAATCCACCGATCAGCATGTAAGCGAGGGTCACACCTGAAACAGCCAGGAGTTGTTGTGAGGCCTCTGGCTCTCGCGTGATCCAGCTGCCCAGTATCACGCCAACTGGCACGACCAACAGGCCGCCCATCGTTGGTGTGCCCGACTTACTTTGATGCCCGCTGGGCCCCTCTTCCCGAATTACCTGCCCCATTTTGAGGGCTTTGAGTCGGGGAATTCCTAAGCCGGCAACGGCCATTGAAACCACCGTTGCGAGAAGCAAGGGCAACGTGAGCTGAGAATTGCTGACCCACTTGTCGGCAGCAAGACTTCCCGCGAAGACACACAGAATGAGCAGGGTTGCACTGAAAGATCCTTTCCCCCACCAGGGTTGATCAGGCATCTCCGTGGGGGTCACGGGTTTATGGCTTGGTCCTTGGACCTTAAGGCAGTCGCTGAGATCTATTCAACGGAATGCTGAACAGACGATCAGTCTTCCCACTGCTCTTCGTTTTGTTCGTCGGCATTGTTGTAGTCCTCTTTTTCTCCCATCAGCGCCGACAGTTCTTCTTCTTCAACCGTGCTGACTTCTGGTGAGCCAGATTCTTCGTCTGCGACGAGTCGTCCACTGGTTTCCAACCAAGACAATAAATCTGGCTCTTCACGCAAAGGCAAGACCGGTGCTGGATCTTTCCGTCCGTAACGGGTGAGGGATGGGTTGACGTTGTCTAACGCGTTTGTATCAACCAGAGCACCCATGCGCGACCTGAGCCCGTAGCAATCAATCATCATAGAACATCTTGCGATCTGCTTCACCAATGCCGAAACCAATGCTGATCGGGTTGGTGTGGGGTATTGCGTTGTTGATCAGTGGCGGTCTTCGTTTATGGGGAGAGCTACGGCCCCTTCCCCTGCAGGCGCCTTCAGCATTGGTTCTGTTGATCGTTTTTTTGCCATCCATCCTTTTAGGGGGTTGGCTTGTGTTGACGACTGCGTCTGGGGTGGACGACGGGACGCGAGAATCAAAGACGTTTGATTAGGAGACCCGTTGATGGGCCGCGCGAAAAAAGTTGTGCTTGCCTACTCAGGTGGGGTTGATACCAGCGTTTGTATTCCATACCTCAAGCAGGAATGGGGTGTGGAAGAGGTCATTACCTTTGCGGCCGATCTGGGCCAAGGAGATGAATTGGAGCCCATTCGTCAGAAAGCGCTTGACGCTGGGGCGACTCAGTCTCTTGTGGGAGATCTCATTGAGCCCTTTATCGAAGACTTCGCGTTTCCTGCGATTCGAGCGAACGCTCTCTATGAAGGTCGTTACCCCTTATCCACAGCATTGGCTCGCCCCTTAATTGCCAAGCGACTGGTGGAGGTGGCCCGTGAAGTGGGGGCTGACGCTGTAGCCCATGGCTGCACAGGAAAGGGCAACGACCAGGTGCGTTTCGATGTGGCGATTGCCTCTCTGGCGCCAGACCTCAAGGTGCTGACGCCCGCGAGGGAATGGGGAATGAGCCGAGAAGAAACGATTGCCTATGGCGAGCGTTTTGGCATGCCATCACCGGTGAGTAAAAAATCGCCCTACTCGATTGATCTCAATTTGTTGGGGCGCAGCATCGAAGCAGGTCCCTTAGAAGATCCGATGGTGGCGCCTCCAGAAGAGGTTTTTGCGATGACGCGCTCGATCACGGATGCACCTGACGCCTTCGAGGAGATCGAGATCGGGTTTGAGGGTGGTAATCCGGTCGCCATCAATGGTCTGCGCTTGGATCCCGTCGCCATGATTCGCGAGGCCAATCGTTTGGCCGGGACCCATGGGATTGGTCGTCTCGACATGATTGAGAACCGTGTGGTGGGAATCAAATCAAGGGAGATCTACGAAACCCCAGGTCTTCTGTTGTTAATCCAGGCGCACCAGGAACTCGAGAGCCTCACCCTTGCTGCGGACGTTCTACGCAGCAAACGCCAGTTGGAGATGCAGTGGTCCGATTTGGTGTATCAGGGCCTTTGGTTTGGCCCTCTAAAAGATGCCTTGGATGGCTTCATGGATCGCACGCAAGAACATGTCAATGGCGTGGTGCGTTTAAGGCTGCATAAGGGCAATGCAACCGTGATTGGTCGAGGTTCTAGCGATAGCAGCTTGTATGTGCCGGAAATGGCGTCCTACGGCAGCGAGGATCAATTTGATCATCGGGCTGCTGAGGGGTTCATTTATGTCTGGGGATTGCCGATTCGCCTTTGGGCGGCTTCAAAACGGTCGTCAGGCTGAGTGCTGACGAGATTTCAGAAAAGACATCAGCTTGCTCCCTGGAAAACGCACCACGTTGTCCGGGGATTCGGTGGATTGCAGTAAGGGAGTATCAGCCGCTGGTGCGTTCTTCTTTTGTTGTTCTGAGAGCAGCTGGTATCGCTCAAGAATGGGGGCTAGGCGTTCTTGGAACTTGCGTTCAAACAAATCGGGTAATTCATTGAGCAAGGCGTCGTAAGCAGCAACTTGCTGCTCGAGCTCTTCGATGCGTAGCTCTAGAAATTTGTCGTGTTGTCTCGGAGTGGGAGGCTCCAGCCACTGTTGTTCTGCTGCCTGTGAGTCAGGCTGGGTCGGATCCATGAACGGACGTTATCGCCCGTTCATGGACTGAACAACCGCGCTCAGGTGGCTTCTGGTTCTGTGGTTTCTTCTGCTTGCGCTGGTGCAGGAGCTTCGGTGCCGGGAACCACGCGAGGGGCAGGTAAAGGACCCTCTTGTTTCACGGTGAGGTAGCGAATCACGTCTTCGCTAATGCGCATTGCTTTTTCCAGGACCTCAACCTGCTGACCGTCGCCGTTATGGCTGAGCTGCACGTAGATGCCTTCTTTGTGCTTTGCAATTGGATAGGCGAGTCGTCGTTTGCCTCGCATCTGATTGTCGAGAACCTCGGCACCCGCTTCCGCGACCATGTCGCGGTATTTGGTGACGTGGCTTTCAACTTCCTCTTCCGGGATGTCCGGACGGAGGATGTACATGGTCTCGTAATACGGATCGAGCGTCATGGGCTGTGCCGACGGGGGACTTCAGGCTCACCGAAGTGAGCGACGAATCCAATACCTTATCTCCTTGCGTGCGCAAGGATCCATCTTCAGAACAGCTGCATGCGTACGGCTTGGCTGAGACCTGGTAGATCGGGTTCACGCCCCCGAAGGCATTCGACGATCGCAAACACCAAGATGGCGAGTACCGCAATCACAACTGTGCTGGAGAGGGTTCCCACAAGCAAAGTGTCTCCGCCAATGGGCCTCAACAAAATGCTGAAGGCAAAGCTCAGAACTATCACCGCAATGTCGGTGAGTAGGGCTTGGAGAGCATTGAAACGGAGGAAATAAGGCACGTTCGGATTGCGAACAACGCCCAGGAACAAGACGAAAAAGAGCAACAAACCGCCGAAGGGAACAACCCGTTGCAACTGAATGAATGGAATCGCTGGAACGATCAGCAATCGCAAAAGCGGAATTTGGTTGAAGAGCCCATCCATGCCAAGGCCGAATGGAATCGCATCCCCCCACGGCAGCAGGTAGATCAATGGGGCGACGCATCGCTGCCAGAGGGGTATCTCCACGGTCGATAAATGATTTGAACCGACGCTAGCTAGGGCTTCAGGGCTGCTTCCGCCGCAAGTCGCATCGTCTCCACTGAAACATCGGTGCGATCACTCCACAGGCGAAGTGATGCAGCACCTTGCTGGACCAACATTTCCAGTCCGTCGATGCATCGGTGTCCTCGGGATTGTCCCCAACTGAGCCATGCGGTGGGACGCGGTGTGTAAACCAGGTCGTAGAGCACGGCGGATCCTTGCAAGTGGCTCCAGACAGCCTCACCAAGGGGGAAAGCTTGGGTATCCCCGTGTTGGGCCATGCCGACAGGGGTGGTGTTCACCACCAAATCCGCCTGCTCAATCAGCGAAGCCAGCACCGGACTGGAATGAAGACAAGGGGTGAGTGGAGCGTCGTTGTGGTGCAGATCCCGAATGAACTCGTCTAGGGCATCCGGACGGCGACCAATCACCGTGATGGATGCCAGTCCCAGGTGCTGCAGGCCTGCAGCAATCGCTCGGGCGGAGCCACCGCAGCCAATGATCACTCCATGGCAGTTTTGCCAACTGGAGGCTTCACCCAACGGGGTTAGGAAACCCTCCACATCGGTGTTAGTGCCGTGCCAGCCGCCGGAGTCGAGTGGGATCAGGGTGTTCACAGCGCCAAGCCGTTTTGCGAGGGGGCTGAGCTCCTGGCATAGATCGGCCACATCTTGTTTGTGGGGAATGGTCACGTTGAGGCCGCGGCAATTCACGGCCCGCAGACCTTGAAGCACCCCATTGAGATTTTCGCTTGCGCAGGGGAGGGCGAGATAGCTCCAATTCAGTTGCAAGGCCTGGAGTGCGGCGTTGTGCATGGCCGGCGATAGGGAGTGCCGCACAGGGTTGCCAAGCAGTCCAACTAGGCCTGTATCGCCGTTGATCATCGGGTCGCCGGATCGCCTCTCCAGCCTGCCTGTTCGGGAACCCCGCCTCGCCTCTGATGGGGTGTCCTGATGAAGATGACGCCATTCAGATCACTTTTTAGAGAAGGGCACCGATGGGCAAAGTTGTCGGCATTGACCTTGGCACCACGAACAGCTGCGTTTCTGTGATGGAGGGTGGCAAGCCCACCGTTATCGCGAACGCCGAGGGCTTCCGCACAACGCCCTCTGTTGTTGCTTACACCAAGAACCAGGACCAATTGGTCGGCCAAATCGCCAAACGTCAGGCGGTGATGAACCCGGATAACACGTTTTATTCGGTGAAGCGATTCATTGGCCGTCGGGTTGATGAGGTGAGCGAGGAACAGAAGGAGGTGAGTTACGGAGTCGAAAAATCCGGCTCCAATGTGAAAGTGAAATGTCCTGTGCTGGACAAGCAGTTTGCCCCTGAAGAGGTGTCTGCTCAGGTGTTGCGCAAGCTGGCAGAAGATGCAGGTAAGTACTTGGGAGAGACCGTCACCCAAGCGGTGATCACGGTTCCTGCGTACTTCAACGATTCTCAGCGCCAGGCGACGAAGGACGCTGGAAAGATCGCTGGCCTTGAGGTGCTCCGCATCATCAATGAGCCCACTGC
>CAXDNN010000032.1:0-17591 GCA_963990675.1 uncultured Synechococcus sp.
CCTCGAGGCAGCAGCCACCGGCTGGAAAGGTCTGAATGCAGCCTTGGGCTTGGGTGAACGCCACGGTCAATCCCTTGAATGGCCAGCCACACCTGCGTTAGCGCCAGACGCCTTCATTGGAACAAGCCTCCATCCATCCGAAACATTGGCCCCTCTCCAACAACGGTTCATCGATGCGATGGACAACGACCTCAACAGTTCCGGGGCCCTTGCGGTGCTGTTTGATCTAGCGAAGCCCCTACGTGCTTTAGCCAACCGCCTCGACCGTGGTGATGGTGCCGATCGCCCCGCTGATGAGGTATCGGCCTTAGCCCTGCGCTGGCGGTTGCTGCGTGATCTCGCTGCCGTTCTCGGCCTTCGCTGCGAAGCCGACTCCGAGACCTCGGGCCCTGGTGATGACTCCACAAACCAGGATGAAATTCAGGCCGCGATCGATGCCCGAATCGCAGCCAAATCCGACAAGAATTACGCCGAAGCGGATCGGATCCGGGATGAGCTCAAAGCGCAAGGCATCGAACTCATCGACAAACCAGGGGGCATCACGGAGTGGATTCGCCGCTAGGCCCGTCAAACTGCCTGAACTGATCGCATCTCAACGGCATGCTCTGGCTTAAGAAGCTGAACTTCATGGAGACAGCCAAGCTGGAGATGGAGCTGATGAAGGCTCTTGATGCCGGCGAAGATCTCGAAACCAAGCTCAAGGATCAACAGCAATTAGCGGAGCAAACCAAAGACGCAGAACAGGCCTGGAAACTTGAGGTGTGGCAAAAAATGCTGGTGCGCATCCGCAAGATGGAATCGATGCTGAATCAACCCAACGATCCCAAGTCCTGAAACCAGGCTTCTTTCAGCCTTGCACCAGGTCGATCACACTGACAACCAGGCCCACAGCAACGATCGGCGGGGACACCCAGCGCAACAACACCAGCAGGAAACGGCGCAGAGCCGGAGGTGTAGACGACTGTTCTAAATCGTCTGAAAAGCGGCGAGGCACCACCCAGCCGAGCAACAGAGCCAACAGCAATCCCCCAAGGATCAGCAGCAAACCGCCAAACACCGAGTCCATCCATCCCAAAACGCCGAGGGACGTTGCTGCGGGCAACCCGAGCACAAAGATCACAGCGGTGGAAACCCACACGGCACGGGAACGGGTCCAATCCAACCGATCCATCAGACACGCCACAGGCACCTCTAGCAGCGACACGGCGGAGGTAATCGCAGCAAGGAATGCCAATCCGAAAAACAACACCGCCACGAGTTGCCCCGTGGATCCCAGGGAAGCCAAACCTGTGGGCAAGGCAATAAAGATCGTGCCCAGCGTCGATCCGCTGATCACATCCTGAAGTCCAAAACTCATCACCACGGGGAACGTCACCATGCCTGCCAAGAGCCCCACCGCCGTATCCATCCCCACCACGGCCACGGCCTCCCTTGGCAGGTGGGCGTCACGATCGAGATAGGCGGAGTAGGCCAAAATGCAGCCAATACCCGTGCCAATCGAGAAAAAGGCCTGCGTAAAGGCATTGCGAATCGTGGTGAGATTCGTGAGTTCCGCTCCATCCCAACGGAGCAAGAAGGTCCGGTACCCCTCTCCAGCACCATCGAGACCAGCGGCCCAGATCGCCAAGCCGATTAAAAGGGCGAACAACAGCGGCAAGCCCCAACGGGATAACCGCTCGATACCACCACGCACGCCTGCCGCCACCACAACTGCCGTGAGCACAAGGCTCACCAATTGACCAAGCAGGGCGGCACGGCCCCCACTCAGGCCTGCAAAAAAGGCTTCGGCCTCGCCGATATCTGCAGGAAGGCCTTGGCTGAACGCCTGAATCAATGTCACCCCGGTCCAGCCCATCAAGACGGCGTAAAACGCCAAAATCCCGCAAGACGCCAGTACAAACAGCCAGCCCATCGGTTGCCAACGGGGACCAGCGGCCGTGACCGGAGCCAGCAATGGGCTATGGCCCGTGCTGCGGCCCAGCACCATTTCTGCCACCAACACCGGTAGGCAGACCACCAAAACAATGAAGAGGTACAGGAACAAAAATGCTCCACCGCCACCCTGGGAAGCGCGGTAGGCAAACCCCCAGAGATTGCCCAAACCAACGGCACTGCCCGCCGCCGCCAGCACAAATCCGAAGCCAGACCGCCAGTGCTCCTTGATCGCCATTGCGCGGTGATGTTCAAAAGCTGTAAATCAGCTTGCCAGCGATTGAGCAACCTGGTGGGAGACTGGTGAAAACGACTGGGACCGCATGAAAGCCATCAGCGTGCTGGGTTCCACGGGGTCGATCGGTACCCAGACCCTGCAAATCGTCGACGACTTTCCCAACCAGTTCCGCGTCGTGGCTCTCACGGCGGGTCGCAACTTGGCATTGCTGGTGGAGCAGATCCAGCGGCATCAGCCTGAGCTGGTGGCCTTGGCCGATGAAGCCTTACTTCCAGAATTGAAGCAGCGCTTGGAGGCCCTTGATACCTCCGACCGACCGAATCAATGTCCCCAAATGGTGGGAGGCCCAGATGGTTTGGAGGTGGCCGCCTCCTGGGGTAGTGCCGATCTTGTCGTGACAGGCATCGTGGGCTGCGCCGGCCTTCTACCAACCCTGGCAGCCGTTCGGGCTGGGAAAGATCTGGCTCTTGCCAATAAGGAAACACTGATTGCGGCAGGCCCCGTGGTGTTGCCCGAGCTGAAAAAAAGCGGCAGCCGCTTATTGCCAGCGGATTCAGAACATTCCGCCATTTTTCAATGCCTGCAAGGCACCCCTTGGGCTGACACGGCTCGACTATCCACCGGCGTTCCGACCCCTGGACTTCGCCGCATCCAGCTCACGGCATCGGGGGGTGCATTCCGCGATTGGAACGCGACAGACCTTGAAAAGGCCACGGTTGCCGATGCCACTAGCCATCCCAACTGGAGCATGGGCCGCAAAATCACGGTCGATTCCGCCTCCTTAATGAATAAGGGCCTCGAGGTGATCGAAGCCCATTACTTATTCGGACTGGATTACGACCACATCGAAATCGTGATTCATCCCCAAAGCATCATCCATTCGATGGTGGAGATGGCCGATTCGTCGGTGTTGGCGCAACTGGGCTGGCCCGATATGAAACTGCCCATCCTGTATTGCCTTAGTTGGCCGTCCCGCTTGGAAACACCCTGGCGACGCCTTGATCTCACGGAAGTAGGACAACTCAGCTTCCGGGCACCCGACCCCAAGAAATACCCATGCATGGAATTGGCCTATGCCGCGGGCCGCGCAGGGGGAACAATGCCCGCCGTGATGAATGCCGCCAACGAAGAAGCCGTGGCCCAATTCCTTGAGGAGCGCATCCACTTCCTCGATATTCCTGACGTGATCGAAGCAGCCTGCGAACGCCACAAATCCGATTTAATGGCCCATCCCCAGCTTGATGATGTGCTGAACGTCGACCAGTGGGCGCGGACGGCCGTGCGGGAACAAGTGAGCCGTGGCACCACGCGGATTCCAGGCACTGCCATCGCGGTATGACTCCAGCCAAGATCAGTCATCACCTTCTGCTCTGCGCCACCCCAAGCAAGGCCAAATGCTGTGATCCCGTGAAGGGAGCAGCCACTTGGGATGCTCTGAAACAGGGTGTCAAACGCCTTGGGCTCGAGGCCACATCACGGCCTGAAGGCATGGTGTTGCGCAGCAAAGTCGATTGTTTACGGATCTGCGATCGCGGGCCTGTCCTACTGATTTGGCCCGATGGCACCTGGTATGGAGAGGTCACTCCCGACCGCATCGAACGGATTCTCACCGAACACGTGATCGGCGGAGAACCGATCGAAGAATGGCTGATTCAACGGTCGACGATGGACCCCAACCAAGCGGCGGCGAGCTGATCACCCCAACAGCCCCCTCGACCGTGAAACCCGTTGTGACCACCCTTCTTGGTGAACTGCAACCCAATGGTGCTGCTTGTTTTCACAGCATCAGCCAAGCGGAGAGCCGCTGACGCTGGCACCCATGGATCATCCAACGCCTGAAGCAACAAGGTTGGCGGGAGTTTGTCTGGTCCCGCGATGAGATGGAGCAACGGAGAAGCCTCCCGGTAGTAGGCCTCCACATCGTCAAACCCCCACCGCGGTGCCGTCACGGCAGCATCGAAGGCACGAATCGTGCGCGGTGCTGCATCACCGCTGAGCTCCTTCAGCTCTGTAGCGCTAACGCCGAAGGGATCTGCAAGGGTCTGACGCACCAACCGCTTGAGCAGCCAACGTTGATAGACCCGATTCCGGGGGCGTTCGATCGAGGCACTGCAATCCGCGAGATCAAGCGGACTGCTCGCACAAAAAAGCCCATCCAGAACCCTGGGGACACTGAGGCAGGCATTGAGCAACATCGTTCCCCCCAGGGAAATACCAGCTCCCAACAACGGGCGATCACCGGCCAGTTCACGGGCACGGGCGATCACCGGCAGAAGATCGCTGTTGCAGCGCGCCGCATAGGTGCCACCAGCAAACTCTCGTCCGGGATCCGCGCCCCTCAAATTGAGACGCAGCACGGCAAATCCCGCCGATTGCAGACGCAGCCCCATCCGCCGCAGGCCTTCCCGAGCGCTCGACCCTCCCAACCCATGCAGCAACAACACCAGACCTCGGGGCTTCCGGTTCGGCTTCGGTTGATCGAGCAGGGCCAAGAGTTGTCCAGATTGCGCCGCCCCCGTTGGCAGCGCAGGCACATCCACCAGCACCCGACGGCCCATCTCATCGGGAAGATCTACAGGGCGCAGGGTATCTCGCAAGGTTTGGAGATCCCCCCCCAGCCAAGGAAAACGCTGCTGAAACGACGAAACCCCCAGCTGCTTCAACAGCTGAGGGTCATTCGCCATCCGAAAGGGATGGTCAGTCACTACTTGCCAACGCCGAGATCCTTGAGCTCTACGAGCAGATCTCCCAGAACCTTTTTGGCATCGCCAAACACCATGGAGGTATTAGCCAGATCAAACAGATCGTTCTTGATCCCGGAATAGCCGGCACTCATACCGCGCTTCACCACAAACACGGTGCGGGCTTGCTGAACGTCGAGAACAGGCATGCCAAACAACGGCGAATTGGGATCGGTCTTGGCCTGGGGATTCACCACGTCATTGGCTCCCAACACCAACACCACATCAGTGGCAGGGAACTCAGGATTGATCACATCCATCTCCTTGAGCTGCTCGTAGGGCACATCGGCCTCCG
Organism: uncultured Synechococcus sp.; assembly: GCA_963990675.1. GTDB lineage: Bacteria > Cyanobacteriota > Cyanobacteriia > PCC-6307 > Cyanobiaceae > Parasynechococcus. The sequence continues at coordinate 5,207 of CAXDNN010000032.1, forward strand.
CAAGCAGAACGTTCATGTGGCCTGGCATGCGGCCAGCAACAGGGTGAATCGCGTAGGTGACGTCGATTCCCGCGGCCTCAAGCGAACGGGTGACCTCACGGAGCGTGTGTTGGGCTTGGGCCACGGCGAGTCCATAGCCAGGAACAATGATCACCCGCTCGGCAGCCTCAAGGGTGAGAGCACATTCTTCAACACTGCAGCTCGTGATGTTGGTGTATTCACCACCACCACTCGAACTGGAGCTCGCTCCAAGCGCTCCTCCAAACAGCACAGAGACCAGAGAACGGTTCATGCCGTTGCACATCACCTGAGTGAGGATCAAACCGGCAGCTCCCACCATCGCTCCCGCCACGACCAGCAACTGACTGCCAACAACGAAACCTGCCGCTGCTGCTGCAACACCGGAATAGCTGTTCAGCAGAGAGATCACCACGGGCATATCCGCACCACCAATCGGCAGCGTCACGCCAATGCCCAACAAACTGGAGGCCACCACCAACAGCCATAGGCCCGTGGCACCGCCGGTGGTCCGCACCATCTCGATGGCACCCACCAAAGCCGCCACGGCCAAGGCGATATTCACGGCATGGCGCAGCCGGCTTTGCATCCAGGGCGGCGTCGACAACCAGCCCTGCAACTTCGCCATCGCCACAATCGATCCCGTGAAGGTGATCGAGCCCACAAAAACCGAAACCACAATCGACACCAGCGCGACGGGTCCCGTCGCATCGAGAGCAATCGGTTCCAAGGCGGCAGCCAAGGCCACGAGTAACGACGACATGCCACCGCAGCCGTTAAACAGTGCAACGGTCTCGGGCATGGACGTCATCGGAACCCTCTGGGCCGTGATGACCCCGAGAACACCACCGACGATGCTTCCACCAACGATCCAAGACCATGCTTGGGCATTGAAGGTTGGTAGCCCGACGTAATTCACCAGTAGGCCGACCACCGCCAAGCCCATCGCCACCGCAGCCAATTGATTCGCCCCTCGGGCAGACCGGACTTTCGAAAGGCCCTTAATGCCTAAGGCCAACAACAGAACGGCGACAAGGTCGATCGCGTACTTCAGATAGTCAGTCATCAGCGGTTCTCCTTGCGTGCGGGCTTACGGCTGAACATGGCCAGCATTCGATCGGTGACGAGAAAACCACCGATCACGTTGAACAGGGCAAAACCCAGAGAGATCGAGCCGAGCACCAACAGGGTTGGATTGCCATCGGCCTTGATGATGGCGGTGAGAGCGGCCAACACCGTGATGCCCGAGATGGCATTGGCACCACTCATCAAGGGTGTGTGCAACGTGGGTGGAACTTTCCCAATCAGTTCCAGACCAAGAAGGCTGCCCAAGAGCAGCACCCATAGAAATTCAACAAACGAGGATTCCATCAGTTAGCTCCTGGGGTGAGAACGTCGCCGCGGCGGATCGTGCCGTCCTGAGCAATCAAACAACCGGCAATCAGTTCATCGTCGAGATTCAAACTGAACTGGCCGTCCTTCATCGTGGGCTCCAATAGGGCCACAAGGTTGCGGGCATAGAGCGCACTGGCGTGGTTGGGAACCGTGCACGGGAGATCGTTCCCCCCGATCAACTTCACCCCCTTGCGGTCCACGGTCTGCCCAGGAACCGTATCGGCACAATTGCCCCCCTGCGCCACGGCTAAATCAACAACGACGGCACCTGGCCGCATGCGATCCAGCATGTCTTCACTGATCAAACGGGGCGCACGGCGGCCCGGAACCTGAGCGGTACAGATCGCCACATCGGCCTCGGCCAATTGATCGGACAATTGCTGACGCTGCGCAGCGAGAAAAGCATCGGAGGCTTGCTTGGCATAGCCACCGGATTCGGCAGGCTTGTCGTCCAGGTCTGGCGGCTCAATAAAACGAGCGCCGAGGGATTCCACCTGTTCCTTCACAGCAGGCCGAATATCACTCACATAAACCACCGCACCGAGACGGCGGGCTGTTGCCACGGCTTGCAATCCAGCAACGCCAGCGCCAAGAATCACTACCTTGGCGGGCTGCACCGTGCCTGCAGCCGTCATCAGCATCGGGAAGTATCGATCCAAAGCGGCCGATGCCAAGAGCACTGATTTGTATCCAGCGATATTCGCTTGGGAGGAAAGAGCATCAGCCGACTGAGCACGGCTGATTCTTGGCAGCAGTTCAAGGGCCATGGCCGACAGGCCTCCCTGTTGAAGGGTCGTCGCCAATGCCGCATTGGCATAAGGCGCCATTAAACCCACCACCAATGCCCCCTGATGCAGACGAAGCAAATGGTCTGACGGCGGCGGCTGCACACAGAGAACAATGTCGGCTTGAGACCAGGTGTTGGCATCTCCAACCGCAACCAACGCTGCTCCCTGATCGGAATAGGCGGCATCTAAGTAACCCGACGCCACACCGGCACCGCGCTCAACCGAAACCGAACAGCCGAGCGAAATAAATTTTTTGACCGTGTCGGGCGTTGCCGCGATCCGGGTTTCCCCCGGTGTCGACTCCACCGGTATCAGAAGTCTGGGCAAGGCGAACACATCCACCGACCCAATCAAGATTACGAGGTCATCATCTTGAGATCCGCAGGATTGCTGAAGAACGCGGCCGAAAGCCGCTGGTGTGGCTAGTTCAAAGAAACATCTCGTGCTTTGTATGGGTCTCAGCGCAATCGAATGTCCCGATGGCGTTTGCCACAGCCACCACGGTGGTCACGCTGTGGAACGCGAAACGATGAAATCGACCCTGCAGGACCATGGCAGGGACTGGTGCGAACGCTTGGCTGAGCGGATTTATGAGATGTCGGTCGACACGTTCTCCCAAAGCGTGATGCCCAGCCTGCATGCATCGGGCTGGCAGCGGCGCCATCTCGACTGGGAGTTCAAACTCGCCGAAAACGACTCCGAACCCGATCAGACCTTGGTCGACGGCATCATCAATGCCACCGAAAGCTTTCTGCGCAGCAGTGAAGTGCACCGTTTGTTCATCCAAGAGCTGGTGCAGGGCACGTTTGCCGAGGCGAGTGAAGACGAGCTTCGCGTTCAAGCCGTTCGCACCCTCGTTGAGAAAGAACTGCTCGCGATGATTGAAGAGCGGCGCCAAGACCTGCTCGACAGGGTGGCCGAACAACTCATGGAGGCGGCCAAGGGTGACTTCGAGGCCGCACGTCACGCCACAGAAGATGCCCTCGATGAAGTTCAGCGCTTGGTGTTGAACCACGCCGACGCACTGTGAACAGCTAACTAGCTGGAAAGGAACGGCCGCACATCCTGCTGACAATCCAAGCTCTGCTTCCAAGGTCGTCTGCCAAGGGGGCGTAAGGGGTCCGCGCGATCACGAGCTCAGCAGGTCAAGTGCGGCCTTAGAGATGCGAAAGCCGTTCGAAATCGTTAAAAAGACTCATCTCCTTCAGGAACACCATCAGCGCCTGCAGCTTCAATCTTCCGGCCCACTCGGGATCGGCATCGATCCAACCCCGGGAATGGCAGCAACAGCTCATCCAGTTGTTACGCCGCCGATTGGATCAACTTTCAAGCGGTTCCCTGGCTGCTGAACATCGCGACATTCTTGTCTTTGCCGGACCTGGAGCAGGCAAAACCCTCGGAGCACTGCTGGGCTTTTGCAGCATGCGACGAGACGGACACCTCGATCGGTTTGTGGTGTTTTGCCATCGAACATCAATCCTGGGGCAGTGGAAGCAAGCAGCGGTTGGGCTCGGTTTACGCCTAGAGGAATGGCCCTGCACGGATGCTGCGGCGCAAGCCGCCGATGGACTCTTGGTGACCTATCAAGGAGCTGGCCGACAGCTCAAACCACTTCAGGAGCAACTCGGGCAGCTGCAAGCAGTTCGTTGCCTGGCGATTGCCGATGAGGCACACCACCTGGGGCTGGATCCTGATGACCCGAAAGCACCCGCATGGGGGCAAACGTTTCAAGAACTCAGCGCAGCCTTCAAATTGCGCGTCGGACTGACTGGAACACCATTCCGCGCCGACAACCTTGGTTTCTGCGCAGCCCGCCGCATTCGCGTGGTTCAAGACGGCATGGTGATGGAGCAAATTCGCCCAGACCTATGCGTTGAGCCGAGAGATCTCATCGCCGCTGGAGATGTACGCCCCCTCGAATTTCGCTTTCAAGACGGATGGGTAGAGCACAGCCGAGAAGGGATGCCCGACCGCGACGTTTCACCTTTGTCTGCAGAACATCGGGAAAGCTGGCGAGCCCGCAACCTTCGTCGCGCCATCCGCTTGGCCGATAGCAGCAGCATCGGTCAACAGGTGTTGCTACGAGCCCAACGCAAGTTGACGGATGTACGGCAAAGCCATCCGGATGCAGCAGGACTCGTGATTGCAAGGGATATTGATCACGCGGAAGCCATCGCCACACTGCTGAGGGAAGACGGCAATCGTGTGGAACTGGTGCATTCCCAAAGCCCACAGGCGGCAGAGCGGCTCCATGGATTTCAACGCGGCACGGCCGACTGGCTGGTCAGCATCGATATGTGTGCTGAGGGTTTTGATGCGCCACGGCTGAGGGTTGTGGCTTACCTCACCACGGTGGTGACCCGAAGTCGGTTTGTTCAAGGCATTACTCGGGCGGTTCGAATGACGGCAGCCCTTGCGGCAACTGAGACCATCCCCCGCTCACCATCCTTTGTTTTTGCTCCAGCCGACCCATTGCTGATGGAGTACGCCCGTTCGTGGTCCATCGCGGAGCCCTACGTCTTACGACCGCGAGGGGATGCCGAGGTGGATGAGCTCGGGACTGGTGGTCACTGGCGTGGTCCCAGCCTTCCCATGGAAGCGGTCGAAGATGGCGCCGGGAATGTGATCCGCCTGAAGACGCCAGAACTTCCGCTGTTTTTGCAGCAGTGATTACAGCTTTCTTGAGAGAAAAATGCAAAGTTTTAGTCATGGGGCCCACGCCTTAGGCCTTTGATCAACCAACCTGGCGCTCAGCGAGGAGATTGTTATGGATGCAGCAATGGAACGCAGAATCAGTGTTGCTACTAACTGGGCTACCACTCGGATCGCTTATCTCGACAAGGCCGAGCACTATGAAGACAGTTACGCCATTACCCAAGAATTTCGAGAATGGATTACATGCATTGGCGAAAACGTATCGATGCTCGATGACACAATCCTGATCCCGCCGACTGATTCAAAAAAATCGGAAGGCATCAACGACCACCCCTCAAGCGATTACCAAGTCGAAATCTAAAGTTTTTATTTACTTTTTAGGGGTGCAGGAAATACGACATCAATCCAGCGCATTCGCCATCATTCGGGGCTTAGATTTAACTCATAGTGAATCCGCATAAGAGCATGGTTGCTGGTGGGTCTGAGTCGATTGAAAACCTAGTGATCGTCGGCTCAGGGCCGGCTGGATATACAGCGGCCATCTACGCCGCCCGAGCCAACCTTCAGCCCACCTTGGTGACGGGCTTCCAGCGAGGGGGGATTCCCGGCGGTCAACTCATGACCACAACCCACGTCGAGAACTTCCCAGGCTTTCCTGATGGAGTGCTCGGACCGGACTTGATGGATTTGATGAAGGCTCAAGCGGTGCGCTGGGGCACCCATTTGCTTGAGGCCGATGCTGATGCGATCGATCTCAGCCAACGCCCATTTCAGATCGAGGTTGAAGGAGAAACCATCCGAGCCCATGCCGTTGTGATTGCAACGGGTGCGAGTGCTAACCGCTTGGGCTTGCCCTCAGAAGAGCAGTTCTGGAGCCGTGGCATTAGCGCTTGTGCCATTTGTGATGGAGCGACGCCCCAATTCCGCAACGCCGAACTGGCTGTTGTCGGTGGTGGTGATTCCGCCTGCGAAGAGGCTGTTTACCTCACGAAATACGGCAGTCACGTGCATCTCATCGTGCGCTCCGAACGGTTGAGGGCCAGTGCTGCCATGGCCGACCGGGTGCTTGCCAACCCAGCCATCACCGTGCATTGGAACAGTGAAATTGTCGATGTGAGCGGCAGCGACTGGATGGAAACGCTCAGCTTGCGCGATCGCATCGATGATTCAACAACCGACTTGGCGGTGAAAGGTTTGTTTTATGCGATTGGCCATACCCCCAATACCGACCTGTTGAAAGGTCAAATTGAACTCGACAGCAAGGCTTACCTCGCCACAGCATCAGGCCGCCCAGAAACATCCATCGATGGCGTATTTGCAGCTGGAGATGTAGCCGATGCCGAGTGGAGACAAGGCATTACAGCTGCAGGCAGCGGCTGCAAAGCAGCCTTGGCCGCTGAGCGTTGGCTAAGCCATCACGATTTGGCCACTCGAGTTAAACGGGACAACGTTGAGCCGGCCAAGGCGGAACGACCGGTCAATGTGGATGTCACCACGGAAGCCACCTACAGCCCTGAAGGGATTTGGCAAAAAGGCGGTTACGCCCTTCGCAAGCTCTATCACGACAGCAACAAACCAATCCTGGTGATTTACACCTCACCAAGTTGTGGCCCTTGCCATGTGTTGAAGCCTCAGCTGCAACGGGTGATTAATGAGCTCGACGGTGCCGCACAAGCAATCGTGATCGATATCGAATCCGATCAAGAGATCGCCGAACAGGCTGGTGTGAGCGGTACACCCACCATCCAGTTGTTTCACCACAAAGCGATGGTGAAACAGTGGCGTGGAGTGAAGCAACGCAGTGAGTTCAAACAGGCCATCGAAGCCCTGCTCCGTTAATCCACGTCCTGCCAAGCACCAGATCTGATCAACGACGCCGCGGTCCACCCGGGCGATTGCCGCCTGGACGTCCACCGGGTGCTCCGGCATTGCGCTCGCGGTAGGTGATCCGCCCGCGGGTGAGGTCGTAGGGACTGATCTCGACAAGCACCTTGTCGCCAGCCAATAACTTGATCCGGAATTTGGTCAGCTTTCCTGCAGCTCGGCACAAACACTGGTGACCGGCAGGCTGCTCGAGCGTGACCAGATAGAACCCATTGCCCTGTTCCTTCTCGATCACACCCGAGGTTTCGATCATGCGCTGGTGAGGTTTTCAACCTGTATTGCTCCCCACTTTAGGAGGAGGCATGCAAAACCCAATCGCAGAATTTTCCCTTTAAGGTCAACGGCCGGTGAAACCAAATCGATGATGCTCCCTCCCCTAACCCTCGATTTGGGCTTGCTGCTGATTTCCATCGGAGCGGTGAACCTCTGGCGTGCACGCCAAGGCAATGCCCAATAAGCCAGAGATTATTCAAAGCCATCGATGTAGAGAGGCTGCGGACCAGGTCAAGCTGATGATTCCCTCATAATCAACATCTACATCGAAAAATTCTTTTTGACTGAAGCAATCTTTGGAGATTAAATCTCAAAGTTTGTTACGTTAGTTTTTTTAAAGAATCCAGCGGCTGAATCACTTGGCGACTTTGTTGCTCCATAAGCCCTACGGGGTGCTTAGCCAGTTCACTCCAGAAGACAACAGTCGCTGGCGTTGCCTCCGAGATTTTGTCGATGTACCTGGTGTCTATGCGGCTGGTCGGCTTGATGCCGACAGTGAAGGCTTACTGCTGCTCACAAGCAATGGACGCCTCCAACAACAATTAACCAACCCTCGTTTCGGTCATTGGCGAACCTATTGGGTTCAAGTCGAAGGATCTCCCCAGCCCCGTCAATTACAACAACTTCGCGACGGCATCACTGTGCAGGGCTACCGCACCCGTCCTGCCAAAGCCGCATGGCTGGAAGCTGAAGCCATCCCAACGATCGAAGCACGCACACCGCCGATTCGCTACCGCGCAACCATCCCAACCCACTGGCTGGAAATCTCGCTCCAGGAAGGGAGAAATCGTCAGGTGCGCCGCATGACCGCAGCCGTGGGCCTACCCACCCTTCGATTGATCCGCCACACCATCGATCTCATGGATGGTGGAACCCCTTTAAATCTGAAAGGACTCGAACCCGGTGCATGGCGGGCTGTGACCAGAAAGGAAGACGGTCGTCTGATGCAGTTACTCAAGGGCAGCAGCCCGAGGAACCAGGCAGGTCGCCGACGAGGGTGACGGCCCGAAATGCGATTCCTTCTACCTCCCTCCAGGGATCCTGGCTGCGATCGGCGTAATGCACCTGTTCAAACCCAAGGCGTCGGAAGGCATCCAGAAAAGAGGCTTCTTCCCAGGCACCACTAATGCAGCCGCTCCAAAGATCTGGATCCTCCTGAAGATGCTGGGGAAAAACTTGATCGCAAACAATGTCGCTAATAGCCACTCGACCACCGGGAGCAAGAACGCGGCGAATGTTGGCCAAAAGCCGCTCTCGATCGGAAGGATTAACCAAATTGAGAACGCAATTGCTTAAAACCACATCAACGCTCGCATCAGCCACAAGGGGAGCTCCATCGCTGGTGGGAGCATCGAGCGCCTCAATGGATCCATTTACGAACTGAACATTCTCGTAGCCAACAGCCTCAGCAACCTGGGCAACAGCACCACGGGACAACGTCAACATGTCGGCGTTGCGGTCAACGCCGATGACAGCACCATCGGCACCAACAATCTGAGCGCAAATGAACGCGTTCTTGCCACTGCCACTACCCAGATCCAGCACCCGATCACCAGAGCGAACCCAGCGAGTGGGATCCCCACAGCCGTAGTCACGCTCTACGACTGCGTTGGGAATGACACGCAACAGTTCAGGATCAAACCCCACCGGGGTGCACAAACACGCTTCTTGCTCATGGGCGGCAGCGCCATAACGCTCTTCGACGGCACGGGTTTGATCAAAAGAATTAGAAGGAGGACAACAAGAATCAGGCATCAACCAATGGCCTCTTGTAGCTCACGCACAACGTTCCACTGGCCATACCAATAATTTGCCTCAGCCCTCCTGGCCGGGTCTTCTAAGCCATCAATGGCATCAGGCCCCACCGTCTTCCAAAGCTCATGGCCACAGGCACGGTTCAAACCTTGCTCGGCTTCGTCTGAGAGCAAGAGCAGCCGACGCTGCAGGTTCTTGAGCTGAGCGACAGCCATAAAACAAAAATACCTAAGCTAATAGTACAAACGAACCATGAGGGGGCAAGGGTTTAGAAGGGGAGTTTTTTCTTGGCGTCTTTGTCCAAATCCGCTTCCATCTCCCGAAGCCGCTTGAGAATCGTGTCGTAATACTCGCGGATATAGCTCTCCATATCCGTCGTATCGGCTTCATCCAAGCCAAACGCCGCATAACTAGATTTCATCGGAGCATCGAGGGCCTGACCTCCGCCGGTGACTTCCGCGAACGCGAGTCGTTCGGCCACATTGACGGCAGGCTCGAAAAATGAGGCGATGCCCTGCATCAGCTTGATCAGGACGGGCTGAACACGGAAGACACGCGCTGTTTTACCGCTGCAACGCTCACAAAGTTGCACCAATTGGCCTGTGTTCCAAGGCTTGGGACCCACCACCGGGAAGGTTCCCCGCACGGTTTCTGGACGCTCCAGCGCCGCCACCGCAAAACGGGCCATGTCTTGCGTGTTCATGTACGCAATCGACGTTGGGCTGCCACTCACCCAAACGGTTTGGCTTTCCAAAACTGGAATAGCGAACTGGCTGATCACACCCTGCATGAAGGCTGCGCCTTGAAGAATGGTGTAATCAAAATCAGAAGCCTCCAACAAATTCTCGGTGCAGGCCTTGATATCCATCAACGGCACATTCCGATAGCTGTGGGCCCCCAACAAGGAGAGGAACACAAAGCGCTTCACATTGGCGCGATCACAGGCGCGCAACAAATTGAGCTTTCCATCCCAATCGGATTCGTAAATGCTCTGGGGATCGCTCGGACGACTCGTAGCGGCATCGATCACCGCATCCACCCCGTCCAGGGCGTAATCGAGACTATCGGGCTCTAACAGATCACCCCGTGTGAGCTCACAGCCCCATTCCTGCAGGAACGCCGCCTTTCGCGGGGTACGGACCATGCATCGCACTTGATGACCTGCATCCAAGGCGCGACGGGCGATCTGCCGTCCAAGGGTGCCCGTTCCTCCAACCACAAGAACCTGCATGGCACCTCGGCTTCAAGGTTGGGAGCCTAGTGGCCCCACGGGGACACCCGCTAGATCATTCCCCTTCAAGCTTCAACAGCAAGGCACCACCAACAAGACCAATCGGGATGAGAACCCAGAAGATGGCAGCAGTTCCGAAAATTTCTGAAGCCATGGTCGAAGGGCAACGTTCTCGACCCATTTAAGTCCCTTCGGAACGCAAATCGGCGCAAAGGTTTAACAGGACTGTTAAATCTGCATCCGTACGCAATTGCCCAGCCATCACGCCGCTGGGATAGGCCTGAAATCCGGCTTGCCGCAACGCAGTCACCAGTTGGTTCAACGGCGGTGGCCCCCCAAGACCGAGGCGTCGCGCCAACTCATCAGTGGGCCAAACCGTTGCTGGACTGCCTGGGTCGGCTTCTAAACGCTCCAGCAACCGCTGGGTCTGATTGGAGATCGCGCCAGGTTCCCGGTGCCAGGGATCCCCACGTAAAGCAGCCAAAGTTTGAGGATCCTGCAAAGGACCGATCCAAAGGGGACCGCTCACACTCCAGCGACCCGCTCCCCTTTCACAACAACAGGTTGGCCATCCGGTGAGATGTTTCAAAATCTGCACCACCTGTGCACCACAGGCTTCACAGCGAGCCAACAGACCTAAGCGATGCTCCTCACCCGGTTGAAGATGTCGCCGCATGCGCACGCCAACCCGAAACGTGCGTCCTTCACTGAAACAAAGCAGAGGTTGAATACCCCGGCCCAACATCCAAGCTTGACGCGCCACCAAACCAATTTGGTGGCGTAACGCCAGTTCCCAGCTTGCAGGATGCACCCGAGCAGCCGCGCCAAGGCTGCGAATCGCTCCAGCACGATCGTGGCCCGTTGGCGAGCGTCCATCGGTACTTGCCAGCAGCAGCAACCCCTCGAACCGCAACGCCTGCAAAACGGGCTGAATCAACGCACCAGGGGCTCCGAATGCATCAAGGTCGATCAAATCGAAAAAGCGTCCTTCCAAATACGCCCGTGCCAACAGCGCCTCTGCAGCTTCGGAACTGAGGTGCGCCGGCATGGGGAGTGCACTCAGGTTGCTCTTCAAGCAGGGCAAGCGATCTGGATCGCCATCGTTCACCCATAACTCGACGCGGTCTGATCCGGCCTGAACGGCTTCTAAACCCCAGCGCAAACTGCGAATTCCGCAGCCTGCCATCAGGTCGAGCCAGCGGAGTTGACCCGCCGCGCACTGAAGTTGATGACGGGCCAACAACACCGAACAGTCCCGGGAAGGCCGTGAATCCGGACGAAAAAACCCCGATCCCAACGTCAGAGAGGCAGCCCCTTCGCGATAGTGATGATCCGGTTTGCCCAGAGCTGTGACCGCCAATGCACTCCAGCCTGCCGAGCCATGGTGCCCGGAGGCCGAAACCAGCGCCTGGGGTCACCACCACAAATGGACGTGGCGCCGGCAGTCAAGTCGTGGACGCCAAGATCAACAATGGGTGTGCCATTGGCGGGTGTTGGGGCCAAACCATGGCCCAGCCCTCGTGCTTCTGCATGGTTTCGGGGCCTCGAGCGGCCACTGGCGTCGCATCGCCCCGAAACTGGCGGCCCAAGGGTGGCAAGTGTTCAGCCTCGACCTCTTGGGATTTGGCGCATCGGATCAACCCGGACTACGCCAATGCGGCCCACTCGATAACCGAATTTGGGGACAGCAAACCGCTGCCTTTCTCCAGGAGATCGTGCAGCGGCCCGCTGTCCTCGTGGGAAATTCCCTTGGAGGCCTGAGCGCACTCACCACAGCCGTTCTGACGCCACACTTGGTAAGCGCGCTTGTGGCAGCACCATTGCCAGATCCGGCGCTGCTCCAGCCGATACCAAGACGACGTTCACCATGGCGACGACGCTGGCAACGGAGATTGCTTGGCCTCTTCGTGCGCCTCCTGCCGTTGCAGTGGATCGTGCCGCTGCTCGCCCGCAGCCAGTTGATCCGACTTGGACTGCAAGGGGCTTACAGCTGCTCCATCACCGACGACCTTGATCTCCAACAGATCATCCGTCGTCCAGCCCGCCGACCGACGGCAGCCCGTGCCTTACGGGCCATGACCTTTGGCATGAGCCTGCGACCACACGGAGCCACCGCTCCAGCCCTACTGGAACAACTGGCAGCAACACGACGTCCCATGCTGATGCTGTGGGGCCGGAACGATCGATTTGTTCCCCTTGCAGTCGGTGAACACGTGGTGGATCAACACCCCTGGGTGGAGCTCAACGTGCTCAATCACTGTGGACATTGCCCCCACGATGAGGACCCGAATCAGTTCCTAAATTCCCTACTGCCCTGGCTGGACCGTAACTTGGGTAACAGCAGACCGGCAGGGGACGTTCAGGAGACATGAAGCACACCCTTTCG
>CAXDNN010000033.1:0-17004 GCA_963990675.1 uncultured Synechococcus sp.
CTGCGTGGACGCGTTGACGGCCTCGAAGCTCGTGTTGGCGAACTGGAAGCAACCCAGTTCTCCACCACCACCAAGCTCAAGGGTGTCACCACCTTCGTGGTGGGAGCCAATCAATTTCGAGGCTCAGCCAAAGCTCTGAGACAACGCAGCAACGGAAGCTTCGGAGCGACCACCTTCAACAACGACCTTCAACTCAATCTCGAAACGAGCTTCACGGGTCAAGACCAACTCACCACCGTGCTGCGCGCTGGCAACTTCAATGCTGACAACAATGTTTTTGGCGGTGCCGGCCCCACAGAACTCTCCACCCTGGAAACCGCGTTTGAAGAGGGAGACAAGCCCAATCAATTAACACTCGACAAACTTTTTTATTCCTTCCCCATTGGATCGCAGCTCACCGTGACCGCAGGTCCACGCGTGGGTCAGGAAGACATGTTGGCCATCTGGCCAAGCTTTTACCCAAGTGATGCAATTCTCGATGTACTCACCCTGAATGGTGCGCCGGCCGCATACAACAAAAATCTTGGAGCTGGAGCCGGCATCCGCTGGGATGCCCCTACAGGCTTCCGTTTGGCCGCGAATTATGTAGCAGCCAACGGATCCAGAAGTACAACAATCGAAGGGGGACTCGCCACAAAGCATGCGGGAAGCACTGGAACAGTCCAAATCGGTTATTCGCGAGAGGAATGGACCCTTGCCGCGATATACACCGCAATCAAAAACGGCGACGATCTCATTCCTTATGCCAGCCCATTCACCCAAGCATCATTGAGCACCAAGGGCATGACCCATGCCTTCGGCCTCGGCGGATCCTGGCAAGTGCTGGACGAATGCTGGATCCCTTCAATCTCCGCGGGGTGGGGCATCAACGTGAGTGATGCATCCCATAACAGCGAAGTTCGCACCACTCAGTCTTGGACGGCAGGCTTGGAATGGGACAACATTTTTATGGAGGACACAAGCGCCGGCATCGCCGTTGGACAACCGGTCTTCGCAACGGATCTCAAGGGTGATGACACACCAAATGATGGACAGTTCATCTGGGAGGCATGGCTTCAGGTAAACGTGACGGATGCCATCACAGTGACGCCAGCCTTGTTTTATCTATCTCGCCCACTGGGACAAGACACCCCCAGAGGGGAAACCTTTCAACAACTCGGCGGCCTTGCTAAAGTTACATTTAACTTCTAGAAAGTGTTCAATTTAAAGCAAACCAGGCATCTCTTTCTCCAAAAAAACTATCACGCATCAAGTTCATGACACGCCTTGGTTTTCTTCTAGGAGCAGCATTGACAACAACGCTGCTCCATGTCGCAACCGCAGGAGAAATAGCCTCAGCGATGGGAAAGTGCAACCCGGCTCAGGCAGTCAAAATCATGGATGCTGAACTATCTCGAGGCAAAAATCTTCAGCAGGCCTTCGAACTGGTCATCAAGAACAAAGCATTTGATGGATCCAAAGCCTGCATCACATTCATTCGGGAAGAAGCGATGAAGGCCAGAGAATCTTCCCCACATATTTTCAAGAAGTTATGGCTGGAATAATTAATCAACAAGCCATTAACAAATAATCAGCCCACTTCAAAACTCAAATCAACTTAAATCACCCAAGATTCAGGCTCACTTGATCATGCAATCGGGATGACAGGATTCGAACCTGCGGCCCCTTCGTCCCGAACGAAGTGCGCTACCAAGCTGCGCCACATCCCGTTGATTCCATCTTAAGAGACAACACCAGAACTTCAGCGCCGTTTAAGGTCTGGGATAGACCTGAATTCATCAGTGCTGAAGCCCGAGTGGTTGCGCGTCAAAGCCCCGCAGCGGGAACGGATCGGCGCCGTTGCGGATCTTCTGCAAGACCTCAATCTCAACACGGTCTGCCAAGAAGCAAGTTGCCCGAACATCGGCGAATGTTTTGCCGGTGGAACAGCCACATTTTTGATCATGGGTCCAGGCTGCACCCGCGCCTGCCCCTATTGCGATATCGACTTCGACAAGAGTGTCCGGGAACTCGATCCAAGCGAACCAGAACGTCTTGGTGAAGCTGTAGCCCGCCTTGGCCTGAGCCACGTTGTGATCACATCCGTGAATCGTGACGACTTGCTCGACGGTGGTGCTTCTCAATTTGTGGCATGTATTGAGCAGGTGAAGCAGCGGTCTCCGCTCACCACCATTGAGTTACTCATCCCCGATCTGTGCGGGAACTGGGACGCTCTGGCCACCGTGATGGCAGCAGCACCCCATGTGCTGAATCACAACATTGAGACCGTCCCACGGATGTACAAACGGGCCAGGCCTCAAGGGATTTATGAACGCTCCCTGGACTTGCTTGAACGCGTCCGAAAAGGTTGGCCCAAGGTGTACACAAAGTCCGGGCTCATGGTGGGCTTGGGTGAAACAGATGACGAGGTGATCGGCGTCTTAAACGACCTTCGTGCCCATCAGGTCGACATTGTGACCATTGGGCAATACCTCTCACCTGGGCCCAAGCACTTAGCAGTCGATCGATTTGTCACGCCCAGCCAATTCGAGTCGTATCGCTGCATTGGGGAAGACGAGCTGGGCTTCCTCCAAGTGGTGAGCAGTCCACTCACCCGCAGCAGCTATCACGCGGGTGAGGTGCAACGGCTCATGGCCAGTCATCCCCGGTAACAGGGATCCACTCCTGAAGCTGCCATGCCACAAGGCCCTCCACAATCATTGGATCCTGGCTCACCCAGTCCAGGGCATCGGCATAGGACGACGCTTGAAAAATCAGCAGCCCTCCGCCGCCAGGACGCCGTTGATCATCGACTAAAAAACCACTGCGAATGCGACGGCCAAACCCGATGTGTTGAGCCAACCAATGGCGATGCGCCTCCAAAAAAGGACGCCGCTGCTCTACCGACAGAGCTGCGGTTTCAGCCGTAAATGTTTCTGTTTTGACGAACCAAGCCACCCGGTGACTCCGCAGATCGTGGTTAGGCCGCCACGGCCTGTTTCTCAGCGAGCCCCATGGCAGCCCGTTCACTCGGTGGCACCAGCACCTTGAAGCGGGATTTAGCAGAAGGCCAGTCCGCCAGGAGTGCGGAAGCTTTTTCGCTGCCAGTGGCCGCCTGATAGCGCTCCATCAGATCCTTGAGCGTGGCGTCTTGCTCTTCCGTTGTGAGAGCACAGACTTCAACAATTTCTGGATTCACGCGAGGCGTCACACCACCGTTGTCATCCAACAAAAAGGCGACACCACCGGTCATCCCAGCTCCGATATTTCGCCCCGTACTGCCGAGCACCACCACGACACCACCCGTCATGTATTCACAGCAGTGGTCCCCGGCGCCTTCCACGACGGTTTTCGCACCGCTATTGCGAACGCCAAAGCGTTCTCCGGCTCTGCCATAGGCGAACAGCTCACCACCTGTTGCCCCATAAAGACAGGTATTGCCAAGGATCACCTGCTCGCCGGGATTTGGGGTGCCATCACTGGGGACCAACGTGATCCGACCGCTGTTCATCCCTTTACCCACGTAATCGTTGGCTTCTCCTTCGAGACGCACATTCATCCCTTGAACGAGGAACGCACCAAAGCTTTGTCCGGCAGCTCCACGGAATGTGAGATCGAGCTGGCCCTTGAAACCCCGATTGCCGTGGCGCTGCGCCAACTCCCCAGCCAAACGAGCACAAACACTGCGATCGGTGTTGATGATCTCAGTGATGCGACTTAGATCGCTGTGGCTCTCTACGGCCTCCATCAACTCACGATCCGCCAGAAAATGATCTTCGAGGATGGGGCCATTGCCGTGGGCCGTCGCGCTATGGGTGAGCCAAGAGCGATCTTCAGAACCGGCAATGGGAGCCAGGAGGCTGGATAGATCAACACAGCTGGTTTTCGCCAAATCAACGGCGCGGGTCTGAAGCAAGTCGGATCGACCGATCAAATCCTCAAGTTTGGCCATGCCCAAAAGGCTCAGCAGCTGGCGCACCTCCTCTGCCACAAACCAAAAGAAGTTCACCACATGCTCAGGCACTCCCTTGAAGCGCTTTCGCAATGCTTCTTTCTGAGTTGCGACACCAACCGGGCAGTTATTGGTATGGCAGACGCGGGCCATGATGCAGCCCTCGGCAATCATCGCCACCGAACCAAAGCCGAATTCCTCGGCACCCAACATCGCTGCGATCACAACGTCCCACCCTGTTTTCAGGCCGCCATCGGCCCGAAGCAGAACTCGATCACGCAATCCGTTTTCCAGAAGAGAACGATGCACTTCCGTAAGGCCAAGTTCCCAAGGACTACCGGCGTGCTTAATCGAACTGAGAGGTGAGGCGCCTGTGCCGCCGTCATGGCCAGAAATCTGGATCACATCGGCATTGGCTTTTGCCACGCCAGCGGCAATCGTGCCGATCCCAATTTCAGACACCAATTTGACGCTGACTGGAGCCTTGGGATGCACCTGGTGCAAATCATGAATCAGCTGAGCCAGATCTTCAATTGAGTAAATGTCGTGATGTGGGGGCGGAGAGATCAACGCCACACCCGGCTTGCTGTTGCGCAACCAGGCGATGTAGTTATCGACCTTTGGACCCGGCAGCTGGCCACCTTCACCCGGCTTCGCCCCTTGGGCCACCTTGATCTCTAACTGTTTGGCACTGCGCAGATATTCCGCCGTAACCCCAAACCGTCCAGAAGCGATCTGCTTGATCGCCGAACTTGCTGTGTCGCCATTCCGCAAACCTCCGATGCTGGGAAAGGCTGCAGACCGTCCTTCTGCATCCACATCACTCAACACCTGGAAACGGGCAGGATCTTCACCACCCTCACCGCTATTGCTCTTGCCACCGATGCGATTCATGGCAACGGCAAGCACCTCATGGGCCTCTCGCGACAAGGCACCAAGACTCATCCCTCCGGTGCAAAATCTGCCGCACAAACTTTCCACGCTTTCCACCTGATCGAGAGGAAGCGGAGTTGGAGCAAT
This sequence comes from uncultured Synechococcus sp., assembly GCA_963990675.1. Taxonomy (GTDB): domain Bacteria; phylum Cyanobacteriota; class Cyanobacteriia; order PCC-6307; family Cyanobiaceae; genus Parasynechococcus. The sequence continues at coordinate 4,952 of CAXDNN010000033.1, forward strand.
CTTGAACTCCAACAAATCACGCAACGCCGTGACTGGACGGTTCTCCAGCAGTGTTTTGTAAGTGGAGAAATGGTCGTATCCAGGGCCAGTTTTCACCGCAGCGTGCAGGGCCTTCGACATGTCTGGACTGTTCAGGTGGAATTCACCACCCGAGCGGTACTGAACAAACCCCATAAATTCGAGCTTGCTCCGGTTGAGTTCGGGGAAAGCCTTGGCATGCAACGACAGGGTTTCGTTGGCGAGTTCGGCGAGGGTCATTCCAGCAACACGGCTGGTGGTTCCCGAAAATGCCGTCTCGATCACGTCTGCACCGAGACCGATAGCCTCAAAAATCTGTGCACCGTGATAGCTGGCTAGCAGGGAGATCCCAATCTTTGAAAGGATCTTGCGCAAGCCATTCTCCAGCGAGATGCGCACGTTCTCTTGAACGTTGACGGCATCAAGCGCCGGAAGTTTTCCCTGCTCAATCCGCTTTTGAGTTTTGGGATGCTCTAACCAATGACGGGTCGTTTCCCACGTCAGCCATGGACAAACCGCACTCGCCCCATAGCCGATGAGACAGGCCATGTGATGGGTACTCCAACATTGAGCCGTCTCAGCAACCAAGGAGCATTGCAACCGCAACTTTTGGCGCAGGAGGTGGTGATGCACAGCTCCAACCGCCAACAAGGCGGGCATCGCCACCGTTGTGGCGCTGAGCTCTGAGGGTTGGCCATCAGCCCGAACACGATCCGACAACACCAACACCTGGGCTCCATCGCGAACGAGTTGTTCAGCGTTGTTGCAGAGATCCTTCAGGGCAGCGCCTAATCCACCAGCACAGGCTTCAACGGTCACCTGAGTTGACAGCATCTTGACCGGGAGGCCTTGCTGCGACAGTGCTGCTAATTCGGCTTCATTGAGCACCGGGCTATCGAGGTGAATCACCGCAGCAGCCTTGGCCTCAGGCTTCAAGGCGGGGCGACGCTCACCCAGATGCATTTCCAGACTCATCACCAACTTCTCGCGAAGTGGATCAATGGGTGGGTTCGTGACCTGTGCGAACCGTTGCTTGAAGTAGTCGTACAGCAAATGGGGGCGATCAGACAGAACCGCCAGAGGAATGTCGTCCCCCATGCAGTACGTCGGCTCCTTACCAAGGCCGGCCATGTCTTCGATCACCAGATCGAGGTCTTCGGCGGTGAAGCCCATCGCCGTCTGCAGGCGCAACAAATCGAGCTCTCCCATGCGGCGCTCCTCAACCCAAGGCAGCGCTGATACAGCGGAGCGGTGTTGACGCAACCAGTCGGCGTACGGAAAGCGTTGGGCAGCGTCTTCCTTAACAGCCCAATTATCGAGGAGTTGGCCGGTCTCCAGGTCGACGGCCAACATTTGACCAGGGCCCAATCGACCTTTCTGGACGATGGTCTTGTCGTCTAAATCCACCACACCGGTTTCTGAGCCCATGATCACGAAACCATCGCTGGTGGTGCACCAACGCGCTGGTCTTAGACCATTGCGATCCAACGTCGCCCCAACCCGTTTGCCATCGGCAAACACCAGCAGCGCTGGGCCATCCCAGGGCTCCTGAATCCCTGCATTGAACTCATACATCGCGGTCACATCAGGACGACGATCGAGGTCGGGCTGATTACGGAAGGCCTCCGGCACCAACGTGATCAGGCTGTCGGTGATGGATCGACCACTGCGAACCATCAGCTCCAACGTTGCATCGAGATTTGCTGAATCACTAAACGATGGATTCACAACGGGGATCAGATCAGCAGACGCCTCACCCCAAACGTTGTTGAGAGTGGCTTCCGATGCTTTGGCCCAGTTGAGATTCCCCAAGAGCGTATTGATTTCACCGTTATGACCCAGCAGTCGCATGGGCTGCGCCAGCGGCCAACGCGGCAGGGTGTTCGTGCTGAAGCGACGGTGATACACCGCAAAACTCACTTCAAAGCGCGGATCACGAAGGTCGGCGTAGTACTGCGCCAACACCACTGAACGCACCATGCCCTTGTACACAACGGTGCGGCTACTCAGGGAGGCGACATAAAAATCCTGAACTTGATGAGTACCCAACGCCTGACGCACTTGAGCTCCAACTCGCCTGCGAAGGCGCAGCAAGAGCGCCTCAAGAGCATCAGCTTCCTCCGTTCCACCCAACACCCACTGCTCAATCACCGGGGCGGTTTGACGAGCCAATTCCCCCAAAACCGATGGGTCAATCGGCACATCCCGCCAACCCAGGGGTGACAAGCCCAATGCTTTGGCTTCGGCATCGCAACAGGCGCGCACAGCCGCACGGCTGGCCGGATCTGTTGGCATAAACATCATGCCAAGACCCTTGGCAGCGCCGGCTTCCGGCCAAACCGCCCTGAGGTAATTCCATGGAATGCCACACAAGATTCCGGCGCCATCCCCGGAATCACCATCGCCGCCACAACCGCCGCGATGTTCCATACACCCCAGTCCACGCAGGGCTTGTTGCAACACCCAATGACTGGCTTCCCCAGACAGCTGAGCAAGAAAACCAACGCCGCAAGCGTCCTTCTCACCAGCCACGGCATCAGGAGCAGCGCTGTCGCTGTATGGCCAAGCTGAGGGACGGATGGCTTCAGACATAAACATCAACCAGACAAATGCGTGGACTGCAACGACGTCTCCTGCAGAAACCAGCGCGTTTGATGATCCTAGGCAGGCGACATTCCGCACCCAACCACCGCATGCTCCCCATCGCTCCCCCTCCAGAGCCTCTGCCGCAAATTCGTGCCGTCGCCCCAAGGAAAGGACATACGGTTGCCATTGACGGTGAACGGGTCAAATCAACCTGGGAATGGCGGGGGAACAGCAGCACACAGCCCGATCAGCTGTGGCTACCACTCGACCTTCTAGAGGCACGTCTGGGTTTCAGACGCCAGGCCAGAGAAAGGGGGGATGCATTGGAGTGGTTTGGTCGAACCGTGGTTTTAAGTCGGCTCGACACCCGCGCCCTCGGCGACGAAGTGGGGTTCGACGTTGGAAATTGGTTGACCAGCGTTGGGGTTAGGACCAAACGCAAGGGAGAAACCTTGATCCTCAGCCTGCCCTCGCCTGCAGTTCAAGGGTTGAGGCGGGGCAAAGGAGACACCGCAAACCGCCTCGTACTGGATCTCGATGGACCGACTTTTGCGCAACGCATCGGGACTGATTTGGCCTTCGCTCTTCAGGCCACCCCTCGACAGCACAATATTCTCAAGCAACTGGGTTTAGATCCCGTACAAAACGGCCAGCTATTGAGACTTCGGGGCCAGGCCATTCGTCTGCGCAGCTTGAGCTTGGCCAAACCATGGCGACTGGTACTTGATGGAGTGGGGGGTCGCAACGGAGCGGTGCGGTGGCGAGGGGAGCTTCCACTGAATAACGCCGCGCTAGGCCCCTACATGCAGAAGGGCCTCGTGATGGAGGAACGCACCATCAACATTGGCGTCAAGCCCCTTCGAATCTTCCGTATTGGAGGACGACTTAACTCGCTGGGATTAAGACTCCAACCCCTGGCACAACAAGACCGACAGCAAGGGCTGAACTTCCTTCCAGAACTCTCCAGATCTGCCCAAGCACTCGTCGCCATCAACGGCGGATTTTTCAACCGTATCAATCAACTTCCCCTGGGTGCGCTACGGCGCGATGGCACCTGGTTATCCGGTCCGATCCTGAACCGTGGCGTGATCGCATGGAACCGTGACAGCACCCTTCACTTCGGGCGGCTTCAGCTCCAGCAAGAACTCCAGGTGAACAGCTCCAAACGTTGGCGGCTTGACTTTCTAAACAGTGGATATGTCCAAAAAGGCCTAAGCCGCTACACACCCAACTGGGGACCGAGGTATCGCGCCCTCAGCGGCAATGAGGAGGCCCTTCTGATTCGTAGGGGTCGTGTGGAGAAGGCATGGGGACAGGCCTCACTGCGTCGGGGGGTCCCCATTCCAACGGGAACGGATTTAATTGTTGCCCGAGGTGGTGCAGGACTCCCTGCGGGCCGTGGCGATCGGGTCAAGCTCTTTTTATGGTCTCGCTCAGCGCTCGGCAGACACGCCAACGTGCTGGGTGGAGGGCCGCTGTTGATGCAACAAGGTCGCATCGTGCTGAACGGCCGAAGCGAAGGGTTCAGTCCAAGCTTTCTGCATCTCACGGCGCCTCGCACCGTGGTGGGGCAAGGACGTGATGGCCAGTGGATGCTCACCGTGCATGGTGCAGCCAGCAGTGATCCCACGTTGCTCGAAACAGCCCTGGCAGCCCAACAACTTGGCTTTACAGAGGCTTTAAACCTCGATGGGGGAAGCTCCACAACCCTGGTGGTGAGCGATCAAACCGTCATGAACGGGCGGGGGAGTACCCCCAGGGTTCACAACGGCCTCGGACTCATCCGGTCATGAACACCTGCAAAACTGATAAACCATTGATTTGTTTTGCATGGCTGCCAATCTGCGATTAACCGCAGCAGCGGCTGCCGAGCTTGGTCGTCAAGCTGCAGTAGCTGGGACCCCAGGACAAATGCACTTGGACGTCATCCCCGGTGAATGCGCTCAGCACATCATCCGTATCCGCCCCGGCCACCTTGCGGGCATCGCCATTGCCCGGGCCGATGGCATCACCCTGCATGCACCTCAAGAGCAGGTGGGCATCCTTAAAAATCTTTGTCTCGACTACCGAGGCGACCTCAGCGGTGGTGGATTTTTGATCCGAGCCGCAAAGGGAATCGAGCCGTGCGCTTGCGGAAGTGCCTTTAGCCGTCGCTAAGAATTGACCCATCACCCGGTATCGTGGTGGATTGTCGAATTAGGTCGGGGTGTCCGGCCGCACACCGACCCTCGATGCCAACCATCCAACAGCTGATCCGTACGGAACGTTCACGTCTCAAAGCCAAGACGAAATCGCCAGCTTTGAAGGCCTGTCCTGAGCGCCGCGGAGTCTGCACTCGTGTTTACACCTCCACGCCGAAAAAACCCAACTCGGCGCTGCGCAAGGTGGCTCGTGTGCGCCTCACCTCAGGTTTTGAGGTGACTGCTTATATCGGTGGCATCGGACACAACCTCCAAGAGCACTCCGTTGTGCTGATTCGAGGAGGACGTGTCAAAGACTTGCCAGGTGTTCGTTATCACATCATTCGCGGAACCCTCGACACGTCCGGAGTGAAAGACCGCCGTCAATCCCGTTCCAAGTACGGCGCCAAGGCTCCCAAAGAGTGATCTGAGGATCACCCATCTATTCATTTCTGACCACAACGCTCTGAGTTTTCATGTCCCGCCGTAATGCCGCTGAAAAGCGCCCAATTCTTCCTGATCCGCAGTTCAACAGTCGGCTCGCAACGATGATGGTTGCTCGGCTGATGCAACACGGGAAGAAATCAACCGCTCAGCGCATTCTTTCTGACGCTTTCGGGTTAATCAATGAGCGCACCGGTGGAGATCCACTGGAACTCTTCGAAACAGCCGTCAAAAACGCCACTCCCCTCGTTGAAGTGCGTGCACGTCGTGTCGGTGGTGCCACCTACCAAGTGCCGATGGAAGTCCGCCAGGAGCGCGGCACGGCGATGGCACTGCGATGGCTCGTGAGCTTTTCACGCGCCCGCAACGGCCGCAGCATGGCTCAGAAGCTTGCCGGCGAACTGATGGATGCCGCCAACGAAGCAGGAAGCGCTGTTCGCAAACGCGAAGAGACGCACAAAATGGCCGAAGCCAACAAAGCTTTCGCCCACTACCGCTACTGAGCCCTATTTGCCAGCCGAACAACACGATTGTTCATGGCTGACATGTAGAGTCTGCCCGCCTTTTCACGCTTCACCCCCGGAGTACTCCTGTGGCCCGCGCCTTTCCCCTGGAACGCGTTAGAAATATTGGTATCGCCGCGCACATTGATGCGGGCAAAACGACCACGACAGAACGGATTTTGTTCTATTCAGGCGTGGTGCACAAGATCGGCGAGGTGCACGACGGTGCAGCAGTCACCGACTGGATGGCCCAGGAGCGGGAGCGGGGGATCACTATCACGGCTGCGGCTATTTCCACGAGCTGGAAAGACCACCGTGTGAACATCATCGACACCCCTGGACACGTCGACTTCACCATCGAAGTCGAGCGCTCCATGCGTGTTCTCGATGGTGTCATCGCCGTGTTCTGCGCCGTTGGTGGTGTGCAGCCCCAATCGGAGACAGTCTGGAGGCAGGCCGATCGCTATTCCGTTCCTCGGATGGTGTTCGTGAACAAAATGGACCGCACTGGGGCGGATTTCCTCAAGGTTCACGGACAAATCCAGGACCGCTTGAAAGCCAATGCTGTTCCGATTCAGCTTCCAATCGGGGCTGAAGGTGAGTTGAGCGGCATCATCGACCTCGTCGAGAACAAAGCTCACATCTATAAGGACGACCTCGGTCAAGACATCGAAGTGACCGATGTCCCTGAAAACATGAAGGATCAGGTCGAAGAATGGCGCGCCTTCTTAATGGAGAAAGTTGCCGAAACAGATGAAGCGCTGATTGAGAAATTCCTAGATACCGGCGAGCTCTCCAACGATGAGCTCAAGAAGGGCATCCGCACAGGTGTGTTGAAGCACGGTTTGGTTCCTCTCCTATGCGGTTCAGCCTTTAAAAATAAAGGTGTTCAGCTGGTGCTCGACGCTGTCGTCGACTACCTTCCGGCCCCTATTGATGTGCCGCCAATTCAGGGAATTCTTCCCGATGGCACGGAGGCTGTTCGTCCATCAGACGACAAAGCTCCGTTTAGTGCCTTGGCCTTCAAAGTGATGGCCGATCCTTACGGCAAGCTCACCTTCGTTCGGATGTACTCGGGTGTCCTTGAAAAGGGCAGCTACGTTCTGAATTCCACGAAAGGGATCAAAGAACGCATCTCGCGTTTGGTTGTGCTCAAGGCCGATGATCGCGAAGAAGTGGATCAACTCCAGGCCGGTGATCTGGGTGCCGTTCTTGGCCTCAAAAACACCACAACAGGCGACACCCTTTGCGCCACCGAAGACCCAATTGTTCTTGAGACGTTGTTCGTCCCAGAACCGGTGATTTCTGTGGCTGTTGAGCCGAAGACCAAAGGTGATATGGAGAAACTCTCCAAAGCCCTGGTGTCTCTGGCTGAAGAAGACCCCACATTCAGGGTTCGTACGGATCAAGAAACCGGCCAAACCGTGATTGCCGGCATGGGTGAACTTCACCTCGAGATCCTGGTGGACAGGATGTTGCGTGAATTCAAAGTTGAAGCGAACATCGGCGCCCCTCAGGTGTCGTACCGGGAAACGATTCGTGGTTCATCCAAAGGCGAAGGGAAGTTCTCTCGTCAAACCGGCGGTAAAGGCCAATACGGTCACGTTGTGATCGAAATGGAGCCAGGCGAGCCCGAATCCGGTTTCGTGTTCGTGAACAAAATTGTTGGTGGCGTTGTTCCCAAGGAATTCATCAAGCCTTCCGAGCAAGGCATGAAGGAAACCTGTGAATCAGGTGTGATCGCTGGATACCCCCTGATCGACGTCAAAGTCAGCATGGTTGATGGGTCCTACCACGATGTGGACTCATCCGAAATGGCCTTCAAAATTGCAGGCTCCATGGCCTTCAAAGACGCGGTCAAGAAGTGCAACCCTGTCCTTCTTGAACCGATGATGAAGGTCGAGGTCGAAGTCCCCGAGGATTTCCTTGGCTCCGTTATCGGCGACTTGTCCTCACGACGAGGACAAGTTGAAGGTCAGGCAATTGACGATGGCACGTCAAAAGTCTCGGCCAAGGTGCCCCTGGCCGAGATGTTCGGCTACGCCACCGAACTCCGATCCATGACTCAGGGTCGGGGTATTTTCTCGATGGAGTTCAGCCACTATGAGGATGTTCCTCGCAATGTGGCCGAGGCCATCATCTCCAAGAATCAGGGCAATTCCTGATCTCTACAATCCTTTAATCCAACCCTCGATTCTTTAATTCAAATGGCACGCGAGAAGTTCGAAAGGAACAAGCCCCACGTCAACATCGGCACCATTGGCCACGTTGACCATGGCAAAACCACCCTGACTGCGGCAATCACCAATGTGCTGGCCAAGAAAGGGCAAGCACAAGTTCAAAATTATGCCGATATTGATGGTGCTCCAGAAGAGCGCGAGCGCGGAATCACCATCAACACAGCCCACGTTGAGTACGAAACCGACAACCGTCACTACGCCCACGTCGACTGCCCTGGTCACGCTGATTATGTGAAAAACATGATCACGGGTGCCGCCCAAATGGATGGCGCAATCCTGGTGTGTGCCGCCACTGACGGCCCCATGGCTCAAACCAAGGAACACATCCTCCTTGCAAAGCAAGTTGGCGTCCCTGCACTGGTGGTCGCTCTGAACAAGTGCGACATGGTCGATGACGAAGAGATCATCGAACTGGTGGAAATGGAGATTCGTGAGCTGCTGTCCAGCTACGACTTCCCCGGCGACGACATTCCCGTGATTCAGGTGTCTGGCCTGAAAGCGATTGAGGGAGAGGCTGAGTGGGAAGCCAAAATCGATGAGTTAATGGAAGCTGTGGATGCAAGCATCCCTGAGCCTGAGCGCGAAGTCGACAAGCCTTTCTTGATGGCTATCGAAGATGTCTTCTCAATCACCGGCCGAGGCACAGTTGCCACAGGTCGTATCGAGCGTGGCATCGTCAAAGTTGGCGAAGAAGTTGAAGTGGTCGGCATCCGCGACCCCCGTAAAACCACCGTCACCGGTGTGGAAATGTTCCGCAAATTGCTCGATGAGGGCATGGCGGGTGACAACGTTGGTCTTCTTCTTCGCGGCATTCAGAAAGAAGACATCGAGCGCGGCATGGTGTTGGTGAAGCCTGGCTCCATCACACCTCACACCAAGTTCGAAGGTCAGGTGTACGTCTTGAAGAAAGAAGAAGGCGGTCGCCACACTCCTTTCTTTGCTGGCTATCGCCCGCAGTTCTACATCCGTACAACGGACGTGACTGGCCAAATCACTGCATTCACAGCGGAAGACGGTTCCAACGTGGAAATGGTGATGCCTGGTGACAACATCCAGATGACCGGTGAGCTGATCTGCCCTGTGGCCATGGAAATGGGCATGCGTTTCGCAATCCGTGAAGGCGGTCGCACCATTGGTGCTGGTGTGGTGTCCAAGATCATCGAATGATCAGCTTCGGCTGATGCCCTAACGGGATGGTGGGCTTGGGCCTGCCATCCCTTACATTGATTTCGAACCTCGACAACTGAATTCAGGGCTCCTCCAGGAACCTGTTCCCGCTTTCCTTATGTCCACTGCAATTGCCCAGCAGAAGATCCGCATTCGCTTGAAAGCGTTTGACCGCCGAATGCTTGATCTGTCCTGCGACAAAATCATCGAAACGGCCGATACCACTGCTGCATCAGCGATCGGTCCGATTCCTCTTCCAACAAAACGCAAGATCTATTGTGTTTTGCGCTCGCCCCACGTGGACAAGGATTCTCGGGAGCACTTCGAAACGAGAACCCATCGTCGAATCATCGATATCTACAGCCCATCGGCTAAAACCATCGATGCATTGATGAAGCTGGATCTCCCCAGTGGGGTCGACATCGAAGTGAAGCTCTGATCACCTCGATCAGATCAACCTCTTCCTAGGATTGAGAGATCCTTGAACACGGCGTCCGTGTCTGATTATTCGGTCAGGGAACTTCCCCTGTTTCCCCTGCCGGACGTCGTGTTGTTCCCACAACAGCTTCTGCCACTTCATATTTTTGAATCGCGCTATCGAATGTTGCTCCAATCTGTATTGGAGTCCGATAAGCGCTTCGGCATTGTCCGAATCGACCCTGAGACCGGCGAAATGGCCGACATCGGCTGTTGCGCGGAAGTACTGCAGCACCAAACCAGTGAAGACGGCCGGAGCTACGTCGTAACCCTTGGGCAGCAACGCTTTCGCTTGCTGAACATCACCCGTGATACGCCCTACCGAACAGCGATGGTGAGCTGGATTGAAGATGAACCGGTCGCGGATATGGAGGGGCTCACAACATTGAGAGACCAAGTCAGTGAAGCTCTCAACGACGTGGTCACACTGACGGCCAAATTGCAAAATCGAGACGTTGAACTCCCCGACGACCTGCCCGACCTTCCTCGCGAACTCTCCTTTTGGATTGGTGCCCATTTGGACAATCGCGCCGCTGCTGAACAACAAACCTTGCTGGAGCTCACGGACACGCACGACCGTCTTCATCGACAGTTCGAAATGCTTGACCACACCCGGCGGCAACTGGCTGCGCGCACCGTTCTGATGGACCTGAAGTAATGCTGGCTCTTCTACTTCTGCTATCTGGTACCACTGCTGCCCTTGCTTTATGGCTCTGGCTGAAGCGTGACCGCAAATATCAATCCGCTGAAAGTGTCGCTGCTGCTTACGACGCCTGGACGGATGACCGGCTGCTCGAACGTCTTTGGGGAGACCATGTGCATCTCGGCCATTACGGCGATCCACCACGACGTCAGGATTTCCGTGAAGCCAAGGCAGCGTTCGTGCATGAACTCGTGCGCTGGAGCGGGCTTGATCAGCTCCCCGCAGGTTCGAAGGTTCTCGACATTGGGTGCGGCATCGGTGGCAGTGCGCGCATCCTTGCCCGGGACTACCACTTGGATGTCGTCGGCATCAGCATCAGTCCTGCACAAATCGCTCGAGCCACAGAGTTAACACCCCAAGGACTGAGCTGTCGTTTCGAGGTGATGGATGCACTCGACTTGCAGATGGCTGACCACAGTTTTGACGCTGTTTGGAGCGTGGAGGCAGGTCCTCATATGCCAGACAAGCAGCGATACGCAGACGAACTACTCCGAGTGCTGAAACCCGGTGGCTCGCTGGCCGTAGCGGACTGGAACCGTCGCGACCCGTCCGATGGCGCCATGACAAAAACAGAACGCAGGGTGATGCGCCAACTCCTGAATCAGTGGGCCCATCCCGAGTTCGCCAGCATTGCTGGATTTCAACAAAACCTCGAAACCAGCCGATATGGCCAAGGTGGTATCAGCACCGATGACTGGAGCGAAGCCACCCTCCCCTCTTGGATTGATTCAATCGTGGAGGGGCTGAGACGTCCGAAAGCTGTGCTGGGACTCGGTCCCAAAGCGGTTGTTCAAGGGTTAAGGGAAACGCCAACACTGCTGCTGATGCATTGGGCTTTTGCCACCGGACTGATGCAATTCGGCGTGTTCAAGTTGAAGCGTCACTGAACTCAGTACTCGGATAAGCACCGAAATGGGCGAGATGCTCACAAAAAGGTTCGAGTTGTGCGATCAACTCAGGCAGAGCTTCGGCCCGGTTGCTCGGGAGGTCAACATCGACAAAAAAGACATATTCACCAAATTCCCGCTTTGACGGTCGTGACTCAATGCGACTCATGTTGAGTCCTCGCTCGGCAAGACACGCAAGGGCCTCCACTAAGGCCCCAGGAGCATTGCGATGGAGCGAGAAGGCCACACTGGCGACCGCGCCCTGTTCACGACGTTCCCCACGCTTCAGCAAGAGGAAGCGGGTGCAATTTCCGGCCACATCATTCACGGGATAGGCCAACTCCTCCAAGCCGTGTTCCATCCCGGCCACCCTTGAAGCAATGGCGGCTCGGAAATGACTTCCCACCACCAGTCGAGCGGCTTCCGCGGTGGAGGACGTCGGAAGCTGCAACGCTTGCGGCACATGCTTGGCCAACCAACCACTGCACTGGGCCAAAGCCTGGGGATGAGACAACACCTCATTAATCCCGGACAAATCCCCTTGGCCCAAGAGTGCATGACGAATGGGTAACACCAGAGCGCGACGAATACACAGGTCGCGATGGAACCACAACGCATCCAAGGTGGCCGTTACCCCACCCTCAACAGAATTCTCAATCGGCACCACAGCCGCGTCGCACATCCCTTTTGCCAACTGCTCAACAACAGCGCGCAAGCCAACACAGGGAACGAATTGAACATCACCCATCGCTTCGAGTTGCACCAAAGCGAGGGCGGCTTGCTCTCCATAGGTCCCTGTCGGGCCGAGGTAAGCGAGACGTGTTGGCATGAAAAGCCTGGCCGCATGG
>CAXDNN010000034.1:0-16802 GCA_963990675.1 uncultured Synechococcus sp.
TTTCAAGCAGAAGACGGCATACGAGATTCGCCTTAGTCTCGTGGGCTCGGAGATGTGTATAAGAGACAGCTACAACCGACGCTCCTGCCTTTGGTTGGAGCAGTTATGCCGAGAGGGTGAATGGCCGTTTCGCCATGATTGGGTTTGTGGCGGTTGTGCTGGTGGAAGTGTTGAGTGGAGACACGTTTTTGGCTTGGGCAGGCCTGTTGCCTTAATTAAGGCAAACGGATGAGATCAACGTCCCAGCGTCCGTTTCGGCTCACTTGCACGGCCAGCAGCCTCCCTGAGCCATCAAGACTCACCGACCGAGGAACGCCAGGGGGATCCAGCGGCAGTCGCTGCAGGGCTGCTGCATTGCGGCGGTAGAGAAAGAGCTCGGTGCGATCCTCCCGTTGCTGCACTACGGCGATGCGGCTGCCATCACCGCTCAGGCTCAGGCTGATGGGTTGAGAGTCTGCGCGATTGAGGCCTGGAAGTGGAACCGGTCGGCGATTTCTGAGGTCGATTAGTTCGATCCGCTCTCGACCGCCCCGCTTGCCAAGGCTCGCCAGCCAGACCTGAGCGAGGGATGGATCCCGGCGGCTACGTACTGATTGGCGCAGGAGTCCATTGAGTTCGGGCCGGGGACGCGGTCGATCGCCACTGCATCCGGCGATGGCGATCAACAGGAGTGCCCCCAAGCTCAGGCTGAGCCTCTTCATGGGGCTGACGTGAGCGGTGGAGTGCTCAAGGCTTGCCCCGCTGGTCGATCGGTTTCCAACAGATCACTCAGGTCAAAAATTTCAACGCGCCAGAGGCCTTGATCGGTCACTTGTAGGGCCAGGGTTTGGGCGTCGGGTGACAGGCTGACTTGGATCGGATCACGGCCGCCAGGGAGCTGAATGGGGTGCAACCGTCCGTTGAGACGGTCGGCAATGACGGCCATTCGCCGCCGTCCTTGTTGGGTGATCAGGGCCAGGTATCGACCATTCCAGCTCAACGATGGCGAGCTATGGGGTTGATGACGTTTGAGTTGAGGCAAAGCCTGAATTGATCCATTGCTCACATTGCGCAATTGCACCGTTTGGCGCCCTTGAAGGTCGCTAATCACCGCGAGCCATTGCCCATTTCCACTGAGGGCAGGATCCTGTTGGCTTGTGGCCAGTAATCCACCGCCAGCTCGATCGACGCGGCCACTACAGCCCACCAGGCATATCCCGATCAGGACCGTCAGTAGCGGCGAGACGAGACGGTTCAGTCGTCAAAGCGGGAACTGTTGTCCCGGGCCCGAGGGCTGTTCTCACGAGGACTCTGCTCGCGAGGACTGATGTCACGGGGACTGTTGTCGCGAGGACGCGAGCTGCGTGGTGCGGACCGCTGGGTGTCAGCGTTCGCTTGGAACTGGCTTGTTGGTGCAGTTGCGGATGGGTTATTCGATCGGGGCCGGCTACTCATCGGGCGGCTTGGGGCCTCTCCTCCCCTCGCTCTCCCTGAATTCAGGAAGGGGCTTTTGCTTTGGGGTGCGGTGGCTGATGCGGTCGACCTCCCGCCCCGACTGGTGCTGAAGGCGGCGTCTTCTGCTTCCGGGCGCACGGGCGATCCCGTGGGGCGATCTTGGCGACCCGTGGGCCTGCTACCACGGCGTTGCTCTTCACGATCAGAGCGCCGTTCACCGAAGTCGGGTCGCCGCTCATCTCTAGCCTCTCCGGCGCGGAAACGGGCCATACGACGGGAGCGTTCGTCGGTTTGATCCCAGCCCTGTGTGTCCTGGTCGCGTCCCCGCCCTCGTCGGCTCGCGGCTTCCTCTGGAATCGCGGCTCGACTGGTGCGGCGTGGGCGATAAAAATCCTCTTCAGGACGGTCGTCCATGTCGGCATTGCGTCCACCGAAGCGACGTTGCACGGGTTGCGGATCTTCAAAGCGGTCGTAGTCCTCATCCCAACCGCCCCGAAGGCCTCCGGGGCCAGATTCTCCGCGTGGCGCCGCAGGTTCATCGTCGAAGTAGGCCGAGCGTCGCGCTTGTTCCGTCGCGACACCCCTCAGCCGAACACTTTCGTAGGCGAAAAACACTGTTGTGCCGGCCAGCAGGAATTGGCCGAACTGAAGAATGGGGTCAAGGCGCCAGCCTTGAAAAAACAGAATTCCTCCGCAGAGGAGTCCGATTGCGGCAAAGAAAACGTCGTAATCCCTTGCAAGCGCGGGCTTGAACGTGCGCATGAAATAGAGCAACGCACCGCCGACGGCCAGCACAATTCCGACAATGCTGGCCCAATTAAGACTGGCATTAACCAAAGGTGCGCTCCCGCTTGCGCCCTAGTTTACGAGTGGCGCCAGTTGTTGATCAGAGCTTTCGGTCGAGGCGGTCGGTCTGACTCACCAGGATTAAAGCAATCGTGGCGGGCACAACAATAATCACAGCTCCCCAGACGAGGCTGCTTAGAAAGTTGGAGAGGGAGGAGGTCATCGGGGCGTTGCCGTCTGCATCGTGGCCAGCGCGATCCTAATGATCAAAGTCCTGTTTCTACGATGGTGGCTCGATTGCTTTGAGGTTTGTGACGCCGCTGCTGCTTCAGACCTTGCCGATTGTCCATGTTTTGTTGGGGGTCCTCCTGGCTGCTTGGACCCTCGCATTTTTGCTCCGCATCGTTCTCACCTGGTATCCCCAGGTCGATATGACGAAAGGAGCTTGGCCCTTGATTGCCTGGCCCACGGAGCCTGTTTTGGCGATTACACGAAAAGTGGTTGCTCCGATCGGAGGTGTGGATGTCACCCCGGTGATCTGGGTGGGATTGATCAGCTTGTTTCGGGAGCTGTTGGTGGGGCAACAGGGTGTGCTCTCGCAAATCTTGCTGCGCAGTGCCCAAGGGGTTGCTTAGGGGGGACGCTTTTGACAGCCCCTGAGCTGCTTCAGGGCAACATCTCTTGTTCCACAAATTTGGTGTGAATGTCGCCGTTGATGAATTCCGGCCGGTCGAGCATCTCCAAGTGGAATTCAACAGTGGTGGGAATTCCCGTCACGGCACATTCATTGAGGGCCCGTTTCATCCGGGTCATGGCGTGTTGCCGGTCTTTGCCCCAAACAATCACCTTCCCAATCAACGAGTCATAGAAGGGGGGGATGTCGTACCCGGTATAGACGTGGCTGTCGACACGCACCCCAGGGCCTCCAGGGGGAAGCCACCCGGTGATGCGTCCTGGAGCCGGGCGAAAATTATGGCGGGCATCTTCTGCATTAATCCTGCATTCGATCGCATGACCATTGAGGTGAACGTCCTCTTGGCGAATGCTGATCGGTTCGCCTCCAGCAATGCGGAGTTGCTCGGCGATCAGGTCGACGCCAGTGACCATCTCGGTGACTGGATGTTCAACCTGAATCCGGGTGTTCATTTCCATGAAATAGAAACCGCCGCTGCGGTCGAGCAGAAACTCAACCGTGCCAGCACCCTCGTAATTGATGCTGCGAGCTGCGGCAATGGCTGCTTCACCCATCTTTCGCCGCAGCTCGGGATCCAAGGCAGGGCTTGGCGCTTCTTCAAGCAGTTTTTGGTGCCGCCGCTGGACGGAGCAGTCCCGCTCGCCCAGGTGGACAACATTGCCGTGACGATCCGCAAGCACCTGCACTTCCACGTGGCGGGGGCGGTCGATGAATTTCTCCATGTACAGCCCGGGATTGCCAAAGGCCGCTTCCGCTTCTCCTTGGGCCGCTTTGTACAAGCTTTCGAGTTGATCGGGGCTCGGTACCAGACGCATGCCACGACCGCCGCCTCCAGCGGTGGCCTTGATCATCACGGGGTAGCCCATTTCAGCTGCGAGCTGAGCGGCCTCCTGCGGATTGGATAGCAAGCCCTCACTGCCTGGAACCGTAGGGACTCCCACCGATTGCATGGTTGATTTGGCAGTGGACTTATCACCCATGGATCGAATCGCATGGGGTGATGGCCCGACAAATGTCAGCCCGTGCTCATTGCACATCTCGGCAAATTTGTCGTTTTCTGCCAGGAAGCCATATCCCGGGTGTATGGCGTCCGCACCCCGCGACGTGGCTGCAGCAAGGATGTTGGGAACGTTGAGATAGCTCTTATTGCTTTGCGCTTCACCGACGCAAACAGCTTCATCCGCTAGCTGAACGTGCAGAGCGTCTTTGTCCACAGAGCTGTAAACAGCAATGGTGGCGATGCCGAGCTCTCTGCAGCTCCGCAAAATTCGAAGAGCGATCTCGCCGCGGTTGGCGATCAGCACTTTGCCGATGGGCATCCCGCAGTTTCATTAGGCCTCAAAACGGATCGTATCAGCGGCAACTAATAGAGGCTCGAAACACCAGCCCGTGTCACCCCGGCCGGTATGATCACTCACTGATGAAGCCCGCGGGGCTGAATCGACCACGCGGATGTGGTGGAATTGGTAGACACGCACGTTTGAGGGGCGTGTGGCTTCGGCCTTGCGAGTTCAAGTCTCGCCATCCGCATTTCATTCTTTTGGCAAGCCTCCGAAACGCTGACCCAGGACTTGCGATCGTCCTGGTTTCGAACGGTCCAGGGGAATTGAGCACCTGGGTTCGTCCCCTTGCGGAGCGGCTTCATAGTCTTCAGCCGTTAAGACCCCGCATTCCCATCGCTCCAGCCAGTCTGCAACTGGTCTTGGTGCCGTGTCCGAATGCCACGGGGCAGGAGCATCGGGCTGCGCAGCCTTGGCGGCTGTTTGATCGCATTGTTCCGGCTCGATCGTTTTGGTCACTCCTGCTGCGCCCCCGCCGCTTTGGGCCGTGGCCTCAGAAAGGAATCGTGGTGTTTCTGGGGGGGGATCAGTTTTGGACTGTTCTGTTGTCCGCCCGTTTGGGGTATCGCCACATCACCTATGCGGAGTGGGTGGCGCGTTGGCCGCAGTGGAACGACAGCATTGCTGCAATGTCTGAGGCGGTGCGCCGCCAATTGCCGGTCCGTTATCAGGCTCGATGTCGGGTTGTCGGAGATTTGATGGCCGACCTTTCGTCGTTTGCGCGACGAGAGGCCCCTCTACCGGAGGGCGAGTGGGTTGCATTGCTACCGGGTTCGAAGGCCGCAAAATTGAGTGTCGGCATGCCGTTTTTTCTCGAAACGGCGGATCACATCGCCCGAGAACGTCCTGCGTGTCGTTTCTTGCTCCCGTTGGCCCCGACCACCAGCGTTGAAGAACTGCTTCGGTTTGCGGGCCCGACCAACCCGATTGCCGCCCGCTATCGATCAGCGGTGGCTGATGTTGATCACGGTGTGTTGATCACGACGGCTGGAACGCGTATCCAATTGATTCAGGAGCATCCGGCCCATGGCCCTTTGAGTCAGTGCGATTTGGCGCTCACCACCGTGGGGGCCAACACCGCTGAACTCGGTGCCTTGGCGGTTCCCATGATTGTGATGGTGCCCACCCAACACTTGGACATGATGCGCGCTTGGGATGGCGGTTTTGGGTTGCTGGCGCGGATTCCTGGATTGCGACGCCTGCTTGGAGCGTTGTTGACGTTTTGGAGACTGCGCAACAACGGTTTTGTGGCTTGGCCCAACATCACGGCGGGGCGAGGCGTGGTACCCGAACGGATTGGTGAGATCACACCGGAACAAATTGCGACGGAGGCCGTCGAATGGTTGTCGTCTCCCGAGCGTTTAGAGGGGCAGCGTGAGGATCTCCAGGCCCTTCGCGGTGAGCCTGGTGCCGTGATGGCGTTGGCCGCCGAAGTGCGTGATCTGCTCCCCCGAACGCTTTCCTCTGCCTAGGGTGATCGATCTCCAATCGCCCTAGTCATGACCAGCCTTGATCGGATCCACCGCAGCTCCGACGAGTGGAAGCAATCGTTATCCCCGGAGCAATATCA
This sequence comes from uncultured Synechococcus sp., assembly GCA_963990675.1. Lineage (GTDB taxonomy): Bacteria > Cyanobacteriota > Cyanobacteriia > PCC-6307 > Cyanobiaceae > Parasynechococcus. The sequence goes on from CAXDNN010000034.1 coordinate 5,825, forward strand.
GGTGGCGCGTTGTGGGGGAACCGAACGGGCCTTCACTGGAAAATATTGGGATAACAAGGCGACTGGTATTTATCACTGCGTTTGTTGCGGAACGCCGTTGTTCAGTTCAACCACCAAGTTCGATTCGGGCACGGGCTGGCCCAGCTTCTGGGATGGCATCTCTCCCGAGGCGATCACCACCAAACAGGACGTCACCCATGGCATGGTCCGGACGGAGATCACCTGCTCCCGTTGCGACAGTCATCTCGGACATGTGTTCTCTGATGGACCTGCTCCAACCGGTCAGCGTCATTGCGTGAATAGCGCTTCGTTGGATTTCAAAGCGGCTTGATGTTTATCGGGTCCAATTGAGTCGTCCATTGCCGCCATTGCAGAAATTGGTGGCTTTGGTGACTTCACTAACCCGAACCGACGCTGCGAGTTGAGATGGCTTGAGTTGATGGCTGTCCAGCACCTGCTGCAGCCTGCTGTCGATACAGCGCTCAACGGCTGTTGGTTTGGAGACAGCATTGGTGATCAGGGCTAGAAGCAGCACCACAGAGCTGCGATACAACAATTCGCCCCAGCGCAACGGACGTGAGTGGGATGAATGAGGTGTGATTGGCAGACCACGCAGCCGTCGATCCTTGGGGAGGGACGGCTCTCTTGATTGTGGTGATGTCACCCCAGATGTTGCCCTTCAATCAACGCATTGAATCGCGCTTACCAGGGATCGTCGAGGTCGTCTTGAATCGGTTCGACGTCGAGGGGTTCGCTAATTTTTTGGACAGGACGCTTTGAAGCGGGCATTGCCCGTCGAGGGGTGGGTTCATCGTTCAGATTTACGTCGTCGAAGCGCTGTTCTTTCATTCGGTCTTTGACCCGGGGCTCTTCAAAACCAGGCTTGTCGAACCCGGGTTCGTCGAATCCGGGTTGATCAAAGCTGGACTGATCCTCGGGGGGTGCATCGAAACGGGGCTCGTCCCGATACCGCGCCTTGTTGTAACGGGGGGAGTCGAAGGAATCCGCTGGTTGTTCTTCGAGATAGCGGCGTTGGGGCTGCGCATCGCGGCGCTGGTCTTCAAGCTCCACGTATTCCATTTCTTCCTCCGCTTCAAACCGTTGCGCTTCGGACGCCTGCAACTGCCGCTGTTGTTGTTCAACGGGTTGTCCGGAGCTGAGTTGGTTCTCGACCGGCACCAAATTGACCCGGTAGCGCTCGCGCTCCTGCTCCTCCCAGCTGGGGCCGCCGACCCCTAACTTCTCGAGTACACCGCTATTCAGTTGTTTGAGTTTGTCTTCAGCTCCCTCATAAACAATGATTCGATCGGGGCCGCTGCTCACGATCTCTTCAACAGGCATTTCCCACGTGCTCAAGACGCCTTCACCGAGGAGCGGAACGCCTAGGGCACCCATCACGAGGGTGGACAGTTCACCAGTTTCAATGTCGAAGGCGAATCCCAGAACGCGACCAAGCTGGTCACCGGATTCTGTGATCACCTGGCAGTTGATCACACGGCTGTAGCGCTCGGGATTGAAGCCTTCGCTGAGGGAATCTGCGGAGTCCACCAAGATCACATCCCCCACCTGACGGATGCGGTCGAGGGGCATCCAGCGCGGCAAGCCCGGTAAAAAGCGAGTAAGGGGGTTGTCCCGTAGACCGACCGCCACCACTTCACGGCGGTCGATGTCAACAATCACCTCACCCACCACGCCGAGGCGACGGCCGGTGTCGCGCGTGATCACCTGCGTGCCCATGAGCTCCGAACGCAGCCAGAGACGGTCACTGGGAACACCCGTCAGGGTGTCATTAGCTGAAGGGGTCGGGGTCAAACGGTCCCTCGGCCATGCACAATTCGGCCCATTGTGGCGCAGCGGATCGGTTGTGGCAGTTCGCTCTGCATCGCTTCAGGCTGCATCGGGCAGTCCAACAACTTGGGTGTGGGCTCCACGGGCTTGGGTGACGCCAATCGTGCGCTCTGAAGCGCCGATCATCGGACGCCTATGACTCACCACCATGAACTGGGCATCTTTGGCTTGTCGGGCGATCAAGGCAGCTAATCGCTCCACATTTACGCCGTCAAGGAAGCTGTCGACCTCGTCGAGGGCATAGAAGGGCGAGGGGCGGAAGCGTTGCAGAGCAAACAAAAAGCTGAGGGCTGTGAGCGACTTCTCTCCACCCGACATCGATGCCAAGCGCCGCACGGTTTTCCCTTTTGGATGGGCCACAAGCGTGAGGCCTCCCTCGAGCGGTTCATCGGCGTTTTCCAACTGCAGATGGCCATCGCCTTCGGAGAGCGAAGCAAAAATCTCACGGAAATGCCCGTCCACTGCGGTGAAGGCCTCCATAAAGGCGTCTTGGCGCAGGGTGGCGACGGTCTCGATGCGAAGCAGCAGCTCTTCGCGCTCACTATTCAAAACATCGAGACGTTCGTTGAGTTCCCCCAGACGTTGTTCCAGGGCTTGTAGTTCCTCAAGGGCGAGCATGTTGACGGGCTCCAACGCTTCCATGCGCCGTTGGATCGCTTGAAGTTCGCCCTGCAGAACCTCTAACCCTTCGAGCCGCATCGAGTCTGGAATCTCTGGACGGGGGTCTGGCAGTGCTTCTGCCATTTCCTTCAGGCGAATCGCTCCGCTGCGCTGTTCCTCGATTAAGCCTTCGCGGTCCTCTTTTAATCGCTCAAGGTTCCATTCGGCTTGCTGGAGGGCTTGGCGTTGACGGGCTACCTCGGCTTCCGCTGCGTCGCGGGCTCGTCGTTGAGTGCCGAAGCGCTCTTGGAGGTCCTGTTGTTGAGCCTCCAACGACGTTCGCTTGTTTTGCAGTTCCGACTGTTGATCTCGCCACGCTCCATGGGCTTTGGCTAGGGCCTGAACAGCCTCCTGGAGCCGAGTTTCTTCTGCGGTAAGGGTCTTCTCTTGGTCCCCCAGACGCTCGAGGGCGAGCTGTCGCTCACGTTGTGCGTTGAGAAGAAGATCACGCTCTTGCCGAGCGGCTTCGAGACGACGATCTGCCGCCTCGAGGTCGTGTTGAAGCTGTTGCCAGGCCGCGGCATCGTCGTGATCGCCGCTGTTGCGTTCAGCCTCATTCAGTTGTGCAAGTTCCGCTTGCAGTGGTTTGAGTTCTGCTTCGATGACGTCGAGGCGTTGCCGTTGGGTGGTTTGCTCGTTCTGAAGCCGCGATAACCGTTCCGCTCGCAGTCGGTTGCGCTCAAGCAATGGGCCATGGTTCCGCTGCGCCGCGTTGCGCTCGGCGATGAGGCCGGCTTGGCGTTGCTCCATCTCCCGCAGCTGTGGTTTCTGCTGCTCGAGCAGCTGCGTCAATTTGGACTCTTCGCGCCGGCAGGCTGCTAGGGATTCCCCGATTTCTAGAAGCCTGCGGCGGTGGGGTTCGGCTTCATCTTGATCATGGCTACGCCCAAAACTGAGGCCGCCGCTGCGTTGCGACAAGCTTCCGCCGGTCATCGCACCGCTCTTTTCGAGGAGCTCGCCGTCCAGGGTCACGGCCCTTGATCGCCCCAGTTGTTGCCGAGCGGTCGCGAGATCAGCAAACACAAGTGTGTCGCCGAACACATAGGCAAACACTTGGTCGTAAATCGGTTCAAACCGCACGAGTTCAACGGCACGGCCGATTAATCCGCCGCCCGCATCGCCGCTGGGACGGGCCCCACGGGCGAAGGCCGCCGCAGTGCTTCCGCTTCCGCCGCCAGGAGCACGAATTTTGTTGAGGGGCAGAAACGTGAGCCGTCCGGCGCGACGACTTTTCAGCAGCTCGATCGCTCTGGCTGCGATGCGGTCGTCGTCGACGACGACTTGGCTGAGGCGGGCGCCTGCGGCGACTTCCAAGGCCAGACGGTGTTGATCCTGCACTTCGCCGAGTTGGGCGACCGGCCCATGGATGCCATCGAGACCGGCCTCTAACAGCAGGCGTAACGCACCGGTGCCACGGCTTTCCTGCAGGGCATCACGGCGGCTTTCAAGACGGGCAATTTCCCGTTCCAGCCGCGTTTGTTCCTGCTCTAAACGACTGCGGGTCCGTTGTTGGATGGCGAGGGACTCCACGGTTTGCTGAAGGGCCTGCTTGCCATCAGACAGCCCATGGATCAGCTTTTGCCAGCCTTCTTCGAGGCTGGTGAGCTGTTGTTGAACATCCTGTTCATCAGCGCCATCTTGCTGTTGTTCTTGATGGAGTTCTTCGAGCCGTTCCGACTCCTGACGCAACCGTTCTTGCAGTTGCTGTTGTTCTTCGAGCTTGGGGTTCACGCTGCTTTGCAGCTCTTGTCGCCGAGCACTGCGTCGTTTTTGCTCCTCCAACCACGCCCCAGAACGGCCTGCAACATCTGCCAATCGACGACGGGACACCTCAACGGCAGATTCAGAAGTACGGCAGGTGTCTTCGGCCGCGGCTAAGGCGTCTTGATGGGGATCCTTTTCTTGGGTTCTGGATTGGTGCTGCCACTCCTGCCGCCGGACGGTCAGGTCATGGCGCAATCCTTGCAGCCGCTGTCCTTCTTCTTGGTGCTGTGAGGCCTGACGTTCAAGTTCACGGCTGCTGGTGTCGAGTCCTGCGAGTTCGGCTTGGACTGCTAAGAGCTGGTCTTCACCAAGGGCCTTCACCTGGTCTTGAAGGATTTGGAGTTCTGCGCTGGCTTTGTTGAGGGACTCCCGACCACTAGCGATAGCGATGCCATCCCGTTCTTCTTGGGCTTCGAGGGCCTGTTGACGCGTGCTGAGGTCTTTCAGGGCTTGTTCGGCGGCCTCAAAGGCCAGCACCATTTCCTGCTGGCGCCCGAGCTTCAATCGTTCACGAAGGTCTTGGTATTGACGGGCTTTGGCGCAGTCTTTCTCCAGGCGCTGGCGGCTCGCCAGCAGCTCTTGCTCAATGATCCGGCAGCGGTCTTGCCGCTCCTGCACGTCGTCGAGTTTGCGCCGGGTCTGTTCAATGCGCGTATCGAACAACGCGACACCGGCCAGTTCATCGATGAGCCCACGGCGATCGCGATTGCTCATCGACACGATGCGGGTGACGTCGCCCTGCATGACGACGTTGCTTCCCTCCGGATCGATGCGCAAACGGCGTAGTTGGGTCTGGAGCTGCTGGAGGTTGCAGGGCACCCCATCGGCGGAATAACTCGAGCTGTAGGAGCCGCCTGGCATCACCCGCAACTTGCGAGTCACGGTCCATTCTTTTTGCCCGGATTGAATCCAGGGGCCTTCCGCTGGTGCTTCGAGACCATCTTCCGCCGAGTCGGGTGTCCAATCATTGAGATCGAATCTCACGCTCACCGAGGTTTCGGCGGCTTTGCCGGCTTTCAGAACACCGCTATTGATCAGGTCTGGCAGCCGATCGGCCCGCATTCCGCGGCTGTTAGCTAGTCCCAAACAAAACAACACCCCATCAAGGATGTTGCTTTTGCCAGATCCATTGGGACCGGTCACCACGGTGAAACCCTCTTCCAGAGGGATCGTCATCGCCCCACCGAAGGACTTGAAATGCGTTAACCCGACCTGATTGATGTAAACCAACAGGATCACGGGCTGTCAGCAGCCGAAATTTAGCGGAGCTTTTGAAAACCTCAAGGCTTGGATAGCCGGCAATACCCGTTGTCGATCTTGAGTTGTCCGCTGAGATCGCCATCAATGAAGGTGACCTCCACAGAATCGTTCGCGTCGGTGGGCAGGTTGCCTTGATATCGACCAGCGCGAATGCGTTCGGCCCAACCCCGTCCACCTGATACCGCAGCACTGCGGGGCTCCAGCCAGATCAAACGATGTGCAGGCAAAAGGACGGCCTCCTGTTTTGCTGCGTTAACGGTCGGGATGTCAGCCAAACGCCAGGTGCGGCAGCTCGTGCCGTCCTCCAATAACAAGTCGAAATGACATCCACTGGAGTCGTCCGGGGCTCCTGTGTGCCGCAACAAGGCGTAGCGAGGCATGGAGTGTCCCAGACGTTGCAAGCTCCCTAGTCTCTAGGCATACCTTGTTCATCGGCGTTTTTTATGGACTCGACCTCGCCGCAGCCCAACGGCAACTTCGAGCACCACTTCCGCGACCGTTTCGAGAGCTTGCTGCCCACCATTCAGAAGCGATGGCCTGAGTTGGCCCATCACACTCTGGAAGCAACCCGTGGCAGCGTAGAGGAGCTGGTGCGTTTGATTGAGCGGAATACGGGCCTCACCCCCCAAGGAGCACGGGAGCAATTAGAGGAGTTGATGCATAGCGCTGGAGATCGCAGTAAGAATTTGGCCGATACCCTCGACCCGCTGGAAGAGCAGTTAGAGCAACTCTTGGACGAGCTCAACAGCACGCTTCGTCCGAGGATTGAGCGTCCCGTTCGCCAGCGACCCCTGTTGGCCGTTGGCGTCGCCCTCGGTGTTGGCGTGTTGATTGGCGCCATGCTTCGTGGAGGTCGTCACTCCTGATGGGTAAATCACAATCTCCACGGGGTTTCGGTGCTGCAGCACGGGTGACCGCTTTGGCCGCATCGGTGATGGATCTGCATGTGCGGATCGCTCTGCAAGAAGTGGATCGGGAGAAGCGTCGTCTGATCAGCGGCGGCTTGTTTTTGGCAATGGGTGGCACCGCCATGTTGCTGGCGCTGTTGGCTGGCGAGGGTGCCTTGTTGCTCTGGATTCAGCAGCGCTGGAGCCTCAATCTGAGTCAGGCGTTGATCGCCTTGGCCGTGGGTAATTTGATGTTTGCTGGAATCAGCTTGCGAATTGGCGGGCAGGTGCTCAAAGGGCCGTTCCTGCCGCAAACGCTGGAGGGTGTGATGAAAACAGTTCGGGCGCTGATCGGTCGGGCTTAACGGCTTGCTATCGAATGCCGTAGTGCAACCAGCGGCAATCGATCCCACCATTGCTGACCGGGATGCGCCTTGAGGCTTTCATCCGCAGGCCCCCGGTCAGCTTTGGATTGCCACTGAGCAACCAGAGTTGCCAACCCGACGCTTGTTCGCGAACGAATCCACCCAGGGCGCTGTAGAGGTGGTCGAGTTCCTCCTCTTCACCAATCCGTTGTCCGTAGGGGGGATTGCACACCAATACGCCAGGACCTTCCGGTAGGTGGTGCTCTGTGAAGGATCCATCTCGGATCTCAATCACCCCTTCCAAGCCGGCGGCGGCAATATTGACGCGGGCTTGCTCGGCCACCAGTGGATCCTGTTCGATCCCCAATAGAGGAGGCAAGTTGAGGTCTCGTCGTCGGCGTTTTTGGGCTCTCTCGCATTCCTCTTGCCAGAGTTCGGCTTGAAAATCCGCCCAGCCTTCTAAGCCAAAGCTTCGACCGAGCCCCGGCGCTTGTTGAAGAGCCATGAGGGCGGCTTCGATTAGCAAAATTCCCGAGCCGCAGCAGGGATCTACGAGGGGAACGGTGCCGTCCCAATCGCTGAGTTGGATCAGACCAGCGGCAAGGTTTTCCTTGAGAGGTGCCACGCCCATGGCGGCCCGATAGCCCCGACGATGCAGGCTTCCACCGCTGCCATCCAGGCTCAACACAGCGGTTTCGTGGTTGAGATGGAGATGTAGGGAAAGATCGGGTGCCTCCAGATCGATGGAGGAGCGTTCCCCCCAAATGTCTCGCTGCTGATCTACGAGAGCATTCTTCACCTGTAAGGCCGAGTAATGGCTGTGATTCAGCCCAGGCGCCGACCCGGTGACATCGACGCGAAAGCTCATGGAAGGGTGGAGCCAGCGCTCCCAATTGAGGGCGCGACGGATGCCGTCATAGAGGTCGTCCCGCCCTTGGCAAGGAAAGCTGGCCATCTCCCGAAGGATTCGAAATGGCAAACGGGCTTGGAGGTGGAGGCGATAAAGGCAAGCCATGGAGGCTTGAAATTCGGCGGCACGCCGCAGTGGACGCACGTTGTGGGCGCCGAGCCTGGAGAGTTCGTCGCAGCCAGCGGATTCCAGCCCTTGGGGAAGCACCGCTACCGCTGATAGCCGGTTCTCACGACCCACGGTTTGTTGTGCTCCAGATGTCTGATGCTGTCAGAATGACAGGGTCCGGTTTACCGGACTAGGTGATTCACACCAGTGTTTCGGACAGCGGTTCGATTCCGCTCAGCTCCATTTCTCCCCTCTAGGGGCTGCAATGGTTTCGACGGGACATAAGGAGGGTGACTGAAGCCTGCTCGGTTAGAGCAAATCTCGTAACTGCGAACAACATCGTACGTTTCTCCCGTCAAGCAGCCCCTGTTGCTGCCTGACCCTTTTAAGGGAGATGGGGTGAAGTCAGCCTTATCACCCAAATGACTCACGGGGGCTGGAAGGCCCCCTCAAACCCTTCCATAACTGAAGTCTCCGAGGTTGTGACGGAGACAGTAAAAGTTGTCTCATCCAAATCGTCATCCAAACAGCTTCCTGCTGTCTTGGACGGCATGGATAAGGCCGAGGCGTTGGCCTACGTCAGTCGTCTTTTTGATGCAGCTCAAGCTGGTGCCGTTCTGTGGGGCGACGCCCTGCTGATCAAACGGTTCATCACTCAATGCAGCCGAACCGGCAGCAAGGCCACACAAGATGGTTATCGGCATGAAATCCGCGAGTTCACGCGTTGGCGTGACCGCAATCATTCCCACTTGCATCTGCGGGAAATTAATCCTGCGTTCTGTCAGGACTGGGTGTCCCAGCTGCGGGAACAAGTGGATGCGGGACTGATGAAGCCTCGAACGTTCAATCGTCGAATTGCAGCGGTGTCATCGATGTACCGCTGGGCATCAGAACCGAGTCGCTCACCGGTGACGGGTGTGCCACGCAATTCCATGCCACCGCGTTCATTGATGACGGCAGAAAAGAACACCCGTGGCTTGTCAGAAGAACAATGCGTTTTGCTTCTCGCTGCAATCGGTCAATGCTTTGCCAAGGACCGCAATGCCAAGCGGGATTACGTGTTGATCAAAGGAAGTTATTTGCTTGGCTGCCGAGTTTCGGAAATGGCTGCTATCAGGTGGAAAGACATTGAACCTCTTGATGGCGGAGGCCAAATCCACCTTCTCGGGAAAGGCAGCAAAAGCCGTACTGTCCGAATATCCAGTGACTCACTGGCGCTGTTTGAACAACTTGGCCGCGGCGAGGCTTCGAGCTTTGTCTTTCCAAGTTCACGCAGAAAATCACATCTCACGCGACAGGCCATCGGTGATGTCTGCCGCAAATGGGGACGAGTCGCAGGTTTCCACGTTCACCCGCACCAGTTGAGGCATAGCCATGCGACGCACTCGGTTCAAAGGGGATGTGATGTCTTCACTCTTCAAGCGACCCTCGGACATTCGTCGAGCGCAACAACTGGCCATTACGTCGCTAGCAACCCTCGAGACAGCAGTTCTCTGCGTCTTGGTTAGTGATGACTAAAAAAACGAAAGAAGAAGGTTGTCTATGGTTTATTTGGCGATTGACGCTTGTTTTCATTGTTATTCCTGGGATTTCCTTGGCTGTAGTTATTCCAATTGCTGAGTATGTAGAAGACAAATGGGGACAATGTGTAAATGTGCGAATAGCTGCCTGGATGAATAGCGTGTCCATGGCAAGGAGGGGAGGGGAAGAGTGGCCAGTTAGCGAGGAATGTAAAAATGCGGTTATGCCGTGGGAGTAATACTCTTTCGCGGCTGGTAACCCTCGGGACAGCTCTGAATCGCCGCTCCGCTCCTATCTTTTGGCAAAGGGATTCAGAGGGGAGAGCATTGCGTGAAGCCCATCTGTTGATTGCGGTTTTTGTTGAAGTCTCCGAGAACTGGAATGGCTTCACCCTCAGCAAACGATCGTTGGGGCCAACTAGGTCGTGTATCGCATTTAGTTTGGGTGCACAAGCAGATGTAGCGAGGCCCCTTCAGTCCTTTGGTGTTCCATTCGGCAAAGATCTCCTCGAGTGGGATGTTGCCTTTGATGAAACGTTTGCTCGCTGGTTGTTGTCGCTGTTGGTTTTGCTGTGCGATTAAGAGCACACAGGCAATGGCAAAGATCAGGAGTGGCGGAAGGTAGTTGAACTTCAAGGTGTCACCTCCGGTTTTGGTTCTCCCCCAACCACCTCGATCCGACCCTCATGGAGGGCCTGCATCTGCTGCTGACGCTTGGTCAGTGATTCAGTGAGCTTGGCGTTGACTGCACCAAAGGCAGCATCGAGGCCAGCCTCATCAGTCCATTGGCCGTAGTGCTTCATATGGGTGCGCACGTCGTGGCCCATTGATGCTGCGAGCTGTCTGAGAGGTATTCCGGCTAGGGCTCCTCGGTAGGCGTAGCCATGCCGAAGGCTGTAGGGGGAGAGCCCAGGACTGGCCTTCACCAGCTCAGCCCAATAGGGATGGCGATCGAGGTATTGCCTGAAGGTGTGCCCGCAGGTTTTGAAGTCTTGGGCGTTCAGGATTCCGACGGGCATCTTGACCAGCCCGCTGCTCAGCTGAGCTAAAGCCTGACCTGCTGCACCTGCAAGTTCTGAAATCTTTAGGGGGTAGGCAATGCGATCGGGCTTGGGAGCCTTTGCTGTGGCCCGGTTGCGTTTGACGTTGCAGACCTTGAGCTTCCCGTCCTCCACGCGCATTGCTTTCAGCTCCGCTGGACGTAGGCCGAACAGCCCCACCAGGGTGACGGCGAGGCGTAGCTCCGGCTTCTCGTAAAGGCTGTCGATTAGACCAAATAGCTGCTCTGGTTTGACCGGGACTTTGTCCTCTTTCCTCGTTTCCGACAGGCTGATCAGGTCTTGGAGATCGTCACCCTTAATAGGAAGCCAGCTTTGTTCTGCGCCGCATTTGGTCACCGCGAAGCGCAGGAAGCGTGAAACATCAAGAAGCGCACGCTTGCGTCCGACGCCACCAAGCTTGAGGTCTGCCAGGTGCTGGCTGGTGTAGTTCCGCATGACACCGGGGCCATCATTTGCCGCCCCGCGTCCTTTGGCGTTGATCAGCTCGATGGTGCGTTCGATGCGACGGCGTTCCTCTCTGTCGTAGGTCGCAGCTTTCACTTGTCCCGTGCCGACGCGGCTGGCCTCGTATCGCTTGACCACCTCAGGCCAGTTG
>CAXDNN010000035.1:0-16695 GCA_963990675.1 uncultured Synechococcus sp.
TTTCAAGCAGAAGACGGCATACGAGATTCGCCTTAGTCTCGTGGGCTCGGAGATGTGTATAAGAGACAGCAACTACTACGAGGCCCGCGGTGTTCTCAGCCGAGTGATGGCAGCTATGCACCTCGATCTCAGTGATCGCCCCCTTGCTGATGATGCACGACTGCACCCCGGAAGGGCTGCAACCCTGGTGTTGGAGGGACGACCATTGGGGTGTTTTGGTCAGTTGCATCCCGCCCTGGCCGACGACCTATCCCTGCCGGAATGCACATATCTATTTGAGCTGGATCTCGATCGTTTATTGGATGCAGCAACCCGAAGCAACCGTTGGGCGCCGATCTACAAGTCATTCCCCACCGTGCCCGCTAGCGAACGGGACCTCGCCGTTGTGGTGGATCGGAGTAGCACAGCGGGCGATTTGATCCAGGCCATCAGAAAAGCGGGTAAGCCTCTGTTGGAACACGTGGAATTAATTGACCGTTTTGAAGGAAACCAACTCGGTGAGCACAAGGTTTCTCAGGCATTTCGATTGCGATACCGCAGTCAAAATGAAACGCTGACGGACGACAAAATTCAGCCAGTGCACGACAAAGTCAGGGCGGCTCTGTCGAAGCAATTCAACGCTGAGCTTCGGAGCTAACGCGTTCGAGCAGAGCCAAAGACTCCAAGTGGGTGGTTTGAGGAAAAAAATCTATGGGTTGATGCTTCTTCAGTCGGTAAGGTCCAGCCGGTTCCATCAACATTTTCAAGTCTCTTGCCTGGGTTGCAGGATCACAACTGAGGTAGGCCACGCGCTGGGGAGGGGTGTCCAAAATGGTTTGAATCACGCGAGCATCAAGGCCGCGCCTGGGGGGATCGAGCACTAATGCATCTGCCCCAAACAAGGCCGCCTCCAAAAGATCGACAACATCTCCAGCCCGGAATCGACACTGTTTTGACAGGCTATTTCGCATGGCATTCAGGAGCGCCTGGTCGACAGAACCCTGATGAAGTTCCAGTCCAATCACCTCAAACCCCTGGGCCGCGAGAGGAAGACTGATCGTGCCAATTCCGCAGTAAGCATCAACAACCGTGCCTTCTCCAAGTTCTGTCTTGAGCCAGTCGCAAAGCACATGAACGATGCGCTCTGCCTGGGGAGTGTTGATCTGGAAAAAGGTGGTGCTGCTGAGTTGAAGCTGGATTCCACAAAACTCTTCGGCGATGGTGTCCGAGCCCGCAACAAGGAGGGTTTGAGCACCTAACACCAAATTGTTGGGCTTGGGTTGGAGGTTGAGGCAAACACCTTTCACCATGTCCCAACGATCCATCCACTCCTCCGCCAACTCCAATAACCCGGGGTAGCGGTCATGGGAGCTGATCAACGTGATCAACACCTCTCCGCTGTGGTGACCGAGACGCAGGCCAAGGTGGCGTAAACCTTTGGCGTGAATTAGGTCATGATCGGCAGCCCAACCGGTTGAATCCAGATCCTGCTTGATCGGTTCGATCAGTTGATCGAGGCGTGGGTCCAGAACAGGACAGTGATTCAAGTTGACGATGCGATGGCTGCGTGGGCGGTAATACCCGGCACGCAAACGACCACCACCTTCACGCTTTAAAGGAATCAGCGCCCTGTTGCGGTAGCCCAGCGCGCGGCTGTCATCCGCTAAAAGCGGGAGTGGAGTGTCCTCGATGCAACCGATGCGTTGCATCGTTTGCTGAAGAGAGGAAAATTTCCAAGAGTTTTGGGCTGATTCCTTAAGGGTTTGAAGGGTGCAGCCACCACAATCCGCGGCAAGGATGCATGGAGAGCGGCGACGATCATCCGACTGTTCAATGAGCTCGCCCCGTCGGGCCAGCCAGCGCGAGCGTTGACGCTGCTGCAATTGCACCTCAGCCTTTTCGCCAGGCAATAAATCATCAACAACAACAACCCAACCGTTCCACCGAGCGATGCCTTTGCCATCGCGATCGAGATCAGAACATTCGACGTTGATCGTCAAGCCAGGCCTAGGCGAGGGCTCGTTTCCAACCGTTTGATCTTCCATGCCTTGAACTCCAGCCATTGCAAAGGCGTAACACCAGAGGCCGCAATGGCGTGGAGCCTCACTTAAGACCACTAAACTCCATGAAGCCTGCCAAGTTCCATGAGCGTTGTCCGGGATCTCATCCTTCAAGCCGATGATGATCTGCGGTACCCCACCAGTGGCGAACTCCGTTCAATGGTGGAATTTCTTGATCAAGGCGCAATGCGCGTTTCGGTCGTCAAAGTCTTGACCGATAACGAAAAGAAGATTGTCGACGAATCGGCGAAGCAGCTTTTCAGTCGAAAACCTGAATATGTAGCCCCAGGTGGGAACTCCTACGGACAGCGTCAACGCGCACAATGCCTGCGTGATTACAGCTGGTACCTCAGGCTTGTCACCTATGGCGTCCTCGCTGGAAGCACCGAGATGATTGAAGACATTGGATTGGTCGGTGCACGGGAGATGTACAACAGCCTTGGCGTACCGATGCCTGGGATGGTCGAAGCGATGAAAACGATGAAAGATGCTTCTCTGGCCTTGCTATCCGACCAACAAGCCAAGCTTTCCTCCCCTTATTTCGATTTCTTAATCCAAGGGATGCAGACTTCCACTTGAGCTTGAAAACGGCAACGTGAATCAACGCACACCGGGCCAGACATGGCTCGGTTTTTTATTCTCAAAATTGGCTCAAGCGTCACGAATAAGACTCAATCCTAGTCTCAGAACCATTCTCGCCCGAGACTTAAGAGACTGTCTCAATCATCCTCGTTCGCTCATTCATCCATTTCGAGACGCAGGCTTGGTCTGTCGATGAGATGCATTTGATCTCATCAAGATTGATATTCGGTCTTGCTGCAGGGTATTCGCCCAAATGGCTCTCCCAAAAGCAGCGTACCTGTGTCTACAGCAGGTACGCCTTTGCTAAATAGCCTGCAATCACTGAGCTTGAGTCAAAGTACATTCGACTGGACAGACCATGGACAGCATGACGGTGAAGCATCGACTCCTAACAAAAAGATCGAAGACCTTTGCCATGCGAAAGAGAAGAGGAGAACTTAGGGGTTCAAACAATTAAAAATCCACGAAAAATGGAAGTTGTGCACTACTCAGCAATCTCAGAAAAGACTCAACCTAAGTCTTGGAATGGATCCCGAATGAGACATCGAAACAGGCGTAGATGCGGACGGCGAGAGGCGGCGACTAGGGAATCTTTCGTCCAAGCATGGACGCATTCATAGACCAGTATTCAGACTCAACTGGGACACGCGATTAACGATTGCGGTAGAGCTCGCGCAATAGTCGATAGGCCTCGTTGAGTCGACGCATGGCATCAGTGGAGCCTCCAGCATCGGGATGAACCTCTAAGGCTCGTGTCTTAAAAGCCTCTCGGATGGAGACCAACGTCACACTCGCGCCAGCCTGGGTGGAGAGTCCCAAGAGCTTGAGTGCACCATGCACGGTCATCGTGGACTCAAGTGTTTCAAAGGACGTGACCTGACGGCTGCGACGAAAGCGATTCACGAATCGCCGAATCAATGTCGGCATTCGATCGGCTAACGAAGCCGTTGCAAAGGGATCCTCCAGTGTTCCCGCAACAACCATCACGAGGCCGAGGGATGGATCACCTTGTTCCCAGTCAGAACACAGTTCCTTCATCGAGGCATTCGCAGAGGACCAGGTGAATGGTCTGCCATCACTGGCATCTGTCGACGACCAAACATCTCGTGCCAGCCACAGCATCGATGCTTCCACAACGGTGTCTCCAGGTGGTTGCCCATAAAGAGAACGCCAGTGTTCATCGACTGCTTGGGTGGCAGCCATTAAATCAAGGTGAGACACCGAAGAGAGCAGGGGCTCTCCCAACACGGACTTGTCCGATGAATCGATGACTGCACGTTGAGACAACGTGTCGCGAAGTTGTGTGGTGCGACGGCTCACAAAACCTGGTAAGTCAATGCCAACCGAGCTTTGTTGTTGCAGTTGCGGCTCAGGCTCGTCAATCGCTGTCTCTGCTTCTGTTCCACGTATGAGAACCAGGCTGCTGGCTTCGGGAGGCGACGCCTCAGGGGTGACCTCAACGACGCCACAGTCGTTTGGATCGAGCAGCTCCGACTGATCGTCGGGCTGGATCAATTGCTCGAGGACCGACTCCAGAACAAGGCCCCTCGAGCGAACGCCATACTCACGCTTGAGTTGATCAATCAGCGTTACCAAGCGTTTCGACAACGTAACGGTGATTTTCTGCTGTTGGTTGGACTGCTCGGCGCTCACCGGTTCAACCTTGCTGCCGAAAGACTATCGACCCTGAAGCTGATGTAACCACTGTTGCTGGGTTCGGATTGCATCTGTGTAACGGGGATCGTTCGTGGGTTCAACGTTCTGTGTTCGATCGGCAGGACGAGTGAAATTGGATGATGGCTTTGGAGAGATGCCGGATGGCTGCACACTTAAAACCGGTTTAACTGGAACCTTTTTCTGGATGTCAGGAAGAGGAGGGGGTGTTTTTGGAGCCACGAGTGTGTTGTTCTTCTGGATGCCTTGTTGAGCCGCCTGCTGTTGAAGTTGTCGTCGATGCAAGAGCGCCAACTGATCCACGGGAACAACACTCAAAAGATGACCGGGAGTGGCATCAGCTGGATACACAAGTATGACTTTGACGGAGGTGTTCTGTCCCTGTGAAAGATTGACGTCTGCAAGAGCCAAGCTTTCGCCGGAACGAAGGCCTACATGGATCTCCTGCAACCTATTTTTTTGTTCAATCTGCATGGATCCACGAAATGCAGTAAAAGGTTTCTTACCAGAAACAACTGGATGGCTCATAACCAATTGATAATTACCATTGCCAGATAGGTTCATGGTTACCGTATAACGAACCCCATAGGTACCAATGTTATTAAGAGCGGAATCAATCATCCGCACAGCGAGAGGATTAACCTGAATATCACGTGTTCCGAAATGATGTCTTGACGTGCTCGTCAATGGAATATGCAAAGCACCCTGCGTAAGGTCATGATTGATCGATGCACGATATTGATCACCGAGCGCAACACCTGCAACTCGTGAGAAGACACGTCCTAACTGAATTTCTCGGATTCGATTCAAATAGATCCGCCCAGGTGCAAGGCGACCTTGATCTAAAACAGAAAATAGTTTTTGGTCTGAACTTGTTTCCTCTGAGGCCACTACCGCCATGGTGAACGGGCCATCGCTTTGACCCTGCAGCAACCCATTGGCAATTCCTCTGGCTGGCAACACAGTTCGCACAACAACAACCCGTCCGCCCGCAGGAATCGTGACTGAATCCGGGACTTTGCGATCTAGTTCATTGCGTAAAAGCTGAACAGCTGTGGCATCACCAGGTCCAGTATTCCACGGACGTTTCCCGAGGGGTTTTACCCCCATTAATCTGTTGCTATGATAAGGAGCTTCGAAACTATTCTTGACCGAACCTTGTTTGAAATTCAGGGTGACCGATTTTTGACCAGGATTGGAAGCAATAAGGGCTAGTGTTAATAATCCGCGGGAACGACTTCCCCCCAATTTTGATGCATCACTTGGATAGTATTTGTGATGCATATGAACTCCAAATGCACCGTTAAAAGTATAAGTGGCATTGCTAAGCGGACGATTATTTTCAGACGCGATCGCAGAGCCTGGGGCGGTATTCACCAAGATTCCTGGACCCGTCACGATCTCAGGCTGATTTGAGTGCAGAACAGGAACGTTATTGAAGGCGCCATTGAGGGGTCGCGCCCGTTGGCCAGCCAAGATGGCGACGTAGGCCTGTCCGCGGCCAGAGCAAGACAGCTCAAGCGTGCCAAGCGAGACGCAGGCCAGGACTAGTAATGGGACTCGACTGAGACTCATGAAGGCTGCCGCCGCATTCGTTTGCTTTGCGGCTGCACCGGCACAGGCAAGCATTGACCGCCCACCGTAGTGCCAACATTCAAGCCGGCCAATCCAATTTGGGGGTCACATCAGGGAAAAAAATCAGTCAAGCTTAATTAGCTTTTGATTCGCGATGCTTCCCCCATTCTGCAGCTCCTCTTCCACAGACGTGGCTGGAATGAAGCGTCAGCATCAGCAACGCAAGCACGCCATGCTTTCCATGTGGCGTGATGGTGTTGAGCGTCAACTGGCCGCTTTGAACGCCGCAATCGACACGTTGGAGCAGCAGATGAACCGCTCATCGAATCAGGCTGACTGATCCGTCGTCAAACGTTGGCGGAGATGCCCCAACGCCCTTTTCAGTCGACGTTGAATCGTCATGGCGGAAACACCAAGCTTTTTGCCAGCCTTTCGCAAGCTCAAGCCTTCAACAATGACCAATTGAAGAATGATTCGTTCATTCCTAGCCAACTTTTGCAAGGCAAGTTTCATGGTGTTGTCTTTCTCCTTCGATTCAATATCAACCCAGCTATTTGAGTTTGTTGTAATCGATTGCTCATCGAGTTCTCTCCAATTTGTCTTGTATTTATAACTCTGTCGAATCAATTGGTCTGAAGGGCAGAGCGTCTGCTCATTTTTGTCTCTTATTAGTAGCGCTCGCTCTTCCACACGTCGCGGCAATCTCACTAAGCTTGCACTGTCTCTGAGGTAGTGGAGAATGGCGCCACGAATATGGAACTTTGCAAAAACATGGAATGTGTTTTCCTCTGTTTGTTTGTAGCGCTGAGAAGCCTTTATTAATCCTAGACAACCAACTTGAATCAGGTCTTCACAATCACAACCACTTTGATATGCAAATCGTCGTGCGATTGGCTTCACTAGCGAAAGATATTTTTGAATTCGATGATTACGTTCTTGATGCTGAACCTTAGGCATGCATAAGTCAAGAGGTTGAACATTGGCCTCTCCTACCAGCAATGCACCAAACAAAACTCATCGCATCAGTGGTTCCACCGATCTTTGGGTTGATTCATGGGGACCAATCACAGCGCGGAGAAGCTCATCCGGGCCTTCTTTCTTTAACCAAGACAATCTCGATCCATTCGTGCTTAATAAGCATCCGGCAAAACCCAAAGCATTCACACTAAATCCATGAACCCCTTCTCGACTTCTACGAATCACAGCCATCCAAGAGCGAGTCAGCAATAGGTTGTAAGCAAATTTTGGCAGGGGATCCTCATTGGGAGAACCAAGATGCAGGTTCTCGCAAAGTCGTTGGTAAGTCGCTTTTAATGCAGATGCGTTGAACTCACTTAAGCGTTCAACACGGATGAATTGTCGCAGAAGATTCTGATCATCGTTATTGCTATTAAAACGTAGAAACCACCCCTCCCTAGGACAAATTTGTTCGCCCTCACGTCGTGGCAACAACTGCAAATGCCGATGGGGCTGACTCGCACCAGCATTGGGATTGCTGTTAAAAAACCAAAGCCCAGTTGTGTTTTGATCAACCGAATTGAGCGCAGACCAATCCGACGCATTGAGCCAACCACTTTGAGGTGCCCAATCACGGGTAATGAGAAGCATGTGTCCGATCTGAACAGGAAATTTGTTCAGGATCAAGACATGGTCTTCTCCGATCTGATCGACCTCAAGCCGTTGATCCCATGGTCGAAAAGGATTGGGCTTGGGACCGGCCTCCCGAAGGTGCTTAGGCGTGGCTCCAGCCAGATGACGGAGTTCAAAGGTCGTTGCCTCTTCACCGGGGAGATCTTCCAGGGTTGTGGCGAGAGGAACGAGGGCACCAGATTGCAAGGCGCGTTCGGTACACAACAAAGCTCGTTCCCACAACTGATCACGACCCATCACGCCGAAGTTGAGCGAGAGTCGCTCCTTGGTAGTACCTCCCAAGAATCTCATCAAAACGAAGGCCTTGCGTCGCTAAACGCTGAGCGCCGTGTTGGCTCATGCTCGCGCCTAAGTGGCGATGGGCTTCCTCGCTGATCGTTTGCGTTGAGGCATACAAACTTTCCACAAGGCCTCCTCGGTAGCTCAAAACCATTCCGTTGGTTTCATGCGCTGCACGCTTGGATTGCTCACTCACGCTTGATGGCCCCGAAAAAACCTGCCATCGAGTGGTATCGCCGAGGTGATAAGTCTGGCCTGCAGGGCGAACGAGATGCGTCACTGCATAGGAACGAGCCGCCACCGCTTGCGCTTTGAGGGCTTCAGCATGCCAATGCCTGGGCATTTCAGCACCCACAACCGAGGCGACATAGTTTTCAAGCCGGACTTCATTGACAGCCAGCCAAACGTCATTGAGTCGAACGAACGAAAGCGGTCCCTCATAGGAAAAACCATTGATCTCCATCCCCCCCCTTTGCAATATCGGGAAGAGACTGTGGTGTCAGTGGGGACTTTAAGCAGTTGATTCACTGCAATCACTGATCCATCTGCGAGCCGACACGTCGTCGTTGGCGAGGCTCGAAGGGCTTGAATCGGACTCCGACCCATCAAGGCAACCCTGATTGATAAGGCGAGGTCTGATGGAGGCTTGATGGGCTGTAAAAAGCGCACGTTGGCCTCAAAATCCTCTCCAGGCCCCAAAGCTGCATCAAGCAAATTGAGCAGGTGCACTGTGTCGCGGGATCTGATATCGGCGTCGTAGCGGTCCACGGCCAAGAAGGTTCCACCGATAACCCCAGCACCTAGAAAGCACAACGAGCACCAACGCAGGATCCCCATAGCCCGCGCCATATTCCAACCTTTACATCCGTCAATCATCGCTGAAATCCTTTAGACGACAAGAAGCTCAGACGGCGTCAATGCATCCCCAGAATCCGGAAGCATGGAGTGGACTTGCTCTTGTTTGTGGGGCAGGGGGCATCGGATCCGCCATGGCAGCGGAGCTCAAGAAGCAATGTCCCTCACTCACGGTTTTGATGGCGGGCCGTGGGGAGCATCGCGCCTATGACCTGCACTTGGATTTGGAGTCCGACCAAGACCTTGAACGTCTCAGCGAGGAACTCTCGACGAGGAACCAACCGCTTCGATTGGTGATCAATTGCAGCGGACGTTTGCATGGCCCAAATCTCCAGCCAGAAAAACGTCTCAAACAGGTTGAACGTCGCCAGCTCATCGAACAATTCTCAATTAATTCCATTGCCCCTGTGCTTCTGGCCAAAGCCGTAGAGCCGCTGCTACACCGAGACCAACCGTTTCACTTCGCAAGCCTGAGTGCACGGGTTGGAAGCATTGGAGATAACCGGAGCGGCGGTTGGTACGCCTACCGAGCCGCAAAGGCAGCTCAGAATCAATTGCTGCGCTGTTTGAGCATTGAGTGGGCCAGGCGATGGCCGATGGCCACGGTGACGCTTCTCCACCCTGGGACGACGGACACCGCTCTCTCCAAACCATTCCAATCGTTTGTTCCAACAGAACAACTCTTCAGCCCACAGAGAGCCGCAGAGCAACTCATTGCGGTGCTGCTCCAACAAACACCCGATCAAAGCGGTGCCTTTTTAGCTTGGGATGGTCAGTCGATCGACTGGTAAGCATGCTGCTGGAGCTGGTCGAGGCTTACCACAGATAACGCGGTGTCCTCGGTGGCCTCAAGCCGAACCAGAGGTGCCACTCCGTCGTCGTACGCCTGCTTCCAGCGGGGTGCGCAAACGCACCAATGGTCACCGGGTTTCAATCCGGGAAATTGAAACGCAGGAACGGGCGTTGAAAGGTCGTTCCCCAAAGCTTTGCTGTAACGGAGAAAAGCCTCCGTCATCACGCAACAGATGCTGTGTTGACCATGATCAGTCGGATCGGTTTGGCAGAAGCCGTTGCGATACCAACCGGTTTTTGGTTCACATCCGCAAATCAGCAAAGGCTCACCAAGAACATTGAAAGTCACTGGACCCACAGGGCTGCTAGTGGACATCAGGGGAAAAAATAGGGGGGTGTCTGACGACGGAGTGGCACATTTTCGCGTCAAGTGGTTGACGAACCCCTAGGGGCAGGCGTTAAAGGTCTTTCAGTTATGTCCACTCGATGGATTGGGAGTTCACTGAAGACGCCGCATTTTTGGCGCTCTGCGATGCCTTTCGCGAGAGCGGAGAAAGCTCGGCGATCGAGTTCCTAGCCAATGGGGAAGGTGCCTTTCACTTCCAGGATCTTGCGCAGAATGCTGCGGGAGAGGGAATTGACCTGAGTGAATCCAATGCTTTGGATTCCTTTCAGCAGGAAGTGATTGAGACCATGGAGAAGCTCTGTCAGGACTAAAGGCCGACCAACGTCTCCATGGCGTGAGTTGCGTTAGCCGTAGAAGAAGGCGATTTCCTTATCCTTCAAGCCATCCCAGCCGGCAGAAACGAGACGCTGATTGAGGGTTGCTTGATCAAAGTGCTTGGCCCCCGTCTTGACGATCCGATTCCGCATCGACTTCAAGACTCCGCTTCTGGCCCGTTGACTCTCCAGGTCCATGACCTCGCTATAGAGACTGAGCATCGCGTCTGGGATCGGACTCCCATCCAAATCCACACCAGCCTTGATGGCTGCATCCACGCCATCCGGTCCAGCAATCGCCATGGTTATTGATCAACAGGGGTTAAGGCTATGGGAGAAGCAAACCTCAAGCACTGAAGTAGCGAGCTTTGCTGTGGAGAGCCACCAGAGCTGTCGTGCTTTGTTCTGGAGATAACTGGTCGCTGGCATCCATCGTGAGACCGATCCGATCGGCATCCAGCCAAAGGAGTTGCTGGCGCGAATCGGCGACATTTGGACACGCTGGGTATCCGAAGGAGTAACGGCTTCCCCGATACCGCTGTGCCAAAACATCACGTAAGGGCATTCCAATTGGATCAGCAAAGCCCAGTTCTTGGCGAATCCGTGCATGCACCCACTCGGCCAGCGCCTCGGCCATTTGGACCGCAAGACCATGGAAGTAGAGGTAATCGCTGTATTGGTCGCCTTTGAACAGCTCCTGAGCCACGATGCTGGCCTTT
Organism: uncultured Synechococcus sp.; assembly: GCA_963990675.1. Classification (GTDB taxonomy): domain Bacteria; phylum Cyanobacteriota; class Cyanobacteriia; order PCC-6307; family Cyanobiaceae; genus Parasynechococcus. The sequence goes on from CAXDNN010000035.1 coordinate 10,886, forward strand.
TCGCCCATGGTGACGGCCTGCATGGGAAGTACATCTGTGGGTGCACCATCCGCCGAAACATCATTAAAGAAATCAGCGATGCAGTAGCGATTCCCGGATCGTTGGCGTGGCAGATCGAAGCGTCCGAGTTCTGTTGTCTGATCGGGAGAAAACACCCTTAAAGCATTTTCATCCCGGCCCACTGGAAAATATCCATACACAGCACCTGGAGCGAGAAGGGATTCATTGAGGCAGCGGTCAATCCAATGCTTCAGCACTGGCTCAGCCTTTTCAGCCAGCATCGCCTCGTAGTCGTCTCGACTCTGTTGTTTCGTCTTCCGGAACTGCCACTGCCCCGCAAACAAAGCATTGCGATCCAAGTAGGCAAACACCTCTTGAAGATCGAGATCCGACTCGGTTAAAAGGGCTGATCCAAGAAACGGAGCGACAGGAATGGGCTCAGGGGGAACGGCATTGGAGCGCTCCGTTGAAACAGGTTCTTGGTTTTGGGCGTCATCTTGTGAAGGAACCACCGCATCCGCCGAAGCCGGATCGGAATCTTGGGTCGACACCTCGTCGAGACCAACACCCTCTGGCGCATCCGCTAAAAAGCCGGTCAGATTGCTCCAGTTGCTGTTCCTCTTTGCATCCATCAATGCATCCATAAATCTTAGATCTGCGAATGCATCGCGCCCGTATATCACTTTCCCGTTGTAGACATCTCGACAATCTTTTTGGACAAAACGTGGCGTCAAGGCTGCACCACCTAGAATCACAGGAACATCAATGCCTGCATCGTTAAAAGCAGATAGATTGTCTTTCATAAAGGCTGTTGATTTCACCAACAAACCACTCATAGCAAGACAATCGGCTTGATGTTCTTTTTGCGCTTCAACGATGGCATCACAACTTTGTTTAATCCCAAGATTAACAACTTGATAGCCATTATTAGTGAGAATAATGTCAACCAGATTTTTTCCAATATCATGTACATCGCCTTTCACTGTTGCAATCAAGAATTTTCCTTTACTCGTGCTCTCACCTTCTAGAGTCTCCATATGAGGCTCCAGATGAGCCACTGCAGACTTCATCGTTTCAGCACTCTGAAGAACGAATGGAAGCTGCATCTGACCGCTACCAAACAACTCACCCACCACTTTCATTCCATCGAGGAGAAAGGTGTTGATGATATGTAGAGGGGCGTAATCATTCAGCGCCTGATCAAGGGCAGGCTCCAATCCAATCCTTTCTCCATCAATAATGTGCTGCTTCAGACGCTTTTCAATCGGAAGATCAGACAATGAAGGCCCTGACGCACGTGCTTCCTTCGCGGAAACACCTTCAAATAACTTTGTAAGCTCAGTGAGGGGGTCGTAAACACAAATATCGTTTTCAAAACGTCGATTATCGTTAATTAGGTCACGGCAAACTTGCTGATGCTCATCACTAATTTTGACCAAGGGAAGTATTTTGGCAGGGCTGACGATGGCGGCATCCATGCCTGCTTCACAACAATCATGTAGGAACACAGAGTTGAGATTAATGCGTGCTGCAGGAGACAAACCAAAGCTCACATTACTGACCCCAAGCACAACATGAACCCCTGGAAGTCCCTCTCGGATCATCCGAATTGAGTCAACTGTTGCTTTGGCATTTAATCGATCTTCTTCAATACCCGTCGAAATTGGAAGCGCTAGGGGGTCATAAAAAATTTCACGAGCGGGTATGCCGAATTCCAATGCATCGCGATAAGCCCGTTGGGCAATTGCAAATTTCTTTTCTGCTGTTCTCGCCATGCCATCTTCGTCGATCGTGCCCACAACAACTCCAGCGCCATAACGTTGGGCTAGCTCAAGAACCTTGAAGAAACGTTCGTCACCATCTTCATAGTTGGTTGAATTGAGAATGCATTTGCCACCCGCAACTTTTAAGCCGGCTTCCATTTTCTGCCATTCGGTGGAATCAAGCATTAATGGAAGATTCACATTCGTAACCAATCGACTGACTAAATTATTCATATCTTTTTCACCATCACGACCTACATAGTCCACGTTGACGTCAAGGACATGAGCATTTTCTTTAACCTGACCACGAGCAACACCCACGAGTCCGTCCCAGTCTTCCTCTGCCAGGAGTTCGCGAACTTTGCGACTCCCACTTGCATTTAAGCGCTCTCCAATAATCAAAAACGAATTATCTTGATGGTAAGGAGTAACACCATAAATGGAAGCTGCTGAAGGTTCATATTTAAAACTAGGGCGAACGTCATGCTTCTGATCCTTTGATCTAGACAAACGCTCTGCAGGCTTAAGCTCTTGGGCCAATTCCACCAAGGAGCCGATATGAGCGGGGGTTGTACCGCAACAGCCTCCTACAACTTGCACTCCAAGATCTTCAACGAAGTGCATCATTTGCATCTTTAGCTCAGTGGGCGTAAGCCTGTAATGGGCAACGCCACCGACATTCTCGGGAAGACCTGCATTCGGAATGCAACTAACAATAAAAGGAGAATTCTCCGAGAGATAGCGGATATGTTCTTTCATTTGCTCAGGCCCCGTTGCGCAATTAAGCCCCAAAATGTCAATGGGGAAGGGTTCCAAAATTGCCACCACAGCGGCAATATCAGAGCCCACCAACATTGTTCCGGTTGTTTCCATCGTCACGGACACCATGAGTGGACGCCGTTCACCACAGGTTTCAAAGGCAGCTTCAATCCCCTGAAGGGCAGCCTTGATTTGCAGCACGTCCTGACAGGTCTCGACAATGATCAAATCAACGTTGCCTGCAATCAGGCCTTCCGCTTGCTCACGGAAGCCATCACGCATCGTGTCGAAGTCGATATGTCCGAGCGTGGGCAACTTGGTTGTAGGCCCCATCGATCCGGCCACAAATCGAGGTTTTTCCGGCGTGCTGTACTCATCAGCCACTTCACGGGCCAGCTGGGCAGCACGACGGTTGAGTTCAAACGCCTGATCTTCAAGCCCGTATTCAGCAAGAACGATGGAGGCTGCCCCAAACGTGTCGGTTTCGATCACGTCGCAGCCCACGTCTAAAAACTGTCGATGCACCGCCTGAACAGCTTCTGGACAGGTGATCACCAAGTTCTCGTTGCAGCCCTCCAAGTCGGGGCCACCAAAATCGTCGGCTGTTAAGCCCTGATCCTGAAGGCTGGTCCCTGTTGCGCCGTCGAAAACCAAGACAGGCCGCGTTGGACCGTGGATGTACTCGAGAAACCGGGAAACAGTGACAGGAGCGGTTGCTTGTGTCACTGCCATGAAGTCTTCCGAGAATGCGTCGATTCTAAGAAGGTCTCTCTCCGAACATCAGTTGAGCGCGATCCGTGTCACCCAGTGCTCGTAGGCAGGATCGCGACCCTCTGTGATCGCCACCAATTTGCTCTTTAGGCTCTGCATGAATGGCCGATCACTGCGAAGAACGGTCGATTCAATTTGACGGATCGGGGTGATCTTCGCAGCCGTCCCCGTGAGAAAAACTTCATCGGCGATAAACAGCTCGGTCTTATCGACCGCACGCTCCACCACGGGAATACCCATGGCTTTCGCGAGTTCGATCACACTGGCCCGTGTAATTCCTTCGAGGATGTCCTGGTCGACGCCAGGGGTGATCAATTCACCGTCCCGGACCAGAAAAAGGTTCATGCCGCTGGCTTCACTAATTTTGCCGCGACTGTTGAGAAGCAAGGCTTCGTCAAAGCCGCTCTGAACCGCCTCCGTCTTGGCCAAGGAGCTGGTGATGTAAGCCCCACTAATTTTTCCTCGCAAGGGCAAGGAACGATCCTCTTGGCGCGTCCAACTGCTAATCCGACAACTCACGCCCTCTGGGGAGAGGTAATCACCGAGAGCTAATCCATAAATCAAGAAGTCGGTTTCGATGTCGTGTAATCGAGGCGCAATGCCGAGATCACTCGTATAAACAAAGGGACGGAGATAGATGGGCTGATCCGGTTGATTGGCCCGCAACATGGCCGTCAGTGACGACAAAATCGTTTCTTCGCTCAACTCCGTCAACAACAAGCGGGCGCTCTGACTCAAGCGGCGGGCATGACGATCAGCACGGAACAGCAGCATCGTGCCTGCTTGTTGTGGATCGGGAATCGCTCGCATGCCGCCAAAGGCACCCGTTCCGTAGTGCAAAGCATGGGTCGCAATGGAGATCCTGGCCTCCTCGAAGGGGACGCATTGGTTCTGGAACCAGGCGTAAGGCAGGAACTGATGCATCGCAAAAACGACCTGATTCTTGAAATCTTCTCACCACCGCTCACCAGGACAATGGAACGATGCATCGATTAGCCAGCTGTCCAGGTGTTGACCCCCCCGAGGACGTGGTCCTGGTGGAGCAGCCCGCAGCGGATGTGCTGTTTTTGTCCAGTGCCGCGACAGACCTCAGCACCTTGGCTGCATTTCTCGCTTCAGCGGGTGGTGAGCAGTGGCGAAACCAATTACGCGGACTATCTCTGGACTGTTTGTCCCATCCTGCCCAACTCGACCACTACCTCACCACCACAGCTGATCAAGCGAAGTTGGTGCTGGTCCGCTTGCTCGGTGGCCGAGGGCACTGGAGCTATGGATTAGAGCAACTGCAACGCTGGCAGGACGGCAAAGCAAAGCGCCAGCTGCTGATCCTTGCGGGGACCGACGATCAAACCAATGAGCTTCATGGTTTGGGATCTATTCCTCCCGCCTTAGCGGATCGTCTTGCTGAACTGCTTCGAGAAGGAGGCGTGGACAACCTTGGCGAGGTGCTCAGAGCGCTCGGCTTGCTCTTAAAGGAGCAACAACCCGACCCAACGGATCTCCATTGTCAGCCAATGCCAGATCCCGCCCCCTGGGATTGGCGCGATGACGCAGGCCCACGGATCGGTGTTGTGCTGTATCGCGCTCAACTTCAAGCAGGGGATGTTGCACTCGCCGAAGCGCTTTGTCTGACATGCCGTGAACGTGGCCTTTGTCCCAGGTTGCTTTGGGTGAGCAGCCTCCGCGATCCAGGGGTGCAGGCGGGGGTGATCGATCTTCTTCGCAGCCAACAGGTGGAGCTGGTGGTGGCAGGGACCTCCTTTGCGTCGGTCAAGACGGCCGAAGCGGGGCTCGGCAGTCCGTTGTGGGAACAACTCAACGTTCCCGTGCTGCAGTTATTAAGCAGCAGCAGAAGTCGCGAAAGTTGGTGGAACAGCAGCCGCGGACTTGATCCACTGGACCTGTCCTTACAGGTGGTCATGCCCGAATTGGATGGCCGGCTGACAACACGTCCGTGTGCGTTTCGCGAGCATCAAATGACGGCTCCCGATTTGGGGGCAGCCGTACCCAGTCAGGTTCCTGACCTTGAAGGGATTCATTGGCTGATCGAGCACAGCGAACGTTGGATCACGCTGCGGCAGACCGAAAACAGCCAGCGTCGAGTCGCGATGGTCTTGGCCAACTACCCCGTCCGAGACGGTCGTGTCGCCAATGGTGTGGGCCTTGATACGCCCGCTAGCTGCGTCGCCATGTTGCATTGGCTGAAGAGCTCCGGCCACAACCTCGGCACAGCACCGCTGCCCTCCAGTGGGGATGTGCTGATGCAGACCTTGCTGCAAGGCAGAACCAATTCACCGGAGGGACTCCACAGACCTGCTCTGGATTACTTGCCCTTGGAGGCCTACGAACAGTGGTGGGCAACTGTCCCCCCTGAAGCTCAAGCCAACATCGAAAAACGCTGGGGTCAGCCCCGTCATGCCTGTGATCTCGATCCAAACCATGGCTTTGCGATCCATGGGCTTCGCTACGGCCATGTGGTGGTGTTGATTCAGCCAGATCGTGGCTACGACCCCGATC
>CAXDNN010000036.1:0-16579 GCA_963990675.1 uncultured Synechococcus sp.
TTTCAAGCAGAAGACGGCATACGAGATTCGCCTTAGTCTCGTGGGCTCGGAGATGTGTATAAGAGACAGGGATCAGTTGCCAGCCGACTTGGCCGATCTGTCGAGTGTGGAGGCTGCTGCCCAGCGATTGTTGGATACGGCCTGTGATTTGGAGCTCAGCCCGGGAGTCTCGATTCAGTGGTTCGCGGTTCGCTTAGAGCCTCCGTCTTAGTCAAAGTTGTCGCCGTCGTCGCTCCTGTCAATCAACGCTCGCGTTGTTGGGTTGGGTCCTTGATGAGCGTTGGAAGGAGTTGCAGGATGCCATCAGCGACGTCATCGGGTGTTTCGTCTTGGATGACCACCGTGAGATCAGCTTCGTCATAAAGAGGGCGTCTTTGCAGGAGGAGGGCGTCTAAGGCTGCTTCGGGGTCTGGTTGTTGCAACAGCGGTCTTTGGGTTGCGTCGCCCCGCAAACGTTCGATGAGCTGGAGCCGATCCACATCAAGCCAAACGACGATGCCGCTGTGCAGTTGTCCCCAGTTTTCTGGTTTGGTGACCACGCCCCCGCCTGTAGCCACCACCAAGGAATGGCGCTGACTGATCGCATTGAGCACTTGGCTTTCGATCAAGCGGAAGCCTTCCTCCCCATCCCGTTCAAAAATCTCCGGAATCGTGCAGTTGGCCACCTGTTCGATCACAGCATCGGCATCGACAAAGCCATACCCCAGTCTTTTCGCAAGGGGGCGTCCAGTACTCGTTTTTCCGCTCCCCATCATTCCGATGAGATAGATGCTGCGTCCGCCTAAGCGTTCTTTGAGAGAAAGAATGGGATCTGTCATCGCTCGGAAATGCAGCTAGCTCATTAGGATGCTCTTCGGCCGGAATGTCACATGACTGAAACGAAGTCGATTGCTCGGCACGGCCAGGGTCGTTCTTGCGTCATTACGCGACGAGCCTGTTTTAGTGCCAGCCATCGTTACTGGTTGCCAGAGTTATCAGCAGATGACAATGCTGCTCGCTTTGGTCCCTGTAGTTTCGCGCCAGGTCATGGCCACAACTATGAGTTGATTGTTTCGATGGCGGGCGACTTGGACGCCGATGGCATGGTTTTGAACCTCTCTGAGGTGAAACATGCGATCCGTTCTGAGGTGACCGGTCAGCTCGACTTCCGCTTCTTAAATGAAGCTTGGCCGGAGTTTGATGTGTCGTGTCCGGAGGGCTGCCTCCCGACCACTGAGGCACTGGTTCGAACGATTTGGCATCGCCTTCGACCCCACCTTCCAATTACGGCTTTACGCCTTTACGAACAACCGGGCCTCTGGGCCGACTATCTCGGAGATCCCATGGACGCATTCCTCACCATTCGTACCCACTTCGCGGCAGCCCATCGCTTGGCGCGTCCGGAGTTGAGTCAAGAAGAAAACGAGCAGATCTACGGCAAGTGCGCGAGGCCCCATGGCCATGGCCACAATTATTTGGTGGATATCACCGTTCGGGGAAGCATCGACCCGCGTACGGGAATGGTTTGCGATTTGTCGGCCCTTCAGCGGTTGGTCGATGATCTGGTTGTTGAGCCTTTTGATCACACCTTCTTGAATAAAGATGTGCCGTTTTTTGCTGAGTGCGTCCCCACAGCGGAAAACATTGCCCTGCACATTGCTGATCGCCTCTCGAGTCCGATTAAGGCCATCGGAGCTCAGTTGCACAAGGTGCGTCTCCAAGAGAGCCCGAACAATGCTGCAGAGGTGTACGCCGAAGTACCACAGCTAGAGATGCTTCCATCTGCGATGGATGCCGTTGCAGCGGTCTGACGACTGCGCTGCAACGGCGCTTGAGCGGCCTGAAATACGGTTGGTTTTGGCTATTTCTTTGGACGGTCGCTTAGCACCAGCTGAGGGAGGCGCAGCTCAATTGGGTGGGAAGGGCGATCGTCGTGCCCTCGAAACAGCTCTTGCCTGGGCCGACGTCTGTTTGATGGGTGCAGGGACGTTACGGGCTCATCAATGCACGTGCTTGATCCGTAATGGGGCATTACTTCAAGAACGTGTGAATCAAGGTCGATCCGCCCAGCCCGCTGCCGTGGTCGTGAGTCGAGGCAACGTGTTCCCTCAGCAGTGGCGATTTTTTCGACAGCCCTTAGAGCGGTGGTTGTTGGCACCGAAAGCGCCCGCTCAAGGTTTTGATCGCTGGATTCCATTGGGCCTCTCTTGGCCCGATCGCCTGGCCGCTCTGCATTCGTTTGGGGTGCGGCGCCTCGTTCTGTTGGGAGGTGCGTCCTTGGCGGCCGAATTGCTGCAAGCCGATTGTGTGGATGCCCTTCAGCTCACGCTGGTTCCGACGTTGCTTGGTGGTCCGCATACATGGTTGCCAGCGGATCAGGGTCGACTCCCAAGTCAAATGATGGGGGCTGGGGCCTGGAATTGCGATGGAGTCGAAGACTTGGGCGATGGCGAAATGATGCTTCGCTACCGGAGGAAGCGACAGCATTAGTCGACGCTTCATTGGCTTTACCCCAGATGTCGGCAAACTTCGGAACGATAATTATGTGAACAGGAGTTCATAAAATTCTTCTTCAATGGGAAAGAAAAATAAAAACAAAAAGAGAAGGCTTCTGGGGACATCTGACTCTGATGAGCTAACGGGACTGTTCAATAAGCAGCGCATTTTTGGCCTCGCTGGAGATGATGTTATTTAAACTATCGAAGGTAGATTTAAGGCTTGGGGTGGTGAGGATCGTGATGTTTTTGTGACTCTTAATGGAGGGGATGGTTATTTGCAGATGATGGACTTTGAGGCTGTGGATGAGATCCAATTTTGTGGATGTGCATCCACCCGCATTGAGCAGAGGGGAAGCAGCGCCTGGATCGTCAAGTCGAGCGATGTGAAAGCAGCGTTGAGGGGGTTGATGCCGATGACCTTGAACTTGATTTCGCCAAGGGTTTAATTACGTTTGCAGCCAACTCCTGACTTGATGGGAGACAGGCTTCCGGGTTCGTTCTCGTTCGTTAACGTCGATCAATTCCGATAGTCGGGGTTGGACCTATGACCGCGCCCATTGCGCGCTGGCATCGTTCGATTGCTGAGATCTCTTCACAGCAATGGATGGAGTTGCTCGGGGACGATGTTCTGCCCTTTTACGAATGGGAATGGCTCTATGCCCTCGAAAGTTCGGGAAGTACAGTTCCTGACCAGGGTTGGCAACCTCTTCACCTCGCCCTATGGCGAGAAGATACCCCCGTCGCCATAGCGCCCTTGTATGTGAAGGGTCATAGCTATGGCGAATTTGTGTTCGATCAGGCCTTCGCGCGATTGGCTGCAGATCTTGGTTTGCGCTATTACCCAAAGCTTTTGGGTATGAGCCCGGTGAGTCCCGTTACCGGGTATCGATTTTATATGCTTCCTGGGGAAGATGAGTTGCAGTTAACGGCAGTATTGCTGCAAACAATCGATCGTTTTTGTGAGAAGAATGGAATCCTTAGTTGTAATTTTCTCTATGTCGATCCGTCTTGGCGTCCTCTGGCTGAGTCGGCCGGTTGCGCGGCTTGGCTGAACCAACAGAGCCTTTGGAGCCGTGGTAACGACCAAACCTTTGAGGATTATCTTCAGGGTTTTAATGCAAATCAACGCCGTAATATCAGGCGGGAGCGTAAGGCTGTAGTGGAGGCTGGTGTCACGGTGACGCCCCTCACTGGTGATCAGCTTGACCGTGAACTTTTAGGGATCATGTATCGGTTTTATGAACAGCATTGTGCTCAGTGGGGGCCATGGGGGAGCAAGTATCTGGAGCAGGGATTCTTTTCCTCATTGGCCGATCAATATCAAAAGAATGTTGTGTTGTTTTCAGCTCATCGCGGCGATCCTCGTGATCCAGTTGCGATGTCGCTTTGTGTGCGTGATGCCACCCGCTTATGGGGACGATATTGGGGGACGCATGAACAAATTGATTGCCTGCATTTCGAGGTTTGTTATTACGCTCCGATTCAATGGGCCCTTCAGCAGGGGATTGATTCCTTTGACCCTGGTGCAGGAGGTAGCCACAAGCGGCGCCGTGGATTTGTGGCTCAGCCGCATGCCAGTTTGCACCGTTGGTATGAACCACAAATGGATGGATTGATTCGCGCTTGGTTGCCCAAGGTGAATGGCTTGATGTTGGAAGAGATCGATGCGATCAATGCCGAGCTGCCCTTCAAGGCAGAGTCCCCCACCTTGGCTTTGTAAATTCATGCCATGGCGAAGCTTGAAGAAGTCGATTCGCGATCCGGAGCTCGTGAAGAGCTTGATGATCGTTTATCGCAGCGATTCATTGTCCTTGATCCCAAGGGCTATTTCTTGATCAAGGTGGACCATGCCACAGCGGAGCTGGTGCTGGAGCACTACGGCAACACGATCGACGACAAGGGGCTGGCCCACGACCCTGAGACGGGTGAAGTGCTGAGTTGCAAGGGTGGGAATGGACCGAGGAAACCGTCCGTTGTTTATCGAGGGTTGACTGCGAAACAAGTCGGGATCCAACTCACCGAGGGGGAGGGACCCCATCCGTTGAGTTGTCTGGACCATGCTTTGTATTTAGGACGTGAGCTTCAGAAAGCCGAGGTTTGTCTTAAACAGGGAACCCCATACGTTCAGGACTGAACGGAGTCTGTTCAACAGCCTGCACCTGTTTTGGAGGTTCGGTTGGCAGTGATGTCTGCTATTGACGAATCCCCCTCTCAGCGATTGCGGTTCGTCCATGAGTTGTTTGTTGCGAGTGGTTGGCGACTTTCTTAGATGCAAACGTCGCAATTTCACAAAGCCTGTCGGCTCTTCCCCTCTAGCTACTGAATCTCTGATCTAATAGTGGGGACTTCCTTATTTGCTCATGGGCGTTGGTATCTACCTCGGACTCGTTGGAACTGGTCTCGTTGTTGCCTTCGTGCTCACCAAGCTTCTGAAGGGAATCAAGCTGATCTGATCGGTTCGAGTGTTTTCTGGCCGCGGGTCAGGATCCAACGAATCGCCACCACAAGGCTGATCCCTCCGCATAGGGCAAAGGCTGTTGAAAGATTGCTTGCCACCACCACTCCTGCCACTAAGAGGCCGCTGAGTCCACCCCCGCCAAGAAAGGCGATTTGGCTGAGTCCGGCCATGCGCCCCCGCATCACTTGATCCGAGCCGATTTGAGTGATCAGGTTGCAACTGCTCAAGAGGCCTGCAGTTCCGGCCCCGATCAGAAAGGCCATGGCCAAGCTGAACTCCACGCCTGGACTTCTGGACATGCCCAGTTGGGCAATGGCTGTAATCATTCCGAAGCCTCCCAGGGTTAGGAACGGGCGGTGGCTGAATTGTGTGCTGTTTCGTTGCAGCACCACCCCACCAGCAATGCTTCCTGCAGCAAGCACGCTGGTAAACAGGCCAAGGTCCGTGGGTTTCCCCCCCAGCACTTCAAAGGCAATGAGTGGGGCAAGTCCAGGATGGAAAAATCCCACTAAACACAGCACCGCTGTGAGGGTGAGAACGCCTTGTAACGTTGGGCCGCACTGGCGCCAAGCGCTCCTCAAACTCGCATTGTTTCCGTTGGTGCTGCGCACTTCCCTCGTGCGGTCTGGTTGCAGAAGAAACATCACGCTTGCGATTGGCAGCAGATAACTGGCTGCATCGATGCCTAAGGCCCACGCGGGTCCCGTTGCCGCCAAAAGCCACCCGCCGATCGGTGGCCCCACGAGTTTCCCAACGTTGAACACCACGGAAAAGCTTGTGAGATAGCTCCCCAATTGCTTGGGCCCAACGAGAATTGAACAGTATTTATTTCGGGCAGTGAGTTCATAGGCCCCGGCGATCCCAACGAGCAAGGTGCTGCTGAGGAGTAAAACCACCTGCGCCATGCCTTCAAAGAGGGGTATGGCCAGAGCGCCTAATCCCGCAGCGACTAGGAGGGCCCATTGCGACTGCACAAGCACCCGTTCACAGCCAATACGATCGGTGCGGACCCCCGCGGGGCCACTAATGATGAGCGTCGGCAGCGATAGCGCCGCAAAATTCAGTGCAAGAAGAAAGGGATCGGCGCTGCCATCCATCAGGATCCAGCCTTTGGCAGTGATCCCTGCAAAAGAACCCGCTGTACTCACGCCGGAGGCGACTAAAAACAGCCGGCGTTGCTGCTCGGGCTGCAGTTGGAGAACGGTCAATCCCCCACTCTGGCTTCCGCCACCATGGCGCGAGCACCAACGATGTGTCCGGTTAGGTCGTAGATATCGGCACCGGTAATTTTCACCGGAACAAAACTCCCTGGTGCGGCCTGTTGGCCGTCATCGCCAGGTTGAACATGCACTTCGCCATCCACTTCTGGAGCAAAGCGGGCGCAACGCCCGATCATCTCGCCCGTTTGTGGGTTGTGCTGTTCGATCAACACATCAACGGTTTTACCCACCCAGCGTTGATTGCGCTCAGCAGCGATTGGTTGTTGCAATGCCATTAGGGCATCTTTTCGGGCTTGAGCCACATCAGGATCCACGCGATTCGGAAGATCGGCGGCGGCGGTCCCATCTTCGGGTGAAAACGTGAAAATCCCCACATGATCGAAGCGTTGGGTTTCTAAGAAGTGGCTTAGATGCTGGAAGTGCTCTTCGTTTTCACCTGGAAATCCCACGATCAAGGTGGTTCGTAAAACGGCATCCGGGAGTTGCTCTCGGATCTCATCGAGCAGCCGTTCGTTCACATCCGCTTGCCAAGGACGGTTCATGGCACGAAGGACCTCAGGGTGACTGTGTTGGAGCGGTAAATCCAGGTAAGGAACCACGTTGGGTACGTCGCGGTATGCGGCAACAACTGAAGGTGTGAGTCCTGTTGGGTAGGCGTAGTGCACTCGAATCCAAGGAATCTCCACCTCGCCAAGAGCTCGTAACAGCTCCGCCAACTTGGGTTTGCCGTAGAGGTCGAGTCCGTAGTTGGTTGTGATTTGGCTAATCAGAATCAGTTCTTGAACCCCTTGCGCGGCCAGGTGGTGGGCTTCGGCCACGATCGATTCGATCGGTCGGCTGCGCTGGTCACCTCTTAATTTTGGAATGATGCAAAAAGCGCAGCGGTAATCGCAGCCTTCAGCCACTTTGAGATAGGCCACCGCTTGGTCTGTGGTGCGCTGACGGGGTAGATGTTCATCGCCAACAAAGCTCGGAACGGCGCTGACGCGGTTGACCCGTTCGCCCGCTTCCACCCGCTGCAATACATCCACGATGTGCTGGTAATCGCCGGTGCCAACAATCGCTTTCGCCTCTGGAATCGACTCGAGTAATTCCTCCTGAAAGTGCTGCGCCAAGCAGCCCGCGATGATCAATTCTTTCCCCTGCTCTGCTAGCCCGACGAGGGTGCGAACCGATTCCTCTCTTGCGTCCTGAATGAAACTGCAGGTGTTGACCACCACAACGGAAGCATCCTCCTCATCGGTGCTGACGCCGTAGCCCGCCTCGGCAAGTAGTCCCACCATGTGTTCAGTGTCAACACGGTTCTTTTCGCAGCCCAAGTGGGCGAAGGCAACCGTCGGCTTTGTAGTGGGTTTCGCCATTGGTTGAGCAGTGGTTTGAGTTGTCGTGCTCGTCATCTCTGCGCCGTCAAGCCTTCCATCAGCCTAGGGAGAGGACGAAAGGGTCTTGAGCTGACAGAATTTGCCCACTCGTTAGGTCATGGATGGGCAGCACCCGTCTCGTTAGTCGTCGTCGTCAAGACCCTGGAGCCAAGTGGGCACGCATTGCGATGGCCGTGCTGGCCACGATCGGCGTTATTGATACGGGGTCGATCACGCTGAAGCGCTGGGGATTTCTTGGGGATCTCACGTGCCCGATGGGTGCTGACGGGTGCGACAAGGTGCTCAATAGTGCTTGGGGTTCGTTGGCCGAAGGCATTCCGCTGTCGTTAGTGGGTCTGATGGCGTACGGAGTTGTGTTGTTGATGGCCTTGGGGCCCTTGTTGCCAGGGCTGCAGGAAAACAAATCGGAGTTGTCGCGTCGCACTTGGTGGGGACTATTCATGGTCTCCACAGGCATGGCGGTCTTTAGCGGGGTGTTGTTGGGCCTGATGGTCTTCAAAATTCAGGCGTTTTGTTTCTTCTGTGTTCTTTCAGCAGTTCTGTCCGTCTTCCTTTTAGTGCTGTCGGTGGTTGGCGGTGGTTGGGATGACCCTGGCACCTTGATCTTCCGTGGTGTGCTTTTGGCCCTTGCCGTGTTGTTAGGAGGACTGATTTGGGCGTCGGTGGTCGATCCAAACCGGCCTGAATCGGTTGCAACGGGCCCTGGAGTCGCCCCAGCGGTGACGCAAGAGAGTTCTCCTGCGTCAATCGCATTGGCGGACCACCTCACAGCTGGAGGTGCCGTGATGTATTCCGCCTATTGGTGCCCCCACTGCCATGACCAAAAAGAGATGTTTGGGAAGGAGGCGAGTCAGCAGTTGCAAGTTGTGGAGTGTGCTGCTGATGGCCAGAACAACCAGGCTGATCTATGTCGCAGCAAGGGTTTGGAGGGTTTCCCAAGCTGGGAAATCAATGGAGAGATTGATTCCGGTGTGAAGTCGCTCGACACCCTGGCCGACCTCAGTGGCTACAAGGGAGATCGCGAGTTCTGAGTTAGTGCCGTACAGCCCGGGTTCGGATCCCTTGCTTGAGGCATTGGCGCGAGTGGCACTGCCATTGAGGTAGTGCCACTGGTGCATCAATTCGAAAGTGACCCCCGCGGCTCTCGCGTCGAAATAGCCCTGCTTCCAGCATGAGACGACTGGTGAGCAAGCGGTGATGAAGGTCCAGCAGCAGATTGAGATTCCTCCGGCTGCTGTCTCCCAGTTCCAAGGTCTCTGCATGATCAAGATCCTTGACCATCTGCAAAAGCGGTTGCTGTTCTAACCAGCTCTCTTCTGCTTGAACTTGTTGGAGCGCCTGGCGTAAGCCCTGCACGACGCGATCGACACCAGCGGTTTGCCAGCACAATTGCCGGAGCTGTTCAATCCTTGCCATCAGCCCCGTGCTGCTTTCTCCACTGCTGAGATCCAAGTCACAGCTTTCGGGTTCGGATCGTTTTACCTGCGTTTGTTGTGGCCCGAGGTCGATCGATTTCAGTTGGTGAGCAAACACCAAACATTCCATCAGGGAATTGCTGGCGAGGCGATTGGCTCCGTGGAGTCCTGTGCACGCCACTTCGCCAACCGCAAACAGCCCCGGCAGGTTGGTCGCCGCTTGCAAATTGGTGGCCACACCACCCATCCAGTAATGCGCGGCTGGCGCTACAGGGATTGGATGTTCCAGAGGGTTCAGCCCAAATTCGCTGCATCGGTCCAGGATTGTTGGGAAGCGCGCTTCGGCTTGTTCACGGGGAATCGCACTGAAGTCAAGCCAGATTTGTCCCACCCCTTGTCGTTGCATCGCTTGCACGAGGGCGCGACTCACTTGGTCGCGGGGTGAAAGGTCTCCCTGCGGTAAGTGCGCCACTGGGCTGCAACCAAGGTCATCCAGGAGAACACCACCCTCCCCGCGCACCGCTTCAGAGATCAGGAAGCAGGGGGCGTCGTCAAGACGTAAAGCGGTGGGATGAAATTGAACGAATTCGAGGTCTTCGACGGCTGCTCCGGCTTGCCAGGCCAAGGCAATTCCTTCACCACACGCCTGGGCCGGGTTGGTTGTGTTGGCGAAGAGATGTCCGCCGCCCCCACTGGCCAGCACGACCGCCCGCGCTTGCACGGTGTAAAGCAGCCGTCCATCGAGCACTTGAACACCACTGCAGCTTCCGTTTTCCACCGTCAGTTTGGTAACGCGAACACCACGTCGATGCAGCAAGCCTTCGCGTTCTTCGACGCGTTCCCGCAGCACATCCACCAGAGCGCGTCCGGTTTGGTCTTGCACGTGTAAAACCCGTTTATGGCTGTGGGCCGCTTCCAGTGTTGTCGCGAGATTGGGCCCATCTCGGTCAAAGGCCATTCCCAGTCGTTGCAGCCGCTCGACGCAATGGGGAGCCTCATCGACGAGAAGTCGAACGGCATCTCCATCGCACAGGCCAGCGCCTGCATGAATGGTGTCCTCAGCGTGGCTGCTGGCGTTGTCTTCTGGTCGCGTCACCGCAGCGATGCCCCCCTGGGCCCAGCGGCTGGAGGAACGGCGTCCGGTATTGCGGTTCAGCAGCAAGACCCGTAAACCGGCTGGTAAATCGAGGCAGGTCATTAGGCCTGCTGCTCCTGCACCAACTACCACCACATCCCAAGGACCTGGAGGGATTGGATCAAGCGGACGGGGCTGGGCCATGGAGGCAAAAAAACCGCCGGTAATTCCGGCGGTTTAAACGATCACAGCAGGTCTGTGTTGGACGTTTGTTTTAGCGGTACTGACCGTCGTTAATCCTGTCGTCACCTTCATTCAGGGCGATGGATGGTGGGGTCACCGTGAAGTTGTCGCGGTACTTGGCGAACAGTTCTTTTTGACGCTCGCTGAGGTCAAGCTCCAGGACGTCGTCAACGTTGTTGTAAGGGCCCCCGAGGACGATTTTGCCCGCCATCGTTGGGTACATCCCTGGAAACTGCTGAAATCGGCGTACGGAAGAGTTGTTGAGGTCTACCTTGCCTTCTCGTTCAGCAATCTTGTCATCCACAACGTTGCGGATCTCGCTGCCCGAATATTTCCCAAGAAGGTCCTCCTCCGCATAAACAGCGGATGGGAGCACAAGGCTTGATAACAAACCTGCCATAACTAGGGCGCCGGTCAGCCAGCTCAGAAGCCGCTTCATCACTACTCTCGATCAGGGGACGGAACGGGACGACCGGCAGTGCCGGTTTGCAAAGACTACAAGTCGAATTCCCGATCTAGTCCTGCAAAACCCAGAGGTTTTGCAGTTCGTTTCACTCGATCAGTCCACTTAGGCCAGGTTGAAGGAGTGCAGCAAGAAGAAAAAGACCATCAACCCATAGGGTTGTCATCAGCACGGCTGCTGACATGGACAGGGTTTCGTTGCCTTTGAGAACAGCTGTCTCCCTTTGAGACAAACGTCCTGCAAGCCAAACAATGATGCTGGCTGCAAGGGCAAGAGCTGTGAGGGGTAGGGGACGGAGAAGATGGAGCCCTGCCTCGTGCAGAAGTTGTGGCGCCATATCCAGAGATGCCGTCACGACCCCAGGCCAGAAGCGCATCACTCCGGTGGTGGCCATCATTAAATCGGTGAAAGCTGTACCCACCAAGGAAGACAAATAAAAGGCAGAGGCGAGGCGCCAACGCGTTCCCAAACCTGCCAGTGCCAGCGGTAACGCGAAGGCCTCCACTGGTAAGTGCAAAACAGGATGAGCTCTCAGCCAACCCCAAAACACACATCCAGCCAGCCAACTCCCGCTAAAACCAACGAGCAATGATCCGAAATCGGCTTTTTGTTGATTGTCGCTGCGATTTAAAACAACGCCGATCGCTAACAGCAACGCGGTGAATAGCGTTGCGGAGAAGGGATGAACGCGAACCCAGGGTGCTTGGAGGAAAACAGGAAGCACCACCATGGCCGCGGCAGCCTTGGGGACCGAAATAAACCACACCCGGTCGGAGGCTGTTAATTGCCAGGTGCCGCCGACCAAGTGCTCCTCGTTACAAAGTCAGGAAACCATAGAAGACATTTCCAATGCTTGTGCCCGACATAGGGTCGCCTCAACGTTTGATCCCGAATGATCGATACCCCGGCTCCTTTGAGTCTTCTGGAGGCTTTGGTGCTCGGCATCGTCCAAGGACTAACCGAGTTTCTTCCTATTAGTAGTACGGCTCACCTCAGAGTTGTTCCCGCCTTGCTTGGTTGGGATGACCCTGGAGTGTCCGTCACGGCAGCCATTCAACTGGGGAGCGTCGCGGCAGTCGTTGCCTACTTTCGTCGAGACCTCACCCAGGTGCTGAAGGGAATCGGCCGTGCCGTGCGTCACGGACAGTGGCGCGAACCTGATGCCCGTTTGGGTGGTGCCATGGTGATTGGAACGTTGCCGATCCTGCTGCTGGGGCTCGGTATCAAGTTTTTTTGGCATGAGGGCTATGCCAGCTCTCCGCTGCGCAGCGTTCCGTCCATTGCCATCGTTTCAATCGTGATGGCCTTGCTTCTCGCAGTTGCCGAATGCATTGGACCACGGCTCAAACAGCTCAAAGGTGTTACGGGTCGTGATGGCTTTGTGGTGGGCTTGGCCCAAGCTTTAGCTGTGATTCCAGGTGTTTCCCGTTCAGGAAGCACCCTCACAGCATCGTTATTTGATGGTTGGAAACGGGCAGATGCAGCCCGTTTTTCGTTTTTGTTGGGCATCCCTGCGATCTCCATTGCCGGTTTGGTGGAGCTAAAGAGTGCCTTGAGCACAAGTGCAGGGGCTGGACCATTGCCTCTCTTTGTGGGGATTTTTTCAGCGGCAGTGGTGTCTTGGCTGGCCATCGACTGGCTCTTACGTTTTCTTCAACGCAACAGCACGTGGATTTTCGTGGGATATCGATTGGTGTTCGGTGCAGGACTTTTGGTCTGGTGGACTGTTAAAAGCGCAAACTAATAGGGAGTTGATGCTGGCTTGTGTGGAATGAGCCATCCACCGGAGTCGCGATTGCCGCTCTGGATCCCAAGACTTCGGCACGGCAACCACAGCCCGCAGTGGTGGCGACGGTTGAACCTGGCTCCATTGGAGAAGAGCTGGGTTTTGAACCCGGAGATCAACTTCTCAGCATTAATGGAGTTCGTCCCAGGGACTTGATCGACTATCGCTACCTATGTGTTGAGGAAGAACTCAGTCTTCAAGTCCGCGACACCGCCGGTGAGCTGCACAGTGTGGATCTTGAAAAAGATGCGGATGATGGTCTTGGTTTGGCCTTCACCGAAGCGTTATTTGACGGGCTCCGTCAGTGCAATAACAACTGCCCTTTTTGTTTTATCGATCAGCAGCCCCCAGGGCATCGCGACAGCCTTTACTTAAAAGATGATGATTTTCGCCTCAGTTTTCTGTATGGCTCTTACCTCACCCTGACCAACCTCACGGATGTGGATTGGCAGCGGATTGAAGAACAGCGGTTATCACCACTCTTCGTGTCTGTGCATGCCACTGATCCTGAGTTGCGCTCACGTTTGCTTGTGAATCAGCGCGCTGGATTGTTGATGGATCAACTTGCTTGGTTTGATCAACGTGACCTTCAAATTCATGCCCAGGTTGTTGTTTGTCCTGGGTTGAATGATGGAGCTGCCCTGGAGAGGACTCTCTCCGATTTGGCCCGCTTTGCAACAGGAGAGTGGCCAGCTGTTTTATCCGCGGCTGTGGTGCCTGTGGGATTGACCCGCTTTCGCCCCGAGCAGGATGGTTTGATCCCTGTTGATGGCTACTGCGCCCGTACGGTGATTGCGCAGGTGGAACAGATCCAGGCCGAGTTTCAAAGCCAGCTTGGATCACGCTTTGCCTGGTTGTCGGATGAGTGGTATCTGATGGCTGGACTACCCCTACCGCCCCGCGCTGATTACGAGGACTTTCCGCAGCAGGAGAATGGCGTTGGCAGTATTCGCGCTTTTTTAGAGTCGCTCGCTGAGGCATCGAACGAACTGCCCCAAGCCGTGAGCCGTCCCAGGCGTTGCAGCTGGGTTGTGGGAAGCATCGTGAAGACCGCCTTACAACCGGTCACCCAGCGGCTCAATGCTGTGGAGGGAGTGAGCCTGCAGCTGTTTGGTTTGCCGAGCCCGTATTGGGGGCAAGATCAAGTGGTGACGGGCTTGCTGACGGGGCAAGACCTTCTGGATGGCTTGATCGGGAAAGACCTGGGAGATGAGCTACTGCTTCCCTCCGTGATGTTGCGTCAGGGTCAGCCTGTGTTTCTTGACGACATGACGCTCGACACTGTTCAGGCTCAAATCCCTGTCCCGATACGAGTCGTGCATGGGGCGGCTGACATCGTGGCCTCGGTCTTGAGTGGGAACGAGAAAACTCCTTAAACTCCATAAAAGTTTTGAATGTGCTGTGCACCGGTTCCCCGCAAGTTGGTTGTTGATTGCGGGAGTGTTAGCGACTGGAGCTTCACCGGTGATGGGGCAGGAGAATTCATTTGAAGACTCCCCATCAGCGTTAATTGATCAGTCCACGTTGCCGACTGCACCACAGCTGAAGGGTGGGCGACCAAGGCTTAAAGATGGTGCGGTTTCGCCTGCGGCTACTGAATTAACTCCGTCTCTCCAGCCGTTAATGGCTCCCCCAAGCTTGGCGCTGCCGGATCAAAAACAGCAAGTCAGCATTCATGAGCTTCGGCCTCTCACCCTTGAGGATGCGTTGCTGTTGGCGGAGGTGAATAGTCCAATCTTGAAGGCTGCGGCAAGTCGGGTCGAACAAGCGAAGTCATCCTTGCGTGCGTCAATTTCTTCCTGGTACCCCACTGTTGATCTTTCAGCGAGCGGCCTCCCTGAATATTTCAAGTCTTATTCCTTCCAAAATCCTGATTTTGTCTCTGGGGTCACAACTCCTGCGGTAACGAATCCCCTGACGGGTCAAGTGATCCGTCCAGCTCGGGAGCGCGACGGTGAGAACGAACGTTATGGCCGGGAATGGCGTGTCAACGCCAGTCTTCAAGTGAGTTGGGACATCATTAACCCGAGGCGTGTTCCGCAGATCGCTGCTGCCCGTGATCGCTACGAGCAGGCTCGTGATTCGTATGCGATTGCCCTGCGCGATCTACGGCTAGTCACGTCCACTGATTACTTCAATCTCCAAGAAGCCGACGAGGGCGTTCGGATTGGCCAAGCATCGGTTCGTGCGTCGTTGGTGAGCTTGAGAGATGCCCGCGCTCGCTTCAATGCTGGTGTGAATACCAAGCTTGAGGTTCTGGAAGCTGAAACTCAGCTAGCGCGAGACCGCAACATCCTCACGTCAAAGCTGGGGCAACAAGACACCGCGCGTCGACTGTTGGCGTCGAAGTTGGATTTACCCCAAGACATCACTCCAACGGCAGCGACACCCGCTAGACCACTGGGCAGCTGGGAGCCCTCGTTGCAAGAAAGCATTGTTGCCGCTTTCAACTTCAGAGAAGAGCTCGACAGTTTGCTTTTGGATATTTCAATCGGCAACAGCGAAGCCAATGCCTCCCTGGCTGCTGTTCAGCCGGTTCTCAGCTTTGTGAATACCAGCAGTACCAGCAGACGTGAGGGACAGAGTGGGAAGACATCGCTGGGAGAGATTGATATGGATGACTACGCATGGAGTGTTGAGAATTCCACAGCATTAAGGGCAACCTGGCGGCTGTTTGATGGGGGGAGAGCGCGCGCTGAGTACCGCCGTTTCAAGCAAGCGGCTGAGGAGAGCACGTATCGCTTTGCGCGAACCCGTGATTCGATTCGCCTTGAGGTGGAGCAGAGCTTCTTTGGCCTTCGAACAGCTGTCCAAAACATTCAAACAACGGCGAGCGAAGTTCTTTCGTCTCGAGAATCCCTTCGCTTGTCTCAGCTTCGTGTGCAGGCCGGTGTCAGTACGCAAAGGGAAGTGGTGAACAACCAGCGGGACCTCACCAATGCCGAGTTGCGTTATGCCGGCGCTATTCGCGACTACAACACCAGCCTGGCTCAATTGCGACGTCGGACCGGCTTAGATGCATTGGTGTCTTGCAGCAATCCTGTGTTGCCTTCCATCAAGCCTGACGACACTGAAACGTCCATTCCGATTGAGCCCACTGCTTTAAAGACGGTTTGTCCGGCGATGGTGATGTCCACCGCGCCGACCGGTAGCGCTGATTCTGTCCGGGCGTTGTGGTGACAGCGGTTCTCACCGCTGATCAACTGAGCGCTGTGCAGCAGTTGATCGATCGTGTTTCAGATCGACAGCGTCAAGATTTTGGGCATATTTCCTCGGATCTGAAGGCGGATGGAACTTTGATCACGGCTTGTGATCGTTGGAGTGATGCGGCGTTTGTGGAGGGTTTGGCAGAGATCGCCCCCGGCGAAGGGGTTTTGAGTGAAGAAGGCTCAAAACATGTTCCAGATTCTCGTGCCTATTGGGTCGTAGACCCCCTCGATGGCACGACCAATTTTGCGGCGGGTATTCCCTACTGGGCGATCTCCGTCGCTCGTTTTGTCGATGGTCGCCCCAGTGAAGTGTTTTTGGATGTTCCAGCGTTGCGACAACGCATCGTCGCGCTGAAGGGTCGCGGTGCCTTTCGCAATGGAGAGGCGCTCACTGCTGAAACACGGCTTTTGGCGAATAGTGCTTGTGTGTCTCTGTGCAGTCGTTCGATTCGCGTCTTGCAACGGAAACCGGATCAACCCTTTCCTGGAAAGATTCGTTTGTTGGGGGTGGCCAGTCTCAATCTCGTCAGTGTGGCGATGGGGCAAACCGTCGGGGCTTTGGAAGCGACGCCCAGGATTTGGGACTTGGCGGCGGCATGGCTTGTGCTGGAAGAGCTTGATTGTCCGATCCGTTGGCTTGGTGCCGATCCGGCTCGTTTGAAGCCAGGGCAAGACCTTTCTCAGGCCCCCTTTCCGATGTTGGCTGCTGCCTCGTTGTCTCAACTCGAGCGACTGCTGCCATGGGGTGAAGCGTTGTCGGAAGGCTGAATGCTGATCCAGTTGCGCGTGGGTAGGAGGAGGTGTTATGTTTTTGTCTTGCGCGGGAGCCGAGAGGCGAGCGCGCAAGACCG
>CAXDNN010000037.1:0-16398 GCA_963990675.1 uncultured Synechococcus sp.
ATGATACGGCGACCACCGAGATCTACACCTAAGCCTTCGTCGGCAGCGTCAGATGTGTATAAGAGACAGCCTATATCCAATAATATGAGTTTCCAATTCTTCGGTACCATCAATCACTGGTCATGGAGTCGCTTCAAAAAAGGTGAATTCGTCGAAGATGAAAGCTATGAGTGGAGTGATGTAGAGCTGGACCGTAGGTTGGGTGTAAGAATACGCGAAACAAAATACTTCATCTTCTTCAGAGAGATTCGATATAAACAAAGAGAGCATAATTATTGGATTGAAAAGGCTGGTGGCTGGAGAATCAAAATACCTTTTTGCAAAACATATGAGGAGACAAAGATTGGTAACTGGATTCTGGTTGATTTGCCTTTGACGATATTTGCTGTTTGGATCTACTGGAAGTTTGTACCCCCTCCCTTCTAAAAAAGTGATGCGATTTAAATGCATGTCGCTTAGAAGATTAGTCATCAGCTCAGGTTGTTGATCGCCATGCACCAAAGGATGGTGTCGGCTGGCTGATGAATTCCCAGCAAAGTAAGGTCTGCCGGTTCGGGAACGCCATGCCGTCAGCCCATGGCGAATGGGTGGAGGGCTGCACCTCCTCCAGCGAGACCTGATATTGGAATCCGTACGCGTGGAATTAGAGCAAAACTGCAAAGCCTTAGCAGACTTGCTCTAATTGGGGATTGCCACTTGGTGAAAACCTAGTGGAGCCAAGCGGATTCGAACCGCTGACCCCCTGCATGCCATGCAGGTGCTCTACCAGCTGAGCTATGGCCCCAAAGACGATGGAATTGCCCTCGGGCACGTCGTCGTTGAGACTTTACACCGTGAGGTTCCTAAACCTGGCGCCAAACAGCGACAAGCTTTCCCTGCACCTGTACTTGATCTGCAGGCAACTCGATCGGGGAATAAGCCGGGTTCGCCGCCTCCAGCACAACCGTGGGGCCCTGGCGATGGAAATGCTTGAGCGTGGTGCCGCTGCCAGCAACCAAAGCACTCACCACCGTGCCATCCCTGAGCCGTTGTGGATCGATCACGGGCTCCATCAACACCACATCGCCATCCGCGATGTGGGCATCCACCATGGAATCGCCGTTCACGGTGAGGGCAAACAACCCTCGTGTTTCCAAAACGGGTGCAAGGTCTAAGTGATCCTGCACATCGTCAAAGGTGTCGACCAAACCACCCGCCGCCACAGCTCCTAGAACAGGAATGCCAACGGACGCCGCCACATCTCCAAGCAACTGCAACGTGCGGGCTTGGCCTTCTTGCCAAGTAATCCAACCTTTCTGTTGCAAATGACGGAGGCGACTTTGCACCGGAGCTGGTGAACGCAAGCCCATGGCTTGCATCATCTGACGAATCGAAGGGCTATGACGATGGGTGCCGATGTAATCGGCCAGCCAGTCGTACAACTCCTGCTGTGCGGAGGTGAGGCTCTCCTGGGGGTTGGCAGCCACCAGCAATTAATCATTGAACAATACATTTGTACCCCCAACCAGGGCTTGTCGCAAGGGGGATGGGCAATTCACCCAATCACAAGCCACCCATGAGTGCGGCAAGCAAGGCTTGCTGGGCATGAAGTCGGTTTTCGGCCTGATCAAAAATCCGACTGGATGCACCCTCCATGACGTCGGGTGTGATCTCTTCACCCCGGTGAGCAGGCAAACAATGCAAAACAATCGCGTCCTTCGCGGCTTGATCCATTAGGTCCTGATCCACGCAGAACGCTGCAAAGGCAGCTTCCCGTTCAGCCTGCTCGTCTTCCTGACCCATCGACGCCCATACATCGGTGTACACCGCTTGGGCACCCGCCACCGCCTTCACGGGGTCGGTGCAAATCTCAATGGAAGCTCCATGTTGTGCCAGCGATCTTGCCTGCTCCAACACCCCAGACAAAGGCTCAAATCCCTCTGGACAACCAATCCGAATGTTCACCCCGAGCAAGGCCCCACAGAGCATGAGGGAGTGGGCAACATTGTTGCCATCACCGATATAAGCCAACGTTTGTCCAGGAAGATCACCATGCACTTCCAACATCGTTAGGAAGTCGGCCAGGGCTTGGCAGGGATGTTCGAGATCCGTAAGGGCATTGATCACGGGCACCGATGCCCAGTGGGCGTAATCAACGAGTTCCTGTTGCGCAAAGGTACGAATCGCTAGGGCATCGCAGTAGCGACTCAACACACGCGCCGTGTCTTGCAACGGTTCGCCGCGGCCCAGCTGAGTCACGGTTGGGTTCAGATCCACCGTTTGACCACCGAGTCGGGCCATCGCAACTTGGAAACTGACCCGCGTTCTGGTAGACGCCTTCGTAAAAATCAACCCCAGAACACGGTTGCCGAGATCGATGCGTCGATCCCCTGATTTCAGCTGTGTCGCCAGCGTGAGAAGCGCTGCCGTTTCGGCTGCGGAACCATCCGCAGAGGAGAGGTAATCACGACCATGCAGCCCCACGAGAGGAGCTGCAACCCCTTCAGCAGCGAAAGCCATTGCAACGCTCTAAAGGACAGTTATCGGAGATGGAAGGGGTTCGCGTCAAGCGCTGACGCCTTCCGGAAGAACGCTCGCCTCCAACATCTGTTTCAGATCGTCGCCCTCAATTACTTCTTTCTCGAGGATTTTCTGGGCAATGGTTTCCAGGAGACCCATGTTTTGACGCAGGATCGACAGGGCATCGTCATGGGCTTTGTCGACCAGACCGCGAACTTCATGGTCGATCGCCTGGGCCGTGGCATCACTCACAGAACGGCGAGGATTGTTGTTGCCGCCCAGGAAACGACCTCCCCCCTGCTTGTCGTAGGCCAAAGGACCAAGGGTGTCGCTCATGCCATAAGTCCCCACCATTTGCTCCGCAAGATCTGTGGCCCGCTGGAGGTCGTTCGCCGCACCCGTGGTGATTTTTCCAAAAACAATCTCTTCAGCCGAGCGGCCGCCCAACAGGGTGGCAATTTGGCCCTGAAGATCTTCCTTGGAGTTGAGGAAACGCTCTTCTGTAGGGAGTTGAAGCGTGTAACCCAAGGCACTCATGCCCCGGGGAACGATCGAAATTTTCGCCACTTTGCTGCCGCCTGGCATGAGATGGCCAACGATGGCGTGGCCTACTTCGTGATAAGCCACCACCTTTTTCTCGTCGTCTTGAAGGACGCGACTCTTCTTCTCCAAGCCAGCGACAACACGCTCGATGGCTTCGCCTAAATCTTGCTGCTCGACCCGAGTGCGCTTCCCCCGAGCCGCTAACAATGCGGCCTCATTCACAAGGTTGGCCAGATCAGCACCGGCAAATCCGCTGGTGGCTTGGGCAACGCTATTGAGATCGACACCTTCCGCCAACTTCACTTTCTTGGCGTAGATCTCCAAGATTGTTTTGCGACCGGAGAGGTCTGGACGGTCGACCAAGACTTGCCGATCGAAGCGACCGGGACGCAACAGCGCCGCATCGAGAACCTCAGGCTGGTTGGTGGCAGCAAGAACAATCACGGGCTTGTCTTGAGCAGCGAAACCATCCATTTCCGTGAGCAATTGGTTAAGCGTTTGCTCGCGCTCGTCGTTTCCACCAACAACTCCCATGGAGCCAGAACGGCTCTTACCAATGGCATCGAGTTCATCGATAAAAATGATGCAGGGCGCTTTCTTTTTGGCTTCTTCAAACAGGTCGCGAACGCGAGCGGCGCCAGCACCAACGAAGAGCTCAACGAATTCAGAGCCCGAAATGATGAAGAAGGGAACACCGGCTTCACCAGCAACAGCCTTGGAAAGCAACGTTTTGCCGGTTCCAGGAGGGCCCACCAACAACACGCCCTTCGGAATGCGGGCACCAATCTCGGCGTAACGCTCAGGTGTTTTGAGGAAGTCGACGATTTCGGTGAGTTCGTCTTTAGCTTCATCAACCCCAGCCACATCAGCAAACGTGACCCGTGACTCTTCATCGGGGACATACACCTTGGCTTTGCTCTTGGTGAAGCTCAATGCACCCTGCGCACCGCCACCCATCGAGCGTCGCGCAAAGAATTGAAGAACCAGGATGAAAATCAGCGGGGGAACGACCCAGCTCAGAATCGTCGTGAAGATATTTGGTTTCTTCGGGGGAGCTGCAGCGAACTCAACGCCCTTCGCTTCAAGGCGTTGGGGAAGGTCCATATCGAAGATCGGCGTTGTTGCCAACACAGGAGGTGTCCCCTCCTCTGGTGCCGTCAACTCGTAGCGAATTTGATCTTGGGTAATGAACGCCCGTTTCACGGCGCCATCATTCACCTGATCGATAAACAACGAATAGGGAACCCTCGGCACCTGCTGCATGCCATTGCTCGGAATGAAGCTGCTGAACAACAGCAGCACCCCAAAGCCGATTAACACCAGGTTGATGATTCCGAAACGACGGTTCGGTTGGTTGTCGTCCTGACGGATCGGCATAGCCCACGCCTGCACTCACCTCACGCTACGAGGGATGACGCGAAGCGTGACGCCAGCATGGGTGTGAGAACCGAACGGCTCCTAACGTTCTGGGGATGTGTGGTCGTTATTGCCTCGAATCAACAGCCGATGCCATGGCGAGTCACCTCAAGCCATGGCTGAAGGCAGACGATGCTGCATGGCTAAAGCATTACGCCCCACGGGCGCTGATTCGGCCTGGAGAGCCCGTGCTTGCGCTCCGACGCGAACATGGCCAAAGTCGTGCCGCACACATGTTGTGGGGGCTGCTGCCCGGCTGGGCGAAAGATCCACAAGCCAGTCATAGACCAATCAATGCCAGGGCTGAAAGCATTGCGGAAAAACCCTCCTTCCGAGGGGCCTGGCGACATCACCGCTGCCTTTTACCCAGCAGCAGCTTTTATGAAAAAGGTCACCAAATCGGTCGAAACGACCAGGCGATCTTTTGGCTGGCGGGGCTCTGGGATCGCTGGGTGGGTCCTGATGGCAGCGAAGTTGAAACCTGCTGCGTGATCACCACCCAGGCCAATGCATTGGTGAAACCGCTGCACAACCGCATGCCCGTGATCATTCCCAACGGTCTTGAGGAGGTGTGGCTGGAACCCGGTGACCAACACCATCGCCATGCCCTTGAACCGATGCTCTCTCCCATTGCTGAACAGGGTTGGAGCTGCATCCCTACATCTGGCAATGCCTCTGGAGCCGAACAGCTCAATCTCCTCTAGCCCTTCTCTGCCCAGGAGATTGATCACACAGACGGTTGGCAACTCAGACGGTTGACAGCCGCGAGCGGGGAATGACCCTGAACGCAGTTCTGGATAGATGCTTTGGGGTGGGCTTCGCGATTGCAACGCAAAGGGGGATTGCAACTCAAGTTGCTGCTGCTGTTCACGTTGGTGGTGATGGTTGGCTTCGCCTTTCCGCGACTGATCTGGACCACCCACGTCGGCTACACCTTGATTGCGCTGATGCTGACGCAAGTCATGGTGCGCGACGGCCTAGCCCCCATTTGGGCTGATCGGCTTTACCGCAGTCTGGGGTTGTTGGCGGTGTTGTCGATGTGGCTGTGGCTGCTCACGCCCCATGAATTGATTTACAGCGGTGTTCCGCTTGCCCTGAGCTGGAGTGTGCTGGTGGGTTGGAGCGTGATCCGCCTCGTCAAACGTTTCGCCCAAGAACCCAGCGTGAGCGAAGCCTTATTGATGGGTGCAACGGCGGGCTATCTCCACATCGGGCTGACCGCCGGCCTTGTGATGAGTGCCTTGGAAACCATCCAGCCCGGCAGTTTCGAACCACTCAACTTTCCCATCGGTGCAGGAACCAGTGTTTTTGCCACATCCCACGTGTTTTCGGCGATTAACTACTTCGCCTTCGTTTGCCTCACCACCGTGGGATTCGGAGATATCAATCCGATGCTTCCACTCTCCAGAATGGTGAGTGTGGCCACCAGCATTGCCGGACCGCTGTACCTGGCGGCCGTAATGGGTGTCCTGATCGGTCGATTTGCCAACAACTTGGAGCGAACCATCGTCGAATCCGAACAGCGGCCTAAGCGGTGAGCCTGAACTGAAACAGCCAATCGCTACCCAATTGCTCAGGGCTGAGCAGAGATCCTGCGGCCACCTGATCCATGGCCGTCAAACCAAGGTCTCCTAGGGGTGTTCGCGCCGGCAGCCCTCCCATGAGCTTGGGGGCCACCACAACGGCAACATCTTGGATGCAACCCTGACGAATGGCAGCAGCTGCCAACTCAGGACCGCACTCCCACAGCACACGATTGCAACCACGCAACGCCAACTCCTTCATCAAAGGCTCTGGTTCAGAGGTGGGCAGCAGCAGACGATCAGGGCCAGAGGGGAAAGGGCGCTCCTTGGATTCAGGGCCATGGGCCACCAGGGTGGGAGCGAGAGTTGTATCCCACAGCTGAGCCGTTGCGGGGAGCTCCATGCTTCGACTCAACACCACCCGTAGAGGCTCAGGTATCCGCCGCCCGCGGCTGGTGAGCAATGGATTATCCGTACGCACGGTGCCACCGCCCACGATCACCGCATCAGATTTTGAGCGGAGTCGGTGCACCCACTCCCTTGCCGTTGGCCCACTGATCCATTGACTCTCTCCATTGGTGAGAGCAGTGCGGCCATCAAGACCCATCGCCCATTTGAGCGTCCCCCAGGGACGACCGGTGCGAACTCGATGCAGGAAAGCCCGGTTCTGGAACGTAGCTTCGGTTTGCAAAACCCCACTGATCACTTCAAGCCCGGCGGCGCGGAGCTGCGCAATCCCTCCCCCAGCAACCCTCGGATCCGGATCCTTAAGGGCAATCACCACCCGCGTGATGCCAGCCCGTAAGACGGCCTCAGAACAGGGGGGAGTGCGCCCGTGGTGACAGCAAGGTTCAAGGGTGACGACAAGGGTTCCGCCTTTGGCACGATCACCCGCTTGAGCTAAAGCGCCCACCTCAGCATGAGGTTCACCGGCCCGCGCATGAAACCCTTCACCCACCAAGCAGCCATGCTGATCAAGAACAACAGCACCCACGAGGGGATTTGGGCTGGTGTGTCCATCGGCAAGGGCAGCCAACGCCAACGCCCGCCGCATCCAGGCATCCCACATCAGCTCAAGGGCAAGTCCTGAAGCGAGCGCCACTCACCCACGACGTAAGGAGGAACAGGCAATTCCGTAATCACCCCTGGCAGAACCAGGCGTAAGGGTCGGTTGTTGGTGAGGTCGTTAAGCAAGGGGTCCAATGCAAATTCGACAGCAGCATCACGACCATCCCCTGCCAGAACGGGATTATCCAATGTGATGTCGTCGAGAAGCCAAGTGCGGCGACCAGCTAATACCTGGAGGCCAACGGGATGATCAAGGCGCAATTTTCCCGGATAACCAACAATGCGGAGCACCACAGGCTCGCCAGAGTTGCCCTCTCGATAGGCCACCGCTTGCCAGCTGTCGTAATCCAGATCGCGGAGGCTCTCCAGAGAGCGAACCATGGCAACTCCGGATTCGCTCTCATGCTGGTGGACTTGAGCCCAGGCGGCGCGGGGTGTTAACACCAACAACGTCAGGGCTGCCAAAAGAGAGCAAATCAAACGGCGCATCTGGAAGCATTCCTGGCTAGCTGGCCGGAACACTACTCAGACTGTTCGTTCGAATGAATCCATGATCGGAGAAGCAAGAGGTCACTAAATCTGCCGTGGCTTCCCATTGCCGAAAAAATCTGACAAAATCGCAAAACATATTTTGCATAATCTGAAATATCAGCGGCTACTAACTCAGAACGATTACGCCGTCCGAAGCATGTCGTTTCGGACGGCTTGGGAGTTTGAGTGCTGCTTCGCTGCTCTTGGATATGAGGTAAAGGCTGTTCAAATCACCCCGGGCGAGTTGAAGGGCCGGTTTGATTTGTATGGAAGCAGCAACCTTCCAATCCTCTCAATTCGCACCAATCAAGCCTTGGTGGTGGAGGGGAATCGGAACCCACATCGCACCATTGTTGGCCTCGAACAGACCGACAACATCGAACTTCATCGCGTTCGAGGCGAAGAACTCAAACCCTGCACGATTCACGGATTCAGCTCGCGAATCAACGATTCATATTTTCAAATGTCGCCCGGTGCCCACACCACCATGGCGATCTTCAAGACACAACGTCTGCATGACCTCGCTCAAATCCACGACGAGAAGAAGCTTGTTGATTGCCTGGATCAGGACAACTCCCTGCAACTTCAACTCCAGCATTTCAAACAACTCAAAACACTGTTGGATCTCGACAACCGCGTGAATAGTGCCTTGAGGGAAACCCTTATTGAAAGTGCCTTGCTGGAATCGTTTCATCCGGACGCCTTTCTTGCCAGCAACAAGGGTGAGTCGAGGCACCAAGCTCAATTGATGCGAGACATGCTCCTCTGGGGTCTCAAAAACCCCAACAGAGCGATCAAATTGGATGATCTCTCCGCCACAATTTTCGCCTCGCGCTCCTCACTGGTTCAGAACTGTCGAACCACCTTTGGCATTGGGCCAATGACCTTGATGAAAAACATTCGGCTTGGACAAGTGCACCTTGCCCTGAGTCATCCTGAAATCCGATACAGCCTTGGCTACGACACGGTGAGGAGTATCTCGTCCCATTACGGCTTCCAAAGCCGTAATCATTTTGCGAGGGACTACCGCCTGTTTTTCGGAGAATCACCTAGCCAAACACTTCAACGCTCTGAAGCGCCAGGCACTTCAGCCCAATCGGTGTCGGTGGCCCACAAGCCCCAAATCGCCATGGCTCTGAGGTAATGACAAGCCCTAAAGGTGTTCACAGCTGTGATCGCCTCTGGTGTTCGAAATTGCAAGCCCCCGGAATACACCTGATTCACTACCGCTTCCGTAATCGCTAAAGCCGTGTCGGTCTGGCCCATCAAACGGAAATAGCTAGCAATCCCGAAATTGATTCCAGTCCACACCTCAAGCGGGTGCGTGCCATTCGGATCAAGTGGAGTTCCATCGCGTCGCAATCCGTTGGCGACGCCAAGGGTCCCGCCCTGGAAACGCTCAAAGCAGGCTTCCCTCACCACATTCAACGTGCTCAGGGCATTGGCGTCACTCACCACAGGAGGCAAGCCCAACAAACGCGCATAGAAATCGCCACACAGCTGATCCGCCATCACCACTGGCGTTCCGCTTTCAGCATCGATTTCGTAGTACTCGCCATTCCAAAGCAAACGATCAAAGTTGCTCCTCGACTGTTCAAGCCACTGACCAAAGCGGCGCTGCTCAACGGTGGTGTCGAGGCCAAGGTCGAGCTGCAGACGCTGCGCCATCGCCAATGCGGCTTCCAATGCCGCGATCCAGAGCGCTCCGCAATAGGCGCTGACCCCTTTCAAGGGCCAATCATCAAACGTTTGATCCGGTGCTCCGCCGTTGTCGGGCAAACCGTCGTCGTTGACGTCAAAACATTTGAGGTAATCCAACGCTCGAACCGCGGATGGCCAGCAATCCGCTAAAAAATTCAAATCTTCGCCGGTTGGCGCGAGCTGGAAGGTTCGCCAAACCTGCAAGACAAAATCACTGGCAAGATCTTTCCAGAGATTGCAATCTTGATAAGCGGTGTAGTTGGTGGCATCAAATGGCACCTCATTCGGAGCACCCAAATCGTGGGGCGTCGCACCAGCCACCTTGCGATCGGCCTCAACCCTGCCCCGGCCTTGGGTGAAGTACCAACCGATGGGGCGTTGGGTCGCATCATGCGCAGGAATCGCGCGTGAAAAACTACGCAATACAGCCTTATCCAGCTCGGGCCAGAGCTGAAGCAACGCCAAGGAGCCGTACAAACGAACATCCAGGCTCTCGTACCAGGCGTAGTCAAGACACTCCAGAACCCCAAATCGGCCGTAGGGATCCTTTGCAGTGGCCGCCGTCCAAAGGCTGCCGCCACTGCAGAGGTCGTAGAGCTCATTGAATAAGGCCATGCGCACAGGCTCCGGAAGAGCTTTTCGCTCCAGAACGGGTTGCTGCCAAGCCTCAATTCGCCCTCGCCAATCGCTCCAATCCCTGAGGGCTTCTGCTGCAATCGCAGCAGCATTACGGCCATCGCTGCCAAAGAAGTCGGTGTAGCGACGGCGGTCAGCACAGCCGGAGGCAAAGGCCGTGATCGGTAGATCCCAGCTAATCACCACTGGAATCTCGCGCGATTCCCCTGGAGCCAAGGTGAACTTCACCACCATGGCGGCACTCGCCTGCTCGCCGGCGCGGCTCTCACGGTCGTTATCGCTTTCCGGAATTCTTCCCTCTGCAGCAAAGGGAGTCCAGATATCCGAGCCATCTCCGCAGGGATCCCAACGGCTGCAACGCAGCACGTCAACGCCGCCGAGATCGTCGGGAACCGCAAGACACCATTGGCCTTCTCCCTCTGCAATCGGCTCCGACGATCGGCCCTCCAACAGAACACCGGTGACCCCTGGCTCGTTGATGGCCCGGTTGCGCTGGCCTTCGCCCCGGCCAATGGCCGGGGAATAGTTGTGTTCAGGGCTCCCGTCATCACGGAAATGAACTTCCGCTGCAGCATCGGTATTGGTGAACCAGCCAACGGTGTTCCGCCAACTCACCATCAACGACAACTCCAACGGTTGGTCGGTGGGATTCGCAAGCTGCCAACGGAATACCGCTACCGGATAACTGCTGCGTTGGTAATCGCCAGGGAGAATTGGGCTGAACGCTTCACACAGCACCCCGGAACGAAACACCCCGTCGTAATGGGTCCAATTCAGCGGGTAACGGGCGGCATAGGTGCCCGTGCTGCGTTCTGGCGTACTGGCTGGGTACCAACTCCAAGCCGGAAGCGATGCTGCAGCATCTGGACGCGACGCATCACCCTCCGGCGCAACGGCAAGGGCATGGGCGCGCAGATCATCCCCCTGCTTTTCCCAGAGAGAGAACTGACAATCGGGGAGCGTTCCAAACCAATGTTCCCCACCATCTAGATGCCACAGGTTGGTGTTGCCATCAGGGGCGCGGCCGAAGCATCCAGCACCGAATCCCCCCAGCGGCATGCCGTGGTTCGGACCATCATCGAGATTGCTCGCATAACGGACGCTGTAGGGCTGGTCCCACCCAAGGCCAAACGGTCGGCTCCAACTCGCTGATGGCGGGATCCAAGGACTGGAACCACGGCGCAGCATCCCGCGCAAAGCGGAGAAACCCAGTCCAGTCATGGAGTGCCAAGAGATCTCCCCAGATTGCCAGGTTTGAGAGCATCAGCCAGGGGTTAAATCCTGCGGCGCGTCTTCCGCATCCACAAGGGCATCCAGGGTGACCGCTGTTCGCACCAGGGCCTGATAGCGATGCAGGGTGCGGCGGTTCTGATCCAACCAACGGGCTGGAGCACCTCCGCTCGAAGCCTCTGGCCATGCTTCATCCATCAATGGCAACTCCTCTTCTCTGGCGATCAACGCCAGCACCAATTCGTGCAACCGCTGTCGTCGTTCAAGCTGTTGAGATGCAGAACTGTTCATCCCAACCCCAACAGCTCTCTTAAGCGCTGCTCCGCTAGCGGCTCAAGGGCTACAGGATCAGCTCGATAGGTCGACGACTGTTCGATGCGTTGACGAATAGGAGCTTCCGCTGTGGTCCAACTCCGAAGGCCAAAAGCCTCATAGATCCTTTTCACCACATCAAATGGTTGTTGGACCAAGTCGGTATGGGCCACCTCGACCAACTGACCCGCCGGAATGAGATGACGCGATGCCTCGAAAGCCTGCATGAGCTCGCGATGGGCCGTCACGGTTTCTTCGACTTGGGTGATCTGGCTGGGCAGCGGTTGCAAGCCCACGAGAGCCGACATGCGTTGCTTCACCTGCACCAGAGAACGAATCGAATCAAGCGGCTCCCGCTTTAAAAGAATGAACCGCGCCTTGGGGAAGTGCTTCAACACCATGGGCACCCGAGCTGTATGGGCGGGGTTCTTGATCAACAGGTGCGACCGACCAGCACCGTCATGCAACCAGGTGAGGCGCGTGATGTACAACCAAAGACGTTCAAAGCGGCGGGTGGTGAGTAAAACACTCCGCCGAAAGTGGACGAGGTAATCCAATGGAAACGCCACCCCCGCCATGTTGGTATCGATGGTGAGTTTGGCGATGCAAAGCTCATCTTCCTGAGGATCCTTCGGCTCCCAAGCCACCGCATCGATAGGTCGTCGCGCCGACATCAAACGGGCCAATAAGGGAACGATTAGCGGACGCAACAGAACACCAACCTGTGGCGCCACCATCAGGGAATTGCGGACCGTGGCAGCGGCTGGATCACTGGCAAGCAGCTGATGCAGATAGGTGGTGCCACTCCGCCAATGACCGATCACCACGATGGGGTCGGGCGGAAGTTGGCGCGCCCTCAGCTGACGACGAATCTGCAGAGATTGCAGCCAGGCCAATGGTTCCACCATCAGGCCGCTCAGCGTGATCATCACCGCTGACGACCAATGCGAGAGGAAGGAGCGACCCACAAACAAGCCTCGCCAAAGCACCCGGGGCCGAATGAAACCGGCAATCACCAAGAGATCTGAACGGGAAGGACGATGACCCATAGGCAACGCATCAAGTACCACCAGAATGCCTGGATGATCGATGTGATCGGAACCGATGCCGGGGCACCAGCCTCTTTGCCTACGGCTCAGCAACAACTGATCCGTGAGGCGCACTGGATTGCCGCACCGCGCCGACTTCAGCCGGCGCTGAACGCTTGGCTCAATCGGCCCAAATCCTTCATCGATAGTGACGATCCCCGCCTCTTGGTGGAAGCCCTGCAGGACGTAGACGCGACAGCTCCGGGCGTAGTGCTGGCGAGCGGCGATCCCCTCTGGTTTGGCATCGGCCGCATGCTGGGGGATCGGCTCGGCAGCGCGCGTCTGCGCTTTCACCCAGCCCCCACCTCGCTGCAGCTGGCCTTTGCCCGCATTGGCCGCCCCTGGCAAGACGCCACATGGGTGAGCCTTCACGGTCGAGAACCCCAAGCCTTCAGCCAGGCTCTCCAGAAGCGTCCTGCGGCGCTTGCTGTTCTCACCGATCCGAACCAAGGCGGCGCCATCAGTGTGAGACAGATGCTCGTCAGCAGTGGGCTTGAAGCGAGCTACGACCTTTGGCTCTGCGAAAACCTCGGTCATCCGGACGAACGCATTCTGCAAATCGCACTGAATGACGATCTCCCCCTCGATCTGCATCGGCTTTTGATTGCAGTACTGATCGCGAAGGAAGCAGCGCCACAAGATCCAAAGACCTATCCCCTCTTTGGCCTCGATGATGGGGTGTACCTGCAGCACAGCGACCACCCGGGTCTGATGACCAAACGGGAGATCCGCATCCAACTGCTGGCCGATCTCAATCCACCAGAACAAGGAGTGCTTTGGGATTTGGGTGCCGGCACAGGAAGCGTTGGGCTCGAAGCCTTGCGATTGCGACCGCAACTGCAACTCATGGCAGTCGAACAACGGGCTGGCGGCGCCGCACTAATTAGGGCCAATGCCGAACGACTGGGAGTGTGCCCAGCAGCGGTGCTCGAAGCCAACGCCATCGATCTGTTACGGGGGGAGCTCCCGGTTGAGATCCCTGTGGATCTCCAACAACCCAACCGTGTGCTGGTGGGAGGCGGCGGACGCCAACGCAACACGTTGCTGCAACTCGTCTTGGAACGGCTCGAGCCGAAGGGCGTCGTGGTGGTGCCTCTCGCCACCGTGGAGAGCCTCGGCGAGGTGCGGCGGGCACTCGAGGAAGCTCACATGACCGTCCGCGTCAGTCAGCTCCAGGCCTGGCGCGGACAACCCCTTAGCGATGGCACACGACTCGTGCCGATGAATCCAATCCTGACGGCAATTGGCACGAAATTATAACGAAATCGTCCACAAATCGTTACGGGAACGTGCCAACTATCGCTGGATCGCCCACTTCGATGCCAAGGCGTTCCGCCTCGCCAGCCGCCAATTCCACCACTCCGTCTGCCAGCTGACGCGGGCCATAGCTGGGGCAGGGCAACCCGGGGCACACCGGTACCCTCGGCTGAATCGACACCACCGTGTCTCCCCTGACAAAAATTATGTCCAATGGCGCCAGGGTGTTGAGCATCCAGAAACGCAGCGGCCGCGGAGTTTCAAACGGAAACCACATGCCGCGCAAGGGAGGCAAGGCGGGACGGTGCATCAGGCCACGCCTCTGCTCTTCCGCGGACTGGGCCACCTCCAAGGCAATGCAGAGCTGCGGTTTGATGCACCATTGCGCCGTTAATGGCAGCTGCTGGGGCAATGGACGGACTGGGGGGACATCCATCGCCAATCAACCCCCAGCAGCAGGGCCGAGACAATACCCACGGCCGCGAATGGTGTGCAGCAGCCGGCCCTCACCCTCCGCCTCAAGTTTTTGACGCAAATACCGCACATACACCTCCACAACATTGCCGCTATTAGCCCGCTCGTCTTGCCAGACCTGCTGCAACAACTGTTCTCGGCTCAGAACGTGACCCTGATGCTGCAGCAGGGTGTGCAACAACATGAACTCTCGCGTGGTGAGATCGAGGGCTCGACCTCCACGCCAAACCTCCCGCGTTGATGGATCCAAGCAAAGGTCGTCGTTCTTGAGTTGCAGCAGCGAGGGTCGGCTTGGCTGCCGTTGCGACAGGGTGCAATGCAAGCGCAGCCGCATCAAAAGATCACTGGGGGCACTCCCGGACAACCAAAAATCATCCGCACCGGTGTGCAGGAATTCAGCGCGAGCATCCACGCTGTCGTCCACCAGATCAAGCAAAATCGGCAATCTGGAAAATCGATGGCGCAACTCAGCAATGCGGTGGCGTTGATCCGCCGCA
The DNA here is from genome assembly GCA_963990675.1 of uncultured Synechococcus sp. GTDB lineage: Bacteria > Cyanobacteriota > Cyanobacteriia > PCC-6307 > Cyanobiaceae > Parasynechococcus. The sequence continues at coordinate 14,776 of CAXDNN010000037.1, forward strand.
AGAACAGCCGCCACCGGCCCTTGATTCTTGAGCCCAGCCCACTCAGTGAACTCAAAGTCCGTCAAATCGACGGTGCTGTAACCCGAAGCTGAAAGACGAGGCGCGAGCGCAAGAGCACTCCTCCCCACCAACAGCAGCAACGCCTCCGTCATTCCTTGTCGGGCTTGGCGATGTGCGGCAATCCCCAACCGAGCTTGTTACGTAGCACCTGGAAAAATTCGTGATCTACCAGCCGCACAAAACGCACCGGGTGATCACTCCGACGGATCAAGACACGATCCTCCGGCCACACATAACAACCGGCTGTTCCATCCACCACCATGATCAATCGTTCCGGGGTGGCAGGGAACACGGTGACCGGTTCACGGTCGCTGAAGACGAGGGCCCGTGAGGCCAAGGAGTGGGGGGCAATCGGCGTGAGCTGCAGCACAGGACAATCGGGCGTAATCACTGGTCCACCTGCGCTCAGGGCGTAAGCAGTGGAACCAGTGGGCGTCGCAAGGATGATCCCGTCAGCGGCGATATCAACGGGGGCGTGGCGGCCGATCGCAATCTCGAAGTGACACATGCTGGTGAGTGGCTCTCGATGCAGCGCCATCTCATTGAGCGAAAGCGCTTCCCAGCGACGCTGCTCGCCTCGCATCACACTCACCACAAGATTGCTGCGTTCTTCAATCGTCCACTGCTCGGTGAGCACCACCTCCAACGCTCGATCGAGATCCCCCAGATAGGCCTCAGCCAAAAAGCCGAGATGGCCCGTATTAATCGTGAGGATCGGCACACCCACAGGCGCTGTCTGGCGGGCAGCAGACAGCACCGTTCCGTCCCCCCCCAGCACGATGGCCAGGGCCATCGATGCATCAAATTCTTCAGGAACGCAGGCGCTGTAGCCCAACATCCGCAAGTGTTGATCAGGATTGGCAAATCCGACCATCCCACCGGCACTGCTGGCTCGGACCACCTCCTGACCAGCGGCTTCTAAGCGTTGCTGAATCGTGTCCGCCGTTTGTTCCGCCAGCGGCTTGCCATCGTTCACGATCAGTCCAATTCGGGGCACTGATCGAATGAGATCGAACTACCCCTCCAGTTTAGGGGAGTTGACTTGAGCCCATTCGTTCAAGAAGCCAGTCGAGGGGATGGCAGCGCCAGACGCTTCCATTAGCAATGGATTGCCTGACCTCCGGCTCAATGTCGCTCAACACATCATTGAATCGAGGACTGCTCATTGCGGGGCTTGCCATGGGCCTCACGGGCTTAGCAGGCCAACAAGCAGCAGAAGCCAGCATTCATAACAAAGTGCGCGGCACGGTCTCGGTGATGGGCAAGCCTGTCGCCAATGCGTCCGTCACGCTCTGGAGAACGAGGGGCGGGGAAGAGCCCAAACCATTGAAGGCTGTCCGTACAAACCAAGACGGAAGCTTTGCGCTATCCGTCCGACCCAAAGACGGAACCGTTCATTACCTGATCGCGACTGGTGGAACGGTCGACAAGTCGAACGTTGATCGCCTCAACATGCTCACCGTTCTGGATGGAACGGCGAAAGGAACCACACTGTCTCTTATACACATCTCCGAGCCCACGAGACTAAGGCGAATCTCGTATGCCGTCTTCTGCTTGAAAAAA